>NZ_LR743509.1:3015555-3331944 GCF_902712875.1 Hyphomicrobium sp. ghe19 | reverse complement strand
CTTGCGGCGTTTGTCCGGCGCGAAAATATCTGGCTGGGCATCCTCGCAGTAGTCGTTATCCTATGGGCCGTAACGAGACTGCTCCACATCGTCTAGACGACCTTTTCTACGAATTCAGTGGAAGCATCGCGGTGTGACGAGCTGCGATCTGGACTTTGCTTGCTCGAAGATGCAACCCGACAGCGATTTTGACGGCGATCGAATATTCCGAGGAACCGCATCGAGAGAATGTTAAAGGCCGCTCGGCCCAGGCACCTTCGAGATAGAGCGCATGATGAACATGGTCGACCGAAGCTTATACACGATGCCGCGCGTGACCGTCGCCGTGTGCGCGTACAATCAAGCGCAATATGTCGAAGCAGCCCTGAATTCTGCCTTCAACCAGTCTTACGAAAATATCGAATTTGTCGTCGTTGACGATCACTCTTCGGACGGAACATCAGACAAGATCCAAGAGCTTCTCGACGCGACCGAAATGAATGCGAAATTCATTCGGCGCAAGAGTAACGGCGGCCAGATGGCTGCAATGCTCGACGCCTTGGAGGCCTCGACCGCTCCGTTTATTGTTTGGGTCGATGGCGACGATCTGCTGAAGCCCGATTTCGTACAAACGCATGTCCGGTATCATTTGAACGCCACGGCTGGATGCGCCTTTACGAGTTCGAATATGGCGGTGATAGATTTTCGCGGCCAAATTATTTCTGGTGCGGTTCCCTTTCTTTCGAACAGTTTCGTTCTGAGGCCGCAAAGTGGAGATATCGAAATTTGGCCCCTCTCGCACGATCGGGAGCCGGCGACTGCGGTTTTGCTTCCAAAGGGATATCGGAATTGGGCTTGGTCGGCGACGTCGGGAATGATGTTCCGAACGTCAGTGATAAAGCTCATCCGTCCCGAGCGGCCCGAAATGATCAGAATATCGGCCGACAACTATTTCGCGCGCTTCGCGCACGTCGTAGGGGGATCGTTGGTTATCCCGACGGTTCTCGGATTCTACAGGATTCACGGCAATAACAACTTTTCGCGGTTTGAAATTCTAGGCGATCGGATCAATGGCGCTAAGAATTCCGACCATCAAATCGACGCTATGAATGAGGAATTCGCGAAGGTGTTGGCGCGCGAACCCGCAATTATCGCCTCATGCATAGATTCAACGGACCTTTATAGGATTGTCAAAAGGATCGGAACCTCGAAAGGGAGCATGGGCCTTTTGCTCCAAAACAAAGTGCTTTGGAAAGAACTGCCCTTACGTAAGAAGGTTTCTGTGGTTGCACGAAACGTCCTTCTCCGCTTTCGGGGCGCTCTCGATGGCTCCCAAGGCCCACGCATCCGCGACAAGCTCATTCAGGCTTTTGCTTGGAGATGACGCGCTGACGATTGCCCACGCAAGCTCCCAGAACAGCGCGCCAAAGCGGCAAAAAATCACTTGCCTGCTTTGATGTGAGCGATTGAGTGCTATAACTTTTTTCATTCGGCCACACCAGTGGGGCGAGCGCTTCGTTGTGCCGCCTGCCGGCCGAGTATCGTCAGAACCAAACTGCGCTAGAGGATATTGCTTGGACTCGATCAACACCCGCATCGCCAAAGAGCTTAACGTTCAGGTTGCCCAAGTAACGGCAGCCGTCGAACTCCTCGGCGATGGCGCGACTGTGCCGTTCATCGCGCGCTATCGCAAAGAGAAGACCGGCGGCCTCGATGACACGCAGTTGCGCAAGCTCGAAGAACGCCTTGGATACCTGACCGAACTCGAAGGCCGGCGCGCGGCTGTGCTCAAGAGTATCACCGAGCAAGGCAAGCTGACGCCGGAGCTCGAACGCGCACTCCGCGGGGCCGATACCAAGGTCGACCTGGAAGACCTCTACGCGCCATTCAAGCCGAAGCGGCGAACCAAAGCTCAGATCGCGCGCGAAGCCGGACTTGAACCGCTGGCTGACGCGCTGATTGCCAATCCCACGCTCGATCCATCGAAAGAGGCCGAAAAGTTCGTCGCCGTCGATAAGGGCGTGAGCGATGGCAAGGCGGCGCTGGAGGGCGCGCGTTCCATCCTGATCGAGCGGATGACAGAGAACGCCAAACTCGTCGGCGATTTACGCCAGTGGCTTTGGTCGACCGGGCTCGTCACGTCGAAAGTTCTGAAAGGCAAAGAGACCGAAGGGGCAAAATTTTCCGATTATTTCGATTTTCGTCAGGCCGCCCGCCAGATTCCGTCGCATCGCGCGTTGGCTCTTTTGCGTGGCCGCAACGAAGGGCTTCTCGGCCTCGATCTTGATGTCGAATTGGCGCCGGGGCAGGCGCATCCCGCCGAAGCTAAAATCATGACCGCGTTCAACATCGCCGAGCGCAATCGCGCGGCCGACAAATGGCTGATCGAAACAGCCAAGCTTGCTTGGAAAACCAGATTGCATGGCTCGCTCGCAGCCGATCTTTTGGCGCGCATAAAGGAAGACTCCGACACCGCCGCCATCGGCGTTTTTAAAACGAACCTCAAGGATCTCCTGCTGGCGGCTCCGGGCGGTGCGCGCGTGACGATGGGGCTTGATCCCGGCATACGCACCGGCGTCAAGGTCGCCGTCGTCGATCAGACCGGCAAGGTTCTTGATACCGCGACCGTCTATCCGCACGAGCCGCGCAATGATTGGAACGGCGCGCTGGCGGCTATGGCCGCGCTCAGCATCAAACATAAGGTTGATATCATTGCCATCGGCAATGGAACCGCGAGCCGCGAAACCGACAAGCTTGCCGGCGATCTCATGAAGAAAATGCCGGACCTCAAGCTCACCAAAGTGATGGTCTCGGAAGCGGGCGCGTCGGTCTATTCCGCATCCGAGATCGGTGCACAAGAGTTTCCGAACCTCGATGTTTCTCTGCGCGGCGCCGTATCGATCGCGCGCCGTTTGCAGGACCCGTTGGCGGAACTCGTCAAGATTGAACCGAAAGCCATCGGCGTTGGCCAATATCAGCACGACGTCAACCAGACCGAGCTTGCGCGTTCGCTTGATGCTGTGGTCGAGGATTGCGTCAACTCTGTCGGTGTCGATGTCAACATGGCGTCGGCGCCGCTGCTGGCGCGCGTTGCCGGACTGAACGCAACGATTGCGAGCAATATCGTCTTGCATCGAAATGAGAACGGCGCCTTCAAGAGACGTACGGAAATCAAAAAGGTCGCGCGCCTGGGACCGAAGGCATACGAGCAGGCCGCTGGCTTCTTGCGCATCGCGAATGGCGCCAACCCGCTCGATGCTTCCGCAGTTCACCCGGAAGCTTACGACGTCGTCGAGCGCATCGCCAAAGAAATGAAGCGGCCTATCAAGGCCATGATTGGCGACAGCGCCTTTCTGAAATCGCTGGACCCCAAGCAGTTCGCCGACGAACGTTTCGGTACTCCGACTGTCGTGGACATTTTAGCCGAGCTCGAAAAGCCGGGCCGCGATCCGCGTCCCGAGTTCAAGACCGCCGAATTCAAGGAGGGCGTCGAAAAAATCGCGGATTTGCGTCCAGGCATGATGCTCGAAGGCGTGGTGACGAATGTGACGGCGTTCGGCGCCTTCGTCGATGTCGGCGTGCATCAGGACGGCCTGGTCCACATATCGGAGCTCGCCGACAAGTTCGTGAAGGATCCGCGCGAGGTGGTCAAAGCAGGCGACGTCGTTAAGGTGCGGGTGAAGGACGTCGACGTCGACCGCAAGCGCGTGGCGCTGACGATGAAGTCGGGAGCAATCGAGAGCCAGTCGCCCCCGCGCGATCTCCGTGCTGACGTCCGTCGTTCAAGCGCTACGGCGCCAAGCACGAAAGCCCCCGAGGGGGAATCTGCGCTCGCCGCAGCTCTCCGCCGCGCGCGCGAATCTGGAAAGAGCTGAGGAGACCGCGGCATCCATTCGCGGTTAAGGCCTTCAGCCCTGGCCCAATTCGAACTTCCTGTAGTGCTCGAGAATAAATGCCTCGAAAGCCTTCGCTGCGTGCTTCGCGATATGACCATCTATCCTAACGCGAAGCGGCCCCATCGCAATTGAGAAAGTTCCAAGCGTATTGTGAGTGAAACTTTCAACACCCAGTCGATGAGCCGCCACGCCGCATTGTCGCCCGTCGTGAGTTCCACTCCGAGCATTCTTCGGACATGCCCTTGTAGAGCGTGAGATTGTAGGCAGAATTGATGAGGGAGACGTGGCTGAAGGCCTGCGGAAAATTGCCCATCTGATGCTTCGAGACGGGATCATATTCTTCGGCGAGAAGTCCGACGTCGTTGCAGAGTGAGACGAGGCGTTCGAACATGGCTTCGCCTTCGTCAATGCGACCCTGCAGGACAAGATTGTCTACAAACCAGAAACTGCATGCAAGGAACGCTCCTTCGCCGGGTGGCAAACCATCTTCAGTCTCGGTCGTCGCGTAGCGGTAGACCAATCCATTGCGCAGAAGACGGCGCTCGATCGCTTTGACGGTGCCCAGTATTCGTGGGTCGGACGGCGGCAGGAAGCCGACGATGGGGAGTAGCAACAGGCTCGCATCGAGAAACTTCGAGCCATAGGCCTGCGCAAAACTGTTCAGCTCGGTGTCGAAGCCGTTGCAACAGACGTCGTTGTGAATTTCGTCGCGTAACGAGCGCCACCGATCCAGCGGCGCCTCTTCGGCGTGCCCCTCGGCCCACCTCACCATACGGTCGAACGCGACCCATGTCAGAACTTTCGAATGAACGAAGTGCTGTGGCGGCCCTCGCACTTCCCAAATCCCCTCGTCGGGCTGGCGCCAGGCCGTTTCGAGGTGATCTAGGAGCGCGAGAGAGATTGCATGCCAACGATCCGCAGGGGGCAACCCGTGTGCGCGCGCTTGGTACATGGCGTCGGTAATCTCGCCGTAAACGTCGAGCTGGAGTTGAGTGGCGGCGGCGTTTCCGACCCGGACTGGTCGTGCGCCCCGGAATCCAGGCAGCCATTCGACCACCCATTCCTGCAGACGACGCTTGCCATTGATCCCGTACATGATCTGCAGTTGGTCCGGGCTGCCTGCAATGGCCCGAACAAGCCAATCACGCCAGTCGCGCGCTTCTTCGTAGTAGCCCGCGCTTCCAAGAGCGAGCAGAGTCAACGTCGCGTCGCGCAGCCAGCAGTATCGATAGTCCCAGTTCCGGACGCCGTCCTCTAGCTCCGGCAGTGACGTCGTGGGGGCAGCAACGATGCCACCGGTTGGAGCGTAGGTCAGGCCTTTCAATACGCACAGCGAGCGTTTGACGAGGGGTGTCCAACGTCCAGCCGAAACGCAATGGCCGGACCAGTCGCGCCAATATGCTTCTGTGCTTTTGAGCGCGGCCTCCGGGTCCACACCTTCGGGCGGCTTGCGTTGTGAGGGACCGTAACTCAAAACGAAGGGCACATTTTCACCGGCTGAAACGTGAAAATCCGCGACGGTCGTCAGATCCTCGCCACGCAAATCCACAGGCGCGCGCAAAATGACCATATCGGGACCGGCAATCGCGCGGAGGCTCTCGTCGAAACGTTCGACCCAAGGGACGAACGCGCCGTATTCGAAGCGAATAATCAACTCCATATGCAGCGGGACATGCCCTTCGACACCGCGAACGATGCGGACCAGATCCGCGCTCTCGTCGTGCGGTGGCATGAAATCGATCAGTTCTGCGGTCCCACTCGCCGTTTCGAATGTCGTGACCAGGACCAAAGAGTTGTCGATGTACCGGCGCGTGATCCGCTTGGCAGATGCTTTCGGCGCGATGAGCCATCGCCCGTGTTCGGGGTTTCCCAAGAGAGCGGCAAAGCACGCGCTGGAGTCGAAACGGGGCCAGCATAGCCAATCGATGGAACCGTTGCGTCCGACCAGAGCGGCAGATTGGCAATCGCTGATTAGCGCGTAATCTTCGATCCACAGTCGATCAGGTTGGGACATGATCCACGCCTCCAGCGGATGCGGGTGTGGCGAGCGCAGCCCTTTCAACGGCTGCGGCATCCCCCTTGAGCACCTCGAACAGGGTCTCTTTTCCATCTCGCCAGAAGTGGATATCGAACCGCGCTCGGCCAAGCCGGAGGTCCCTCAGCGTGATATCGGGCAACCAATCGGGCAATACGGGATCGACGTAAATTTTGCCGCGAGGAGCATCCTGCTGCAGTCCCAAAAGCGCTTGAAGTAGCAGAAACGGCGTGCCCGCCGCCCAGGCTTGCGGAACATTGGCACCGAGATATTGAATTGGGAAGCCGTCCTCCTCGCGCTGCAATCCACCATAGAGCTCTGGAAGTTGGTTCAGAAGGAAATGGCTCGCCGCGCCGCTCAGTTCCCGTGCGACGAGGGCGGCTTCGCGCGGAAAGCCGTATCGTTTCATGCCGAGTGCGATGAGGGAATTATCATGCGGCCAGACGGCGCCTGTCTGGTAATCGTATGGGTTGAACGCGGGATGATCTGCCGATAGCGTGCGGATGCCCCAGCCCGAAAGCATGTCCTTACGCATCAAACGTTTCACGACCTGATCTGCTCGCTCCGGCGCGATGATGCCGGACCAGAGACAGTGTCCGACGTTGGAAGCGACCGTCAGGACCTTCTTCTTCGCGCCGTCGAGCGCGAGAGCATAGAAGCCCGACTCCTCATCCCAGAAGTCTTCGTTGAACTTTTCAAACAGGTGCGCCGCTTTTCGGCGTAAGGCACCGGCCCGCCGTTTGTTATCAAATGCTTCATAGATCTCGGCCATGCGGAGCCATGCGTCGTAAACATAGCCTTGCAATTCGCACAGCGCTTTTGGTCCGTCGACCAGCGCGCCGTCGGGATAGACGATCGAATTTCCTGCGTCCTTCCAGCCCATGTTCTCGTAACCGGCGGGCGACCGCGTCTGATATTCCTGAAATCCATCGCCATCGCGATCGCCGTATTTATCGATCCAGTCGAGGCAGGCTTCTGCGGTGGGGAGAAGCCGCTCGATAAGATCCGCGTCGCCGGTCGCGCGCCAGGCGGCGTGCAGCGCGACGAGATATAACGGCGTGGCGTCGGCAGTGCCATAATACGGCGTGTGCGGAATTTGGCGGAAATGGGCGAGCTCGCCGTAACGAAGCTCGTGCAGAATTTTCCCTGGCTCGGCGTCACGGTAATCGTCACGTTCATGCGCTTGGTATTGCGCCAGGACGTCGAGCGTCCCTTCTGCGAATTCCGGATAGACGATCATGGTCTGCAGCGAAGCGATCAACGTATCGCGGCCGAACAAAGCCAGGAACCAAGGCAGGCCCGCCGCGGGAACGAATACCATTCCGCTCGTTCCCTTGAGCGGCAACCGCAGCGCGGCCATATCGAGTACGCCTTGATTGAAGTTGCGGTAGAATTCCTCGTTGCTGGTCACGATTTTGAGAACCGTGGTTTGCCATTCCGAAATTTTCTGCGAGTGTCGCTCCTCGCCGCTTGTGTCGATGCACCCGCGCGGCGCCAGAACACGTTCTTTCCCGTCAATGAATTCGTAGTACAGACAGCGATGCCAAACCTCGCCCGGCTTGAGCGCGATCTCGAAAGTCAGGCGGCCATTGGCGTAGACGGCATGTTCACCGTCGCCGGCGTCCGCTCGCACGATAATTTCGCGATGGAAATCTTTATTCCGGTAACTATCGTGAACCATCTGTCTCTGTGGCGACCACGTCGTCGTTATAGAGCCGCGACGGACGACGGCGTTTGCTTTCACTTCGAAGATGTCGGCAAAATCCGCGCGAGTGGCGATTTCCAAATTGAAACGGACGGCTCCGAGCCCGCTGTTCGAGACGTAGATGTCTTCGTGCATTCCTCCTTCGATATGGCGGCCGATGAGTAAACCCAAGGTTCGGGCGGCGATTGGCCCGTCTTCGGTCATGAAGCTGGGGTTTGTCGCGTGGATACGTGCGGCGTTCGAGGCCACGGCGCCGCCGTTCAGTAGATCCCATTTCTCACCGTTTACATAAATCGCCCAAGTGCTGATGAGCCGGGTGTCGCGAAAATAGAGCCCGTGGTTGCCGGGAGATTTCACTTGGCCATCGGGACGCGTAACGAAAACCGTCTGCCCCTGATGAATGGCAATTTGAGCCGGACCGACCTGTACTTTGAACGACATCGATGAAGCCAGGGAGAGAGGTTGTGGCTTTTTGAAAGTCGCCACATCTGTTGCGGAACGAGTTGAGCGCCGATCCGTTTCCCCCTCGACGTCGATCATTGTGGCGGCTGTCGTGGCGGCCCTGTTCGTAAGGTGTTTTCCAACTCGCTCCAGCTGCCGCCATTCGACGATTAGTCTTCTGGATCTGCCCGATGAGCCGCGGCACCGCAACAAAACCGCAAGTTTTGCAACGTGAGCTGAATATCGATGACGTGTGCATCAATACCATCCGCACGTTATCCATGGACGCCGTGCAGAAGGCGAACTCCGGTCATCCCGGCACGCCAATGGCTCTGGCGCCCCTCGTTTATACTCTTTGGCAGCGCTTTCTGCGCTTCGATCCCGATAATCCGTATTGGCCCAATCGCGACCGCTTTGTTTTATCGAACGGCCATGCCTCGATGCTCCTGTACTCCATTCTGCATCTTGCAGGAGTCAGAGAGCGGAACGCCAAAGAAGGTAGACCGAACGGCCTAGCTGTCACATTGGAAGATATCAAAGCGTTCCGCCAGCTCGACAGCAAATGCCCGGGACACCCAGAGTATGGCCGCACCACCGGCGTCGAAGCGACGACCGGGCCGCTCGGGCAGGGCTGCGGCATGAGTGTGGGAATGGCTCTCGCCGGGAAATGGCTGGCAAAGAAGTTCAATCAGCCCGGCCTCACCTTATTCGACTACAACGTTTTCGCCGTCTGCGGCGATGGCGATATGATGGAGGGCGTCGCGAGCGAAGCGGCCTCGTTCGCCGGTCATCTGATGCTCGGCAATCTCTGCTGGATCTATGACAACAATCGCGTGACCATCGAAGGCCACACGGACCTCGCTTTTAGTGAAAACGTGGGCGACCGCTTTCTCAGCTATGGTTGGAACGTCGACCACGTAGGCGATGTCAACGATACCGAAAGACTTGCCGAGGCGCTGACGAAATTCCGCGATACGCCCGATGTTCCGTCGTTGATTATCGCCGACAGCCACATCGGCTATGGCGCTCCGCACAAGCACGACACGAGCGCAGCGCATGGCGAACCGTTGGGCGAGGAAGAAGTTCGTCTGGCAAAACGCAGCTACGGTTGGCCAGAGGATGCAATGTTCCTTGTCCCGGATGGCGTCACGAAGCATTTCGAGACCGGTATCGGCGCAGGCGGCAAACAAGCTTGGCAAGCTTGGAACAAGAGTCTTAAAGACTTCAGATCCAAGTGTCCCGGTCTCTCTGCGGAATTCGACCTGCTCGAATCCAAGGGCTTGCCGCAAGGATGGGATGCGGCTCTGCCGAGCTTTCCTGCGGACGCCAAAGGCCTTGCGACGCGAGCCTCCGGAGGCAAAGCCCTAAACGCGATCGCCGCGCACGATCCGCTCTTCATCGGCGGCGCTGCTGACCTTGCTCCGTCGACGAAAACCAACATCGATGGCGGTGGTGACGTCGAGGCAAACAACTACGGCGCGCGCAATTTGCATTTTGGTATTCGCGAACATGCAATGGGCGCCATCGTCAACGGCCTCGTGCTCAGCGGTGTGCGAGCCTACGGGTCCACCTTTCTCAATTTTTCCGACTACATGAAAGCGTCCATTCGTTTGAGCGCGTTGATGGAGATTCCGGCGATATACGTCTTCACGCACGACTCGATCGGGCTCGGCGAAGATGGCCCGACACATCAGCCCATCGAACAGCTGCTGGCTCTGCGTGGCATTCCAGGGCTCATCACATTGCGACCCGCCGACGCGAACGAAACGGTCGAGGCCTGGCGCGTAATGATGCAGCTGAAGAAGAACCCCGCGTGCCTCGCTCTTAGCCGCCAGCCTCTGCCGACCTTCGATCGCAAGAAGTTTGCTCCCGCGACGGGTGTTGCGCGCGGCGCCTATGTGATGGCGGATGCCAAGCAGGGCACTCCAGCCGTGATCCTGATTGGCACCGGAAGCGAGGTCTCGATCTGCGCGGAAGCGTTCGAAGAGTTGAAGCGGAAGGGCGTTGCCGCACGCCTCGTCAGCATGCCGTCTTGGGAGCTGTTCGAAGAACAGGACGCCGAGTATCGCGAGAGCGTCTTGCCTCGAGGCGTCAAGGCGCGCGTTTCCGTCGAAGCAGGCTCGGTGATCGGCTGGGATCGGTATGTCGGCGTCGATGGCGCGCGGATCGGAATGCGCACGTTCGGTGCGTCGGCGCCGATCAAAGATGTCATGCGAAAGTTCGGCTTCACCGTAGAAGCCGTTGTCGCCGCAGCCAAACATCAGATGGCCCTGATGGAAGGGAGCGCGAAGTGAACAGGCTGAAACAACTCGAAAGCTTCGGCCAGTCGATCTGGCTGGATGATTTGAGGCGCGACCTCATCACGAGCGGAAAAATTCGCTCGCTTATCGAACGCGACGGCTTGAAGGGCATCACGTCGAATCCGTCGATTTTCGAAAAGGCCATTGCCGAGACCGATGTGTACGCCAGTGCGCTGAAGCAATTCCAGTTGCGCGGCGATCATCGCGTCATTGACATCTACGAGCATTTGGCGCTGGCCGATATTCGTGACGCGGCGGACATTTTACGCCCCGTATATGATCGGTCGGGTGGCCGCGATGGCTATGTCAGCCTCGAATGCTCGCCCTATATCGCGAACGATACCGAGGCGACCCTCGCCGAAGCGAAGAGGCTTTGGGCAGCGGTCGATCGCCCGAATTTGATGGTGAAGGTCCCTGGCTCGCCGGCAGGAATCCCTGCCATACGTGAGCTGATCGGCGCCGGCATCAATATCAATATCACGTTGCTTTTCTCGATCGCCGTCTACGAGGAGGTTGCGGAAGCATATGTCGCGGGCCTCGAAAATTTCTCGAAGGCGGGCGGTGACGTCTCGCACGTCGCAAGTGTTGCAAGCTTTTTCGTGAGCCGCATCGATATCGCCGCGGACAAAAAATTGGATGCTCTCCCGGACAAAAAAATCACAGATTCATTGCGCGGCAAAGTGGCGATCGCCAATGCGAAGCTCGCGTACGAACGATACAATGCGATCTTCTCAAGCGAGCGTTGGCACCGGCTCGCAGGAGCCGGAGCCAAAACCCAGCGTTTGCTGTGGGCTTCGACGAGCACAAAAAATCCCGCCCACAAAGACACTCTTTACGTCGAGGCTTTGATCGGACGCGATACGGTCGACACGATGCCACCCGCGACGATGGATGCATTCCGCGATCACGGTGAGGCGAAGGCGGACCCCATCGAAGATCGCCTTGCCGACGCCCGTTTAGTTCTTGAGACGCTCGGCAAACAAGGGATTTCCCTCAAGGACATCACGGATCAGCTGGTTGTCGATGGGGTGCAGCAGTTTGCCGACGCCTTCGACAAGCTTTGCGGAGCCATTGCGCGAAGGCGCCTCGCTTTCATGGAAGGCGATCACATTGGCCAAAAAATCTCCACTGGCTTCCCCGAGCTGCAGGCCGCCATCGATCGGGAGCGAGACGATTGGCGCAGGAAGGGACTTGTAAGGTCTCTTTGGTCCGGCGATGCCGCGCTTTGGACCAACAAAGGCGAAGAAAAATGGGTCGGGTGGCTGCAAATCGTCGATCGCGAGCTTCGAGACGTTGGCGCACTGGAAGCTTTCGCAAACAACGTGAGACGAGAAGGCTTCGGGGATGCTGTTCTTCTGGGAATGGGAGGTTCCAGTCTCGGACCCGAGGTGATCGCCGAGACGTTCGGCCGCCAATCGGGGTGGCCGCTTCTGCATGTCTTGGACAGCACTGATCCCGCTCAAATCCACACGATCGAAGAAGGGGTGCAGTTGGACAAGACGATCTTTATCGTTTCGTCGAAGTCAGGAAGCACAGTCGAGCCCAATATTCTCCTCGACTATTTCTTCGCGCGGGTCAGCGCGTCGGTGGGCAGAGATCGCGCCGGAGAGCATTTCGTCGCCGTGACGGATCCGGGCTCCTCGCTGGAGAAACGCGCGAAGCGATCGGGCTTCCGTCACATCTTTTATGGCTTGCCGGGAATCGGCGGGCGCTATTCGGTGCTGTCGAATTTTGGGCTCGTTCCTGCCGCTCTCATGGGCGTAGATATCAAGCGCCTGCTTGAAACGGCATCGGTCATGGAGCGATCGTGCGGTCCTGATGTTCCGCCGGCCGCGAATCCCGGCGTCGAACTTGGCATTGCGCTCGGCGTTGCGGCAGCCTCATTCGGCTGCAACAAGGTGACGATCGTCGCGTCGCCGAAGATCGATGATCTTGGCGCCTGGCTCGAACAACTCCTCGCCGAGAGTACCGGCAAAAACGGACGGGGACTTATCCCGCTCACGGACGAGCCGCTCGGCACGCCGGACAAGTACAGCGCCGATCGGTTTTTCGTTTACGTCGAGCTCGAGGGAATGGCCGATACGTATCAGCGCGAAGCGATATCGGCGTTGGAAAAGGCCGGTCATCCCGTTGCACGGATCACGGTCAAAGACATCTGGCATCTCGGCCAGGAATTCTTCCGCTGGGAAATCGCAACCGCGGTGGCCGGTGCGGTTATCGGTATCAATCCGTTCGATCAACCGGACGTCGAGGCGAGCAAGGTCAAGACGGCGGCGCTGACCAAAACATACGAGAAAACACATAAGTGGCCCGACGAGCATCCGCTTTTTCGAGAGGACGGAATTGCCGTCTATGCGGATCCGAATAATGCGTCTGCGCTCGGCCGCCACAATACCCTTCAAGGCATATTGAAGAGCTATTTCGATCGCGTCGAACCGAACGATTATGTGGCCCTTCTCGCCTATATCGAGCGGAACAAAGCCCACACGAAAGCTATGAGTGCGATGCGCGAAAGCATTCGCGACAAAACTCATGCTGCGACCTGTCTTGGCTTTGGGCCGCGTTTTCAGCATTCGACAGGCCAAGCCTACAAGGGCGGACCGAACATCGGCGTCTTCATGCAGATTACGACCGACGATCCCGAAGATATCGAGATACCGGGTCACCGTTTGAGTTTCGGCGTCGTCAAAGCCGCGCAGGCGCAGGGCGATCTCGATGTTCTCGTCGAGCGCGGCCGCCGCGCCTTGCGAATTCATCTGAAAGATGTCGATGCCGGTCTGGCCGAGTTGGAGCGAGCCGTGGCCGAAGCGCTCGCCTGAACCGGCAATTCAAATGGAGTTTGTGGTCATGGAGATCGGCGTTATTGGCCTCGGCCGCATGGGCGGCAATATCGCACGCCGGCTGATGAAGGCTGGCCATCGATGCATCGTATTCGATGTCGACTCCAAAGCGCGAGACGCGCTCGCGCGTGAGGGCGCCAAGGATGTAGCATCGCTGGAGGACGTCGCCGCAGCGCTGACCAGCAAGCCACGCGCTGTCTGGATCATGTTGCCGGCAGGGCGGATCACGGAAGAGACAGTCGAGCATTTCGCGCGGATTCTCGCGTCCGGCGACATCATCATCGACGGCGGCAATTCATTTTATAAGGACGATATCAGGCGCGCGAGGCGATTGGCCGAGCGCGGCATCCATTATGTAGACTGCGGGACTTCGGGCGGCGTGTGGGGCTTGGATCGTGGCTATTGCCTGATGATCGGAGGTCCGAAGGAAGCCGTCGAGCACCTAGATCCGATTTTTGCAGCACTCGCTCCCGGATCGGGCAGCATCACGAAGACTCCTGGCCGAGCCAAATACGATCAGCGCGCCGAGCGCGGCTACATCCACGCTGGGCCTGCGGGGGCCGGGCATTTCGTCAAGATGATCCACAATGGCATCGAATACGGGCTGATGCAGGCCTATGCCGAAGGTTTCGATATCCTGCGAAGCAAGAACTCGGCCGAGCTGCCCGAAGAGGAACGGTTCACGCTTAACATTTCGGATATCGCGGAAGTTTGGCGTCGCGGCAGCGTCATATCCTCCTGGCTTTTGGACCTCAGCGCAGCCGCCTTAGCGAAGGATCCGCAACTCAAAAGCTTTTCGGGATTCGTCCAGGATTCCGGCGAAGGCCGCTGGACCATCGAGGCGGCAATCGAGCAGTCGGTGCCGGCCGAAGTCCTTTCGAGCGCGCTCTACACGCGTTTCCGCTCACGGCAGGAGCACACCTTCGCCGAGAAAATGCTGTCGGCCATGCGTCTCGGGTTTGGTGGACACATCGAAGGCAGCGAGCCTGAAGCTCATGCACCAGAAGGTCATCCAACGGCACAAAACGCGGCAGAGTACAAAATGACAGTCGACACGCTCGTCCGGCCTTCTCAAACATCCGCACTCATCAAGTGCCCGCCGTATCGGAAGCCGAAACCGGCTGATCCGTGCGCGATGGTGATTTTTGGCGCCTCGGGTGACCTGACGAAGCGGTTGATCGTCCCCGCGTTGTATAATTTGGCTCGGACCGGATTGCTCCCGGAGCATTTTGCCTTGATAGGCGTGGCGCGAAAGGAAATGACTGCCGAAAGCTGGCGCGACGAACTCTACGGCATGCTCAAACATTTTGTCGGGGATCCGGCCGGGGAGTTCGAAATCGATCGTGTCGATGAGGCGGCGTGGAAACGCCTCTCAGGGTCGATCTCATATTTGCAGGGTGATCTGAACGATCCGGAGATGTACGCCGGCCTTCGTCGCGAACTCGAGAAAGTCGAAAAAACCCACCACACACATGGGAACGCGATCTTTTACCTTGCGGTGGCGGACCAACTATTCGGTCCGACGGTGGATCAACTCGGCAAGGCGGGGCTCGCGGAGCAGTCCGAGGATCGTGACGGCAAACGAAGCCGTTGGCGTCGGGTCGTTATCGAAAAGCCGTTCGGCCATAGCCTCGACTCGGCGCGCGAGCTCAACACGCGCATCCGCAGAACTTTGCAGGAGGACCAGATCTACCGGATCGATCACTTCCTCGGAAAGGATACCGTTCAAAGCATCATGGCCTTCCGCTTCGGCAATGGGATCTTCGAGCCGATCTGGAACCGCGACCGCATCGATCACGTGCAGATCACGGCAGCCGAGACGTTGGGCGTGGAAAAACGCGGTGCCTTTTATGAAGCGACCGGCGCACTTCGCGACATGATTCCGAACCACGCATTCTCGCTCTTATCGATGGTGGCCATGGAACCGCCGGTGGGTTTCGATGCGGCCTCTATTCGCAATATGAAGGCTGACGTTCTTGCCGCCATCCCTGCGATCGATCCCAAATGTCCAGTGCGCGGCCAATACACCGCCGGCACAGTGCTCGGCAAGTCGGTGAACGGATATCGGCAGGAACCGAGCGTTGCGCCGGAGTCGAATGTCGAAACGTACGCCGCATTGAAGGTCGAAATCGACAATTGGCGGTGGGCCGGCGTTCCGTTCTTCATTCGCACAGGAAAGCATCTGGTCGCGCGCATGACGGAAATCGCCATTTGCTTCAAGCCGGCGCCTTATACGGCTTTCCAGAATACGCCTGTCGAGGCGCTGCGCCCCAATTGGCTGGTGTTGAGCATCGCGCCGGAGGAAAGCATTTCGCTGCAATTTGAAGTCAAGCCTCGCGGGCCTGTCGTCGATCTCGCAGCGGTCAAGATGGATTTTTGCTACAACGAGTGGTTTTCGAAGGAGCCGAACGTCGGCTACGAGACGCTGCTCTATGACGTGATGATTGGCGATCAAACGCTCTTCATGCGCGCAGACATGATCGAGGATAGCTGGCGCATCGTCCAGCCTGTGCTCGATGAGTGGAGCAAGAAACAAGCGGATATTCCCACCTATCCATCCGGCAGCAACGGCCCCGTTGCTGCCGACGAGTTGTTGGCACGCGATGGCAATCGCGCCTGGCGTCCGATCGATCAACCAGCGAAATGCAAAAGATGAGCGGGAACCGCGTCATACGTCTGCTGCTTGCCGATGTCGACGGCACGCTCGTGACAACCGAGAAGGTTTTGACGGAAGCGGCTAAGCGTGCCGTTCGCGATCTCGATGATGCGGGCATCACCTTCGCGATCACGAGTGGCCGGCCGCCCCGCGGAATGGCCATGCTCGTCGCGCCTCTCGCGCTTCGGACACCAATAGCTGCGTTCAACGGCGGCATATTCGTGAAGCCGGATCTCTCGGTAATCGAGGCCCATCTCCTCCCGCCGAAGGTGGCTGCGCATACGCTTCAATTTCTCGTTGACCGGGGAACGGACGTCTGGGTTTACACCGAGGACGAGTGGCTGATCCGGGACCGCCTCGCTCCGCATGTCGAACGCGAGACGAACACCGTGAAATTCCGGCCGAAAGTCGTCAGCTCTTTTACTGCCGATCATCTTGCGCACGCCGCCAAAATAGTCGGTGTGTCCGACGATCCTAAGCTCATCACGGACAGCGAACGCGCTCTCGCGGATGATTTGGGACGAGACGCGAGCGTCGCGCACTCCCAAGCCTATTATCTCGACATCACGCCTTATCAAGCCAACAAAGGAGCGGTGGTGAAAGCGCTGTCGAGGCTTCTTGGGATTCCGGCGGAAGAGATCGCAACGATTGGCGATATGCCGAACGACATCCCGATGTTCAACGAAAGCGGCTATTCGATTGCGATGGGCCAAGCGAGTGACGACGTGAAGGGCAAGGCGGATGCCGTCACCGACAGCAACGAAAACGACGGGTTCGCTAAAGCTGTAAGTCGATATGTCTTGGCTCAAACAGGAGTTCAATGATCGGCTTCGCAGCCAAGATACATAGCGAGTATCCGGTGTTTCGTTGCTCAATAGGATTGCGGGTTCGTGTCAGAGCTTCAGAAGATAAAATATGAGACCGTCGCGGATGTCGACGCGCTCTCGAAGCAGGTTGCGGACTGGCTTCTCGATATAGCTGCCGGAACTTCGGGCCCTGTTGCCATCTGTTTGTCCGGCGGGTCTACGCCGCGAACGCTCTATGAGCGCCTCGCCGAAGCGCCCTACCGCGATCGCTTTCCATGGTCACGAACGCACGTCTTCTGGGGTGATGAGCGCTTCGTGCCGCGCGGTGATCCGCTGAGCAACTATCGCATGGCGAATGACGCCTTGCTCTCGCGGGTGCCGATCCCGGCAGCCAACGTTCATCCAATTCCCACGGAAGGTCTCACTCCCGAAGAAGCCGCACGGCGATACGAGCAGGCGCTGAAGTCATTCTATGAAGCGACCCGCGGCGCGACGATGCGACGGTTGTTTGATGTAACGCTCCTCGGTCTGGGCGAGGACGGCCACTTAGCATCGCTATTTCCCGGATCGGACGCATTACAGGAACGGGAGAGATGGGTGGTTGCTGTCACGGGCGTCAAGCCGGAAGCCCGCATCACTCTGACCTATCCTGCGCTCGAGAACAGTGCAAACAGCGCGTTCCTCGTCGCGGGTGACCAAAAAAATGAGATGCTCGCCCGGTTTCGCCGCCACGATGAAACGTTACCCGCAGTGCATTTCAGGCCTCTCGGAGAATTGCGGGTCGTTGCCGACGAGAAGGCCGCCGGAGCACGCGATCTGCATGAACGCACCCCAAATTGATCGCAGCCGCGCCGAGGCGAGCGGTCCCCTCACGCTTGCAATCGATATCGGGGGAACCGGGCTCAAGGCATCAGTTCTGGACGGCGCCGGTCGAATGATCGCGCCCAGAGTTCGCGTTGACACGCCTCACCCGTGTCAACCCGAATCCCTTTTGGCGGCGCTCGAGAGACTGGTCGCACCGCTGCCGCCAAGCGACAGGATTTCCGCAGGCTTTCCCGGGGTCGTTCGCGACGGCCACATTCTGACGGCGCCTCATTTCGACGGGCCGGCCTGGTCAAATTACGCTCTTGCGCAAGCGCTGTCGGAGCGCTTCGGCAAGCCGGCGCGGGTTCTCAACGATGCCGAAGTGCAGGGACTGGGCATCGTCACCGGAAAGGGTTTGGAAGTCGTGCTGACGTTGGGGACCGGAATTGGGAGTGCGATATTCTCAAACGGACGGCTCACGCCACATCTCGAACTCGCTCACCACCCGATACACAAGGATGAAACGTACAACGAATATGTCGGTGAGGCGGCCCGGAAAGCTCACGGCCGCGAGAAATGGAATAGCCGCGTTCGCCATATGATAGATGTCGTCTCTTCACTCATTCACTTCGACGTTCTGTATCTCGGCGGCGGAAACTCGGTTCACGTCGAAGCCCGCGATTTGCCTCCGAACGTCCACATCGCTTCGAACGATGCCGGCATCACCGGCGGGGCGCGGCTTTGGCAGGAGCCCATCTGGGATTCGGTTTCTCAACAAACGTGATGCGGCTTGCCCTCTATCGCACCATCGACTTACAGTTCCGGCTCGGACCGCGCAGCGGCGCAGCCGGACTGATAGCGGGGATAGGCAGAGACCCGGAACGCCCTCGAAGAAATGGCGGGGGATGGTCGGCGACAAGAACCGACTCCCCCTGACCCGACACCGCCTGTATTCGAGATGCGGGTTTGGCAAATACTATCGCGATACGCGATTGCGCCCATTTCCCAAGACGCAATTAAGTTAATAAATTGAAGGCAAATACTCCCTAACGCGATCCGTAATTTCGCGCAAATTCATATAATGCAATAAAGGGCAATTGGGTGATGGCGTCGACATGCAGTTGCCTCTGTCCTCGGGTGAGATGCAACCGTTGCCAGCGATGAAATCTTCTTGGTTCACTCTCCAAATATGGCCAAATGCTCTGGAGATGCAAAAGCTGACTGGCCGGCATGAGAGCACTTCGAACCAATCGTCGGAGCCGAAAACCCTCAACGAATTCGACGACGATTGCCGCATGAAGCCGCCGTCTCATTACGATCGCGTGGTAGACGTAATGGAGGAGCGGGTGAAGTGCACGCCGCTCACCCTTGACCGCGCGGCGTATCGAGTGGATCGCTACAGCGATTTTTAGTCGACGGGCCGACGGTTCGAGCCCGTGATCACCCACCAATCATGGCCTCGGTCGTAAGCTGAACGATCGTAGGCGGCGCCTTCCGGCGGCCCGCACTACGCAATCGCAAACTCGAATTCCGATCGTTCTTCAATTCGATCGCGAATCTTATCGAATGTCGTGCGGGTATCGAACCAAGGTGAAATTGCGCTCCTCAGCCGCGAATTTAGTTCGAAGCGACGGCCGCCAGTCCAGATTGGTGCGAATGGCGTCATCGATTCCACAAACCGAGACTCGACCGGCGCGCCATTCGCCCAAATTACATGATGATCTTCAAACTCGATGTGGAAATACGTGATCGAGTCGCGGTCATAATCCGAGCACCGCACGATCGACCTGCCGTTGACCAAATTGCGGGCCGGTATAAGAACGCCATCGACGTAGAGAGCGTGATTGGGCGAGAGGTAGAGGTCTTTCCGAGGGATGTTCGGACCAAGCGCACCCTGGCACACTTTGATAGGAGCGACGTCGTCACTCCATTTCTCGTTGTCAGGACGTTCGGCCGTCCAACTTCGAATTTTCTGAATTGCTCGGGTGCCGCCTGAAATGGTCGGGAGGGTATCTCCGACTCGAAGGTCCTGCACCGTTTTCTCGGCGCTTGCCGTGAGGATCTTGGTGCCTGCTAGAAAGCAAGCCAACCGGCCACCGCCGCCGCCACCCCAGCCCGAGCCACCGGAACTCGGGCCGTCGCCTCCAAAACCAAAGTCCCAGCCACCGCCGCCGCCGGAACTGCCACCGCCACCATCGGCGCCGCCGCCGCCGGACTTTCCGCCACCAGCGTTAGCACTGCCGCCACCGGAATTGCCACCGCCGCCGCCACCGCCACCACCGCCGGAGTTCCCGCCGCCAGCGTTGCCATTACCGCCGCCGGAATTTCCGCCTCCGCCGCCTTGGCAGATATGATGGGAAGAATCCGAATTGCCGCGCAAATTACCGCCGCTTTCGCTACGGGTGTCGCAAAATCGATCATTCGTGCTTGCGCTATTCCCAGGGCCGTCGGCCGCACGGGCCAATCCGGCGAAAGCGCTTCTCGCTGTGATAGTCGATGCGAGAGCCGTAGAGCCAACGATACCCGCAATTGCAATGACATTGCGCCGTGTTCTTCCAGGGCAGACCTTCGTCACATCGCCGGACTGGGCCATTTGCGTTTTAATCTGGGACATTTTTTCATTACTCACGACAACTTTGGTGCCCACCTTGCAAGATGGGTGACAACGTAGGGCACGACGCAATTTGCGAGCGGCATAACCTGATTAAGGAGACCCCCACCACGCCGCAGGATTTAGCTAGACGTGGCATCTCATTCTCTTGCTACGCCCACGTGGTGCTTGAGTTGGCATAGACCGAGGTTGTCTCAAGGTCCCCCTGCCCAAGAGTCTGGCTAATCAACGGGGAATTTTGTTGCGGCCGCTGCGCGGAATGACCAGCCACTATGTCAACGAGCCGACCTCTGCGACCGGCGTCGAGTTGCTCAAATCAACTTCGGGCTTCCGACGTGAAGATCTGCTGCTTCAATCGAGATTGTGCGCGTAATACTCGATTTCATTGTCGCGCCACGCGGCTGGATGGCCGGAAAAACCCTTCTTAGTACTGACGACGTTGTAATTGTGCTCGCCGGCCTGGACAATGTCGGGGCCTTCTTCTGCAATTGTTTCGGTGTTCTTGGCGCTGGGCCGAACGATGGCAACGTGGCCCGGTTTATCGTCGTGATGATTGTGATAGGAGGCGATGACGAGCTTGCCGGCATTGGCAGCGTTCTGCGCTTCAAAACCATCTTTGAGCTGAAGCCAGCCTTGTGCCGGGCCTTCACTCGCTAGCCATTTGCTCTGAGCATTGGCAAGAAGCTTTTGGCCGTGTTCAGGTGGTCGCAGAATGTAGACACCTAATTGCTTGGCTGCTGACGCAACGAACGCACTGCAGTGCGTATGCTTGCCCTCGGTTTTTTCTGGCACCCCGGTTGGGACACCCGTCTCCCAATTAATGTGTTGGCCTGCAGGCCAATGCTTCTCGACTTCAAAACTATCGAGCTTTTCGGCGAGCCGCTTTCCGGCCTCGGAGATGTCACCCGCCTGTGCAGCCGCCGTTTGCAATCCTAAGAGGATTGCGAGAAAGGAAGCAGCGGCACACGTCAGAATGTTCATGGGTGATTTTTCCTATGTGCTTTTCACGCTCGATAAGAAGGACTTGCTGGCGGCATCTGAGCATTTGTCATAGCGTAGATGTTGTGGCCATCTGTCCTTCGGACTCGAACTGCAAATCGAGCGGCCGGTAATCTCGAGCTTCAATTGGGATGACAAGACAGATGTTTGCTCGGTTGATCTCCCGGCTAGCGCTTCTTTTAGCTCTTACAGGCTGTGCTGCATCGCCCGATGCAGGATGCGCTGCTCACCGTTGCGATCCTTCGATTGACGAGCAGTTCAAGCGTAACGCGAGTTGGGACGCTCGGACACCCGACGAGTACGCCAAGGTTCCTGCAAAGAACTAAGGGTGCTGGGGCGCCGGGTATTCGATCGGGGCGTGCTCCGCCGTTTCTGTCCGTCTTCTAAAAGAATCAGTCTTCAGAATGCGCCAGACGTCACCAGAAGTGGCGCGTTGTCTCCGCTCAGCAGGGCGCCGGAGAAGAATGTTGGCACGTCGGCTTTAACGGTGACGGCAGGCGGATCGGTAGCCAGGGCTTTGTCGAGCCATCCGCTCTCGGCGGGCAGCGTGACGGAAATCGTCATGTCGAGTTTCGAGGCGGGTTCGATGAGATTTTTCCCGCCCGAGGCCGAACGATAAAATAATATAGTGCCGGTGAAGGCGCTGCGGCCCGACACGGAGATCGGCGCAAATGGAGCTTTCGGACGCTTCAGACGCTCCGCGACGTCGTCCCGGCTTCCGAAATACTGGGCATCAGCAACATAGCTGCTCTTGAATTTTTCTGTTTGGCCCGTCGCCGAGTTCTTCGCTTCAAGATGAAGCGAGAGAACAGCGCCGTCGCGCGCTCCGCTATTGGTTATGGTCAGCGGTACGGCTAGGACCTCGAAAGGTCCAAAGGGATCGCGTGTATACTGAATGTTTTCCGAAACATAGAGCTTGATTTCGGGCTGTCTCAGCGTGGTCTCCCACAAAGATACGGCAGATCCGGTCAGCGCCAATCCCGATATTAGAACAGCTAGCCAATTGCCCGTTCCGTGCGTTGCGGCTTCGCCCGTGATTTCGGTAGCATCGTTGACGATGGACGGTGCGTTCGACGATTGCATGTTCACCCCCGTATTCACCCCGACAAATGCCGAGTATCTGCTCTACGGCAGCTACATGAAACCAAATGTTGGCCGAAATTATTCCGGCGCAGTTTAGTTTCGGTGCGTCTTTTCCCTCAATCATTTCTCTTGCCCGCAACCGAGGCGCCCCGTGGTTCCTCTCGCTACAATCCGATCGCTGAGAGGCTTTTCCAGATCATGTATGCGGCGACCACGAAGATGAGGGCGGCGAATACGGTCGTCAGCATGCCCCGCTCTTTCGCTATGTGACTGGCGACGCGGGTGCCAACCAATCCTCCGGCAACGCCGCCGGCGATGAATACGAATGCGAGCGGCCAGTCGATGAGACCGGAATAGGCGTAATTTATCGCGGTCGTCAGCCCGAACGCCGTGACGGCAATCAGCGACGTGCCGACCGCATTCAGTATCGGCATTCCCGTCGAGCCAACGAGACCCGGCACGATGAGAAAGCCGCCGCCGATACCGAAGAACCCGGAGAAGAGTCCGGTGCCAAGGCCGTAACTCAGAACCTTCGGAGCTTTCTCGCGATTGCATTCGGCGCCGGGGTTGCCGGGATTGCCACGCCCCTTCAGCATCAGAACACCGATGAGCACCATGACCATCGCAAACAGAATGAGGAGCTTGTGGCCGTCGATCGCCTTGCCCATGGTCGAACCGAGAAGCGCGCCGATCACGCCGGCGGTCGCATACATTCCGCCGCAGCGCCATTTCACCGTGTGCGCGCGGGCATGACCTATGAGTCCGGTCGCTGCATTTACGGCGACGGCGAACGCGCTCGTTCCGATGGCGATGTGCGGGTTGGCAACGCCCACCAGGTAAACCATCAGCGGCACGGCGAGTATCGATCCGCCGCCGCCGACAAGGGCAAGCGTGAACCCGACCAGTGATCCCGAAGCGGCGCCGAGGAAATATTGGAGCGGCTCGAGCGTCACACCGAATTCTCGATGAGGTGCGGATGAGCCATCCATTCGCGGCCCTTGAGCATTCCCCGCCAATAGATCGGCGGCAGCAGTCGCTCTTTGAGGAACCACGCGGTGCGGCTGGGGCGCGTGCCGTCGATCAGCCAAGTGGGGAAGCTTGGAAGCAGCTTGCCGCCATAGCCAAATTCCGCGA
Source organism: Hyphomicrobium sp. ghe19 (assembly GCF_902712875.1). Taxonomy (NCBI): domain Bacteria; kingdom Pseudomonadati; phylum Pseudomonadota; class Alphaproteobacteria; order Hyphomicrobiales; family Hyphomicrobiaceae; genus Hyphomicrobium; species Hyphomicrobium sp. ghe19. The sequence goes on along the minus strand of NZ_LR743509.1, from coordinate 3,308,655 downwards.
GCACGATCTTGCCGCGTTCGACGGTGAGAGGGCAGGAGCCGTAGCCATTGTAATCGGCGGCGGGTTGTTTGCCCTCCAGCACAGCGAGCGCGTTGACGGCGACGACGGGCGCTTGCTTGCGCGCGGCTGCAGCTGTCTTCGCGTTGCTCGTTCCCGCCGCATCGCCCAGACCGAAGACGTTTTGATAGCGCACGTGCTGCAGCGTCGCCGGATCGACTTCGATGAAGCCACCGGGACCTGCGAGCGGGCTGCTGGCAACGAACTCGGGCGCCACCTGGGGTGGCACAGCATGAAGCAGGTCGAATGATCGCTCGACGCGTTCAAGGACGCCGTCGGCGCTCTTGCGTTCGAGGGTTGCTATTTTCCTCTGGCCATCGACCGCCACCAGCTTTGATTCCAGGCGAAGGTCTATGCCGTATCGTTCGATGTAGTTTTTGAGCGCCGGCACGTAGGCCGGAACACCGAAGAGCACCGCACCCGCGTTATGAAATTCCACGTCGATATTCTGAAGCACGTGGGCGTCGCTCCAGATGTCGCAAGACAGGTACATCGCCTTTTGCGGGGCGCCTGCGCATTTGATCGGCATCGGCGGCTGAGTGAATAGCGCGCGACCGCGGCGGAGTTCTCGCACCAGCCGATAGGTGTAGGGCGCGAGATCGTAGCGATAGTTGGATGTCACGCCGTTGGAGCCGAGTGCTTCCGCAAGGCCCGGTATGGCGTCCCAGGCGAGCTTGATGCCCGGTGCAGCCACCATCACGTGATATTTCGCGACGCGCCCATCGGCGAGCTGGACCTCGTTCTGCTCGGGGCGGAACTCGGTGACAGCCGCCTGAATCCATTCGACGCCTTTTGGAATGACGCTCGCTTCGCTGTGCCGTGTCTGCTCGGGCGAGAACACGCCAGCACCGACCAACGTCCAGCCCGGCTGATAGTAATGAGTCTCGGCAGGATCGATGACGGCGATGGAAATTTTCCGATTGCGCTTGCGCAGGCTCGCCGCCGTAGAAATTCCAGCCGATCCGCCGCCGACGATGAGAATGTCAAAGGTCATTGGGCGGCCTGCTTTAGCGCGTCGCTCGAGCGACGGCATGATGGAGCTCAGGTCGTAGCCCGCGCGCTTCGCGGTTTCGATCGTGATCCCCGGCTCTTTCGGGTCGGAATCGGCTAATGCCCACAGCGTTGCCGAACGCGTGCCGCTTCGGCAGAACGCCAATATCGGGCGAGGGAGATGCGCGAGTGCATCGCGCATCGCGTCGACATCGTTGCTTGTGATCTGCCCCGGAACGACAGGCACATGCGCGAATGCCATGCCGTTGCTTTCGGCGACGCGAGACATGTCCGACGCCGTGGGTTGTCCCATCTCTTCGCCATCGGGCCGATTGCATACGATCGACCGGAAGCCCATTTTTGCGGCTTCGGCAATGTCTGCTTCCGTCAATTGCGGCGCGACGGAAAATGTCGGGCTGAGTTCCTTGAAAGGCATGTAAAAAAACTCCTGCTTTACGCTCGGCTCAGGCTTCGCGCTGAAAAAATGAAACTGTGCAATCGCATGCCCGCGGCCATGGCTATCGAGAAGAGGAGCGCCGACATCGGCTGGACCGCGAGAGCTGCTATGCTGGGGCCCGGGCAAATGCCGGCAACGCCCCAGCCGATTCCGAAAATCGCCGCACCGCTGATCAATCGGAAATCGACATTGCTCGTCGAAGGAATGCTATTGGACGCGAGCGGCTTTTGACGGCGTTTCAAGACCTGCCAAGCAACGGCCATCGGCAGCAGCGCGCCGCCCATGACGAATGCCAAGGTCGGATCCCAATTGCCGGTCACGTCGAGAAACGCGCGGACTCTCGCCGGATCAATCATTCCGGAAATGGCAAGGCCCGCGCCAAAGAGTGCGCCGCTGAGGAGGGGGAGTACGTTCTCTCTCGTCATGGCGACAATCCCAGTAGTCGCATCATCGTGACCGTGATCACGCCTGCGCTCATGAAGGTGAGCGTCGCGAAGATGGAGCGCTTGGAAAGCCGCGAAAGGCCGCAAATGCCATGCCCGCTCGTGCAGCCCGATCCGAGCTGCGTGCCAAAGCCGACAATCACACCTGCGACGAGCAGCAAGGTCGGAGTGGGGAACTTCGCATTCACGCCGACGACAAGCTCGACCAATCCGGCCCCGATGGGCAGGCCGATGATGAAGGCCCATGCCAGCTGTCGCGGTGTTTCACCGGGCGATATGCTGAGTGCCCGTGCGAACAGTCCGCTGACGCCGGCGATGCGCCCGTTGCCGAGCAACATGATTGCGGCGGCGAGACCGATGAGAAGTCCGCCGACGAGGCCCTCTACCGGGGCAGCCTGAGGGAAGCCGGGCATCACAGCACGTTCAGTGGGAGCTTCAGATAGCGCGTTCCATTGTCCTCGGCCTCGGGGAGGCGTCCGCCGCGCATGTTGACTTGGACCGAAGGCAAAATGAGCTTGGGCATCGCGAGCGTCGCGTCCCGGGTTGTCCGCATGGTCACGAATTCGTCTTCGCTCACGCCTTCGTGCGCGTGGATGTTACCAGTTCGCTCGGCGCCGACCGTCGTTTCCCAGGCATATTCATCCCGCCCGACAGCCTTGTAGTCGTGGCAGAGGAAAAGACGGGTCTCGTCCGGCAGCGTCATGAGGCGGCGTATCGAGCGATAGAGCTGATGCGCATCGCCGCCCGGGAAATCCGCACGAGCGGTGCCGTAATCAGGCATGAACAACGTATCGCCTGTGAAGACCGCGTCACCGATGACATAAGCCATGTCGGCTGGCGTGTGTCCCGGTACGTGGAGCGTCATGGCCTCGATCTCTCCGATCTGAAAGCGGTCGCCATCGGCGAACAGCCGATCGAATTCTGATCCGTCGCGTTCGAACTCGGTGCCGACATTGAAGATTTTGCCGAAGACGTTTTGCACTCGAATGATCTCGCGTCCGATCGCCAGTTTGCCGCCGAGCACATTCTGCAGATACGGCGCGGCCGAGAGGTGATCGGCGTGCGCGTGCGTTTCCAGCAGCCACTCGACCTTCAACCCGTTGGCGAGGACGTAGGCGATGATCGCATCCGCCGACTTCGTGTCCGTGCGGCCGGCCGCTTGGTCGAAATCCAATACGCTGTCGATGATCGCCGCTGCGCGGGTCGCAGGATCATGCACGACGTAGCTCACCGTGTTCGTCGGTTCGTCGAAGAAGGCCTGTATCGCCGGTTTCACTGCGGATTTGCGTGAACTGCGGATCAAGGCGTCGGCTTGACGGGCAACGGGGTCCATGGGCATAACTCCTATAATTTCATAATTTATGTAATTGTGTATTTTGCTTGCGTCAAGGGGGCTTGATGTGGCAAGCAGGCGCCATGGAAAACACAGTGACGACGGGCGATAGGCCTCTTCGAATTGGAGATTTGGCGCCCAATTTCCGGGCGCGCACGACCCAAGGCGAGGTGACCCTCGATCAGTTTCGCGGAAGATGGGTGGTGTTCTTCTCGCACCCCGCTGATTTCACGCCGGTGTGCACGAGCGAATTCGTTGCCTTGGCAAAGGCGGCGCCGCGGTTTGCCGAGATGGACTGCGCCTTGCTCGGATTGTCGGTCGATAGTCTGTTCTCTCACGTCGCGTGGTTGAATGCGATCAGGGAGCTATCCGGTATCGAGGTTCCGTTTCCTGTCGTCGAAGATCCGTCGATGGCGATCGGGCGTGCTTACGGGATGCTCGATGAAAAAGCGGCGGATTCCTCCGCCGTTCGCGCGGTCTATTTCATCGATCCCAAAGGGGTCATCCGCGCGATGAACTGGTATCCGATGAACGTCGGACGATCCGTCGAAGAAATGCTGCGCTTGGTGGCAGCGCTTCGACGATCTGAAAACGGAGACGCGCTTACTCCCGCCGATTGGCAGCCCGGCGACAATGTTCTTGTCCCGCTGGTCGTGCCGCAGGGCCGCTTGCCGGCGGCTCTCCCGCACGACTGGTTCTATCGTTTGAAAGCAGACAGATGACCGCGCTTTTCCAGTCTCGTGAACTCGCGGATGCGGCGACCGAAAAGATTCGTGTCTTCGCACAGCCGCAGCGACTGATGATCCTTTCGTATCTCCTCGGCGGTGAGCGCGGCGTAGCGGAGATCGAGAAAGCGACGGGCATCGGTCAGCCAACGCTCAGTCAACAACTTGCAGAGCTTCGCCGTGCAGATCTCGTCGTCACGCGCCGCGAAGCGAAGCTCGTCTACTATCGCCTTGCGAGCGATAACGTGGTGCTTTGCGTGCGTACGCTGGAGGCGATGTTTGGTCGTGATGAGATCGCCGGGGTGGCAGAGCGACAGGATCAGCCGAGCCCGCCTGCCGTCAAAGCCCAGGCTCCGACTGTGGATCTCTCTACCGGAGCAGCGGCCTTCGCGCGGATTATTTGATTCACAAGCCGCGATAGCGAGAGAATAGCTCTGGGGATGCCATCGCCGCGCATCAAGGCTTTGGTCGTCTGGGAGACTTTTTAGATTGGCTGTGCTCGCAGTCTGCGGCGAACCCGTCTCTTCAGGAAATTCCCTGATATGGGCCGATTTACAGGGAATTCCGCATAAAACGGCTTTGGACAGTCGAAGCCGCATTTAAATAGCCCTGATCCACGGGCATTTCTGAACAATATTCCCTACCCCAGCTTACAGGGAATTCACTGCCCGCATCAGAGCAAACCTCCGTCGGGAACAGGCTGACGGTAAAGCGAGCCGATAACTTGGATGGGCTCATCCATTTAAAAAAAAATCGATGAGAACTCGAAGAGCGGTTTTGAATCGTTTTACAGTGTGACGTTGTTCCGCCGGAGCGTTGGAAGAGTTCGCCATTCCGGTCCCTGTTTGCGTTTGTGCATTAAAAATTGACCACTCATTGGATGCGCGAGAACTTCGCGCTGGGGATACATGGCGCGAAGTTCTCAAGACAAAATCCGGGCGACTGCATTCGAACATCCAAAGATAGCGCTGCGGAATCCCCGGGCATTGAAGGCCGCGCATCGCAATGCGCGCACGCATTCGGCGAAGCAAATCCGTCAGATCGCTGACAGCATTGACGCTTTTGGCTTCGTCAGTCCCGTACTCATCGATGCTGAAGATCGGATCGTCGCCGGACACGGGCGAGTGGATGCCGCGCGCAAATTGGGCTTGGCAACGGTCCCGGTGATCTGCCTCGAACACCTGAGCGAGGCGGAGTTGCGCGCTTACGCGATCGCAGACAATCGGCTTGCGGAGCTGGCCGGCTGGGACAAAGACGTTCTGGCCATTGAATTGGCAGATCTCGTCACGATCGACAGCGATTTTGATGTTTCGGTGACGGGCTTCGAGCATGCCGAGATTGATTTGGCGATCCAGCGGCAGTCCGAGCCTCCAGATATCATGGATGAGCTACCAAAGGTCCCGTCGGCTGAGGAAGCAGTTACGCAGGTTGGCACGCTGTGGTGCCTTGGTGAGCATCGCATCATCTGCGGCGATGTCCGCGATCGAGATGTAGTCGCGCGTTTGATGGATGGCGATCGAGCGAGAATGGTGTTCACCGATCCGCCCTATAACGTGCCGATTGATGGCCATGTGTCGGGTCTCGGCCGGCAGCGTCACAAGGAGTTTGCCGTCGCCAGCGGAGAAATGAGCCCTGCGGAATTCACCGAATTTCTCGAAGTCGCGCTGGGCAACCTTGCATCGGTAAGCAGTGATGGATCACTCCACTATGTGTGCATGGATTGGCGGCATCTAGGCGAGCTCACGGCTGCAGGAAACCGTGTCTACGCGGAACTCAAGAACCTCTGCGTTTGGAACAAGACGAATGGCGGCATGGGCTCCTTCTACCGATCAAAACACGAGCTTGTCTTCGTCTACAAATTGGGGCGCGCCAGCAACACGAACAATATCGAACTCGGGCGTTTTGGACGGTACCGTTCGAACGTTTGGGAATATGCAGGCGTCAACACGTGGCGGAAGGGCAGGGACAATGATTTGTCGGACCATCCGACGGTGAAGCCTGTGCTGTTGGTGGCCGACGCCATTCAAGATGCCAGTAACCGCGGCGATATCGTGCTCGATGGTTTTGGCGGTGCCGGCACAACACTGATGGCCGCCGAAAAAGTCGGCAGGCGAGCCCGGCTTATCGAATTGGAACCGCGGTATGTCGACGTCACGGTCCTGCGTTGGCAAAAATTGACCGGGCAACAAGCGACCGACGCTGTAACGGGCCGTCCATTCTCTGAGATCCAGGCAGGGGGCGGCTCGATCAGCATGAGGAAAAGAAAGACGTCTCGATCTTGAAGAAGAGCAAATACAGTGTCGGTTATGGCAAGCCGCCCAAACATTCCCGCTTCAAGCCAGGCCAGTCGGGCAACCCCAAAGGACGACCGAAGGGTGCCCGAGGGTTTAAGGCGGAACTCGACGACGAGCTGAGGCAGCTTATTACAGTCACCGAGGCGGGTCGAACGTGGAAGCTGAACAAACGAAGAGCGATCATTAAGTCTCTCATCGCCAAGGCTTTAAAGGGCGACCCGAGAGCTTTGCAGCTGATCTTAAGCCAGAGCAATAGCTTAAGCGATCCTACGGCGTTGCAACCTACCGAACTCGATCCGGTAGACCAGATGATCCTCGACAAATATGCCCGCAAACATGAAAGCGATGACTAGTGGCGGCTCCAAGCAAAAGTGAGATTTTCAATGCCGTTCTTCGCCAGGATTTGGCCTCCTTCATCGCCAGAGCTTTCGCGACCGTCGATGGGAGTCAGCCGTTCGCGGCGAACTGGCATATAGACCTGATTGCCGATCGGCTGATGCGCGCCTATCGCCGCGAAATTAAACGCCTGATCATCACGCTGCCGCCGCGCAATCTCAAATCCATTTCCGCGTCCATTGCTTTCCCTGCGTGGGCACTGGGAAAGAACCCAGCACTGCGCTTTATCTGCGCAAGCTACTCTCAGGAACTTTCGGGCAAACTGGCACGCGATTGCCGGACGGTCATGTCGGCGCCGTGGTACCGACGGGCATTAGCTGCCGGCGGACTCAACCCCCACAAGCAGGCGGAAGGCGAATTCGAGACGCTCGCCGGTGGCTACCGCTTGTCAACGTCGGTGGGTGGTACGCTGACGGGGCGCGGCGGCAACTTCATCATTATAGACGATCCGATCAAACCGCAGGATGTGCAATCGGAACCACGGCGCCAATCCGTCAAGCAATGGTACGATTCCACTCTCTACTCGCGGCTCGACAACAAGAAGGATGACGTCATCATCCTTATTATGCAACGCGTGCACGTTGATGATCTCGTGGCCCACGTCATGGAGAAGGAGCCTTGGGAACATCTTCGACTTCCGGCGATTGCGGAAGAGGATGAGAGCTACGTATTATTAGATGGACGGAAGGTGGGCCGTCGCGAAGGTGAACCCCTGCATCCCGAACGCGAGCCGCTGAAAGTGCTACGGCAGCTCCGGGCCTCAATGTCATCCTATCAGTTTTCGGCACAATACCAGCAGGCGCCTGTCCCCGCAGAAGGCAATCTTCTCAAATGGCGCTGGTTCCAACGTTACGAATCTTTGCCGCCGCGGGGTGGCAATGATCGGATCGTGCAGAGCTGGGATCTGGCGACGACGTCGGGTGAGACATCGAATTGGTCTGTCTGTACGACGTGGCTCATTCAAAAAGGAAAATATTATCTGCAGGACGTGCTGCGTATGCGGATGGAGTTTCCCGACTTGAAGCGGAAGGCCGTAAGCCATGCGCGGGCGTTGAGAGCCAACGTCGTCCTACTCGAAGAGGCGGGCATTGGAATCGGTCTGATTCAGCAATTGCGCTCGGAAGGCAATGGCATCCGATGGATAGGGATGCGGCCGGAAGGATCAAAGGTGGATCGGGTCGCAGCTCAGTCGGCGATCATCGAGGCGGGAGCTGTATTCATTCCGCGCCACGCACCATGGCTCGATGACTTCCGAAATGAGCTGCTGGCATTTCCCAACGGCCGCAACGACGACCAGGTCGATAGCCTGTCGCAATTGCTCAATTGGGCCGAGACCCGATCCCTAAAGCGTGTCGGCAGCTTATTTTAACGGAGTAATTAGGGCACGATAGTTAGCATCCGCCTAGAGATAGAGACACGCCGGCTTCGTCAGGCCGCGCTGCTCCATTTAGGGCTTCAAAGATAGCGACGACGAGATCCCTGGCACTGTCGTGTCTGAACGTGCGATAGCGGTCGTTGGAGTCGCTCGCGATCGCGGGCATCACGGCATATGTCCCCGACTTTTCCACGCCGAGAACGGCAACCCGTGCCATGGGGATAAACCAGGACGTCGTCAGCGCGGGATTTACGGGATCAAATAGGACGCCGAGCAGGAAACGGTTGGGGTCGTCGCGGAATGATGATTTGCGGACTCCGAATTGCACGGTAGGTCGCGGCGGCTTCTCGATTCTGGACTTCACCTGAATGCAAAGGCTTCGGCGTGTCTCTTTATCGAGGACGATAAGGTCGATCCCGCAATCGTCGGACAACGGGGTAAAAGGCGAAAGGCGACCGCCTGAAGCCAAGATCAGGCTCGAAGCAACGAGCGATTCGGCAATTCTGCCTTTTTGAATCGAGGTGAGTTCATGGTCAGTGTTCATCTGTTCCTCATTGGGGTGGCTACAACTTGAGCCCACCACGAAGGCGCACCTCCTACGGCCGGAAGCAAATCCGTTAAGTGGGCGAGTGTTTAGGGGGGGGGCAGAGACTCATAGGCTACACTACGTCCGATCCATCGCTCGGTTGCGGCCTGAAGTCCAGTCATTTGAGACTCATAGTCTGTAGATCAATCGTCGATGGCGCCGTTCCTTGGCGTCATGGATGTGCGGCGCCGGGTTGGGATCAATCTCAAGAAATTTCGTGAGGAGCGGGGCTTCTCGCAGGAGGCCTTTGCCGACCATTGCGGCCTGCATCGCACCTATATCAGCGGCATCGAGCGTGGCGTCCGCAATCCAACTGTGCTGATCGTTGAGAAGATCGCAAAGGCTTTGAAGATTTCAGCTGCGGAATTGCTTCAGGAAATCAAAGTGTCGTCCAGAGGCGAATAATCGAGGCTTCAAAAGTCCAACTGCGAACCTCTTGGGAACAATGATGCGGATATGGGCCTTGGGGCGCTCCATCGTCCCGGTTATGGCTCTCGGGTCATTATCGAGAGTATCGTCTGGTTGAACCATCGAACGATTGTGAAATCGCTCGCCGCGAGCGTTGTGAGTCCGCGAGAGAGTAAGACCAACGGCGCGGATCCGGTGCCATAGGATATGCATTGTTGTGTCAGCGAACGGGCGGCGATCTCTGCCTAATTATCCTCCGCATGATGCGTTCGTTCGGCACCACAGCTTCTGCCGTCGTTACTTTCGTAATTGCAGAAGGGTCGGCGACGCGGACGCGCCGAACGCCTTGCGAAAGTGATGTGCGAAATGCGCTTGATCATAGAAGCCCGTCGACTGGGCGGCCGACGTCAAGTTGGCGCCTTTAGAAACCTCGCGTATAGCAGCGCGCAATCGATGCCAGCAACGATAGCGCTGATAAGATACCCCAACCTCGCGCGCGAACACGTGTTGGAATCGTGACGTCGATAATCCAACGCTGCGTGCAATATCATCAATTGGCCTCAGATCATCGTACCTGTGGCGCATCCTTTGGGTGACACGGGTAATACGTGGATCGAAGTCGCGGACGGCCCGCGGTTTCGCGAATGACACCAAATTGTCCGCCGCCTCGCTGACCCAAGACATTCCCGATCTATCTTCATAGAGTTCGCGCAGTAGCGGTGTCCCGTTCGCTTTACTGATGGAGCAGCCCGCAACCTGGTCCGCGCTCGGGATCAGCGGTCGCAATGCGTCGACCCCGGCCACGCTCGGCTCCAGGTAAAGCACTGCTAGAGGATTTCCCCTGATATCGAGTGCATACGTCACGCCCGCAGGAATGACTGCTGTACGGCATACGGTCCAAGGCCTGTTCTCTATGCGCAATAGAAATGGCTCATAGAGCCCCGCGATATAAACCGGCACGCTGTGTTGGTGCGCCGCGTTGAAAGAGAGCGGGCCGGCAAACAGGGCCCATCCTTCGTCGACATTCCAAATGGGCTTAAGAGTTTTGGCGGCTGCGGTGGAATCGTACAAGCGCGAGCTCCTGACTAAGTGCTAGCTTCCTGACGTTGTCTGAATTCCTGGAGTTCACATGACTTCGACGAATAGTGCACCAAGCCGCCGCCACATTCTAGCCGCCGGTTCCGCGGCGGCGGTGTCGCAACTTTTGGGACGATCCCCGCCTGCAAGTGCGAAGGCTTCAAAGCTTGGTCCCTTCCAACAGAAGTCATGGCGTGTGAAGTTTGGCGCCTTCGAACTTACCACGGTTGCGGATTCCGAAGCGTTCATCGACGGCCCGTACCCGCTCATCGGCCGCAACGGCAGTGAGCAAGAGGTTCGCCATTTGATGCGGGACAACCTACTGCCGGAAACCCGATATCAGCCTGGATTCTCTCCGACCATCATCAACACAGGGAATGAGATCATCCTGTTTGACGCCGGTAACGGCTCCAACGGCTTCGTTCCAAGACCGCAAGGCGGCTGGCTCGCCGCGCAATTGGGACCCGCCGGCTTCAAGCCGGAGGATATTGACATCGTTGTCCTCAGCCATGGCCACCCCGATCACATTGGCGGTATCATCGAAGGCGGCGCGCCACTGTTCCCCAATGCGCGGTACGTCATCTCCCAAGTCGAACACGATTTCTGGGCGCCGGAAGGCAAGCACACTGGTGATCTGGAAAAGTTCGCCCAGGTTTACCGTGCCAACTCAAAACCAGTTGCCGAAAAAATTAGCTTTCTAAAGCCCGGTGACGACGTTGTGCCAGGCATCCGCGCCATCGAAGCCTATGGACACACCCCCGGCCATCTCATGTTCTTGATTGAGAGTGAGGGACGACAGATCTTGTTTTGGGGCGACTGCGCCCATCACCACGTAGCGTCATTGGCCCGGCCGGATTGGCTTTGCGTGTTCGACACAGATCAAGAAGTGGCAGCGGCAACACGGAAGCGTGTGTTCGACATGGTCGTCACGGATCGATTGTGTGTCATCGGCTATCACATGCCGTTTCCGTCGATCGGCTACCTAGAGCGGCTACCGTCCAGAGGGTATCGCTGGATCCCCCATAGCTTCCAGCTCTACCTCTAACTTTTCTGCACCTTTTTTCTCTTTCGCTCAACTCACCGTGCGGGCCAACGGCGATGTCGGATTGCTATCAGGAGCACTTGCAGGCCATGCGAGAGGGGGAGCAGAAAAGCTCGAACTGGGAGGAACCTAAATTGCCTGGTTGGATCCGGCTGTGGTTTGCCTTCGACGCAGTTATCGCGATGGCGCCGCCGGTGTATTGGCTTTTTGCCGAACCAGCCGAATCCATTACCGGCATTCCAAACGCACTGGTCTATTTTCTTCTCGTCGGCACGATCATCTGCGCCAGCATCATTGCGGCATACCTCGTTCAGGTGCGCGCGATCGGTGATGTCGTATGATCATAACATTTGGCGCTGTCACCATCTTCTTTCTGGCCATTACTACCATCCTCCAATTCAGCCAGATCGGCGACAAGACCTTTGCCAACTACGCCGTAGGCAATCGTTCATTCGATGCCCGCTACCAGGCCATGTCGTTCCTGAATACTTGGTACCCCGGCGCAATATTCACAGCGTTCGGAGGCATGGCAGCATCGTCGGGGATCATTTCATTCTACCTCCTATCATACAGCCTGCTTACCGTGGTGCTGATGTACCTCATAGCCAAGCCGGTTTGGGTTTGGGGTAAGACGTTCGATCTGCGTACGCAGGCAGATCTTTTCGCGCTCCGCTATGACTCCCGCCACATCCGCACGATCGCGGCCGTCATAGGAATCGTCTCCGGATTTCCGTGGCTCGTTCTAGGGATGCTCTCGCTGGGTGTGCTTTTTCATTATTTATCACTTCGCACCTTGTCGCTTCCCTCGGCTGTCCTCGTCGGAATCGGCGTCATAACCTTGAGGCAGATTTGGACGATCCGGCTCGGCATGCGCGGCGTTGTCATTTCGGATTTCTTCCAGGGCCTGGTGGCGTATGGCGCGGGAACCATTCTTCTCGTCGGACTTATCGCGTGGCTGGTGTTGAGCAAGGGCATAACCTTCGCATCGCTCGATTCCGGAATGCTGGTGCTACCCGGTCTTAGCTCCAAAGAAGGCGCTCTCTATCTCTTCAGCCTAATCTTGACCGGCACCATTGGCGGTTGGTGCTGGCCAGCCATATTCGTCCGCCTCTTTACCGCCGATAGTGTGCGCAGTCTTAGGAAGTCGGCCGCGATCGCCGTTCCGATTTCACTTCTCTTCGCCTCCTCGCTCCTAATCTTTGCCATGCTCGGATCGAAGATACCGTCCGTAAGCGCGCACCCGAGCGATGTTTGGTTCATCGTCAGTCAGGAAGCCGGCGGTCAGTGGCTGCTTAGCCTGGCCGGTGTCGTCGTTCTGGCGGCGTCGATGGGAAATATCGACGGTCACATACAAGCGACCGGCACGCAGCTCGCCAATGACCTTGCCGGAAACTATCTGAACTTAAGTCAAAGGCAGCTCATCCTTGTGGCGAAAATTGGCATGGTACTTCTGACATTGTTTGCCGCTTGGCTTTCATGCTTGGAACTTCCGGCCTTGGTGTCGATCGCAATTATTGCTTACCAAGGAATCGTCCAACTTGCGGTCCCGCAGTTCCTAGGTATTTTTTGGAAGCGTGGAACCAAGCAAGGTGCGATTGCGGGGATGGTCGCCGGGTTTATTGTCGTGCTCTTGCTTGAGTATCATTCTCCAAATTCACTCCCCTGGGCCTGTGGACTGACCTCCGGGGTAATAGCGTTGGCCATTAACGCTGTGATCTACGTCGGAGCCGCCTACCTCCTTCCAATGCCGCATGAAGAGCGTCGGCGCGTCGACGCGCTCTTCGCGCGAATCGCCAGTCATCCTTAGAGGATTTTGAAAATCCGCTCAGGCCTCGGACGCGCAATACAGCAAATCTTCTCTCATTGCGCACCACGCAACTCGCCATTCCAATGGCGCTCCATCAAGGCGAAGGAGCAAGCGATCAAGACACATAACTCGGTCGCTAGGCTTTACTCCAAGTGCTCGCGCCGATTCACGGGGTGGCTTAACAATTTTGACTGTTTCGCTCATTTGTCCCAAAGCAAGGCCGCAGAATTGCGCAAGCTCAATTGTCGTCATTAGGCGGAGTTTGTCGTCGTCTAAGTCTTGAGGGAATACATGACTGGGAGTTATCGAGATCTCGAATTTGACCGGAACTCCCAGATCATCCTCACAAAGCCTTTTAGCGCAAAAAATTTTGTTGTTCGCTTGCATTCCCAATTTGCGTTGTTCCTCCGCAGATGCATCGCGTCGATCCACGGTGCATTGCTTAATATCGAACTGCGGGCGGCGGCCATCCGCGTAGTGGATCCGCTCATACTTGCCGCAGATGTCGTCTATTTTCTTCAGAAACGTGCCTATCCCCTTTCGACGAACAATAATTCCCTGTTCGTCGAGAAGTTCAAATGCCCGGCGCGCAGTGCCGACACTCACGCCCAATTCGTTAGCAATTTCGGCCTCATTGGGCAGTAGGTTGCCGGGAACCCATTCCCGCTTTGCGATCCGGCACAAGAGTCTTTCGTGGACTTGCATATATAACGGTTTTGCGACGATTTTATCCGCACGCATATCCACTGCAATTGTCCCCACATGAGCAAAAAGTTTTCATTCTTATTTGGTTAAACTAGCATTCAATCCATAGGATCCGCAACCTTTCGTTGCCGATATCTGCAAGGGATTATCTTGAGGCGACAGCAATCTGCCTGATGCGCAAAATAACCCAGATGGGAAAACAAAAACTTCGCCTGAGCGTGAAGCAGCAAGAAATGCTTCGACTGTTTTGGAGGTCAGCCCTGTGGCGCCGCTTCGTATCGCAGTCGCGGAGATTTGATCCGTTCGAATAACGGGAAGCGGGCAGATGCCGCCGCACTCGTCAAATATATTGCGCACCCAAAATCCCCCAGCGTCGGACCCGTGTATGCCGTGGATAGTCACGGCGGGATGCGCGCGTCGGATGAATTTTACAATCCCAAAGAATCCACGTGCTTCGTAGATCTGCGGAAGATCAAGCACCTCGACATGATCGGATAGGTTGGCGTCGGCGATTGCCGCCCGCAACAGTTCTCGCCGAATGTCGTATTCGTAAAACTGATTGCCGGTGGGAAAGTAGTTTTTACCAGGATCAGAAAGGGCAGTGCGCTCGTAGGTCCGCATCCCATCTTGCATTGATACCTTGAGCTCGCCTCGCTCGATTGCGGTCCGATGGAGCTTTGGTATCGTCGTTGCGTGGATGTAAATGCGCTCAAGCCTTCTCGTCTCAAGGGCCATCTTCAATATATGCAGGTGCGTTTTGTGAATCGGATTGAACGAGCCGACGAAGATTCCGATGCCGCCTTCGGGGTGCCATCGGGTTCGAACATCTGTGAGCATGCTCGTCATCAAATGACTAATATAAAGCGCTGCTGCTGCGGTGCTGACCACTATGGCGATCTGCGAGGACAAACATGCCCCCGTGGTGAGCCAGAGACCGATCGAGTACCCAAGAATGGTATTGCTGATCCGCTCGCCGTAGCCTCGGTACGCAGCAACCGTCATTAAGGTCTGGATGCCGGCCCAAGCGATCGTGAGTAAAATTATAAATGCTGGGGATTGTGTAGTCTGCTGCGGCGTGTTTGCGCTGAAAGCCAGGACGTTGACTGGACAACAATAGAGCAGCCTGAGTACTCGCGCCGGTGTGACGAGGCCGAGCCGCAGATTAATCGCGTCTTCCCACGCAACAGTCTGCTTGACGCAAGCGGGTAGCAGCCACGCCCACAAGCCCATCGCTGTGCCTATCGCCCCAGTTTTTAGGAGAGTCGGCGGCGAGCTGTGCAGAAGCGCCAATAGGGCAACGGCGCCAACGATTGAAAAGATCTTAGTCTTGTGGGCGCCAAGCCCGAACCTGGGAATTTTCGCAGGCGCATAATTCGACTTTTTTGCCGTCATCAGGACACCTAGCAGCAAAAGAAGACGGGTCTGTTTTCAATTGAGAGCCTTAGCGAAGCTGGCAATTGGGATAGATGCCCTTGTATTTATCGAAAGCATAGGGGCCGTACTTTAGTGGCTCTTGTCTCCTGTCTTGGGAGTCGTGCTCACCTCGAACCGGAACGATGATCGTGTCGAAATCGGGTTGAAAGAAAAATGGCAGTGATATCCTGGCGCGGTCGGTAAGGACGCGGTGCCGCGTTGCGACGTAGAGATTGTTTGTCCAGTACTGCAACATGTCGCCAATGTTGCAGATGTAGGCGTTCGGAATCGTCGGCGCATCGAACCAGTTTCCTTGCCGGTCGCACACCTGTAAGCCTGGACTGTTGGCCAGGAGTATCGTCAGGCAGCCGTAGTCCGTATGCGCGCCGCAGCTATAGTCGCCACGCTCTATTTCAGCGATTGGCCCGGTCTGCGGATTCTGCTCTGCGAGCCGGCGCAATTCTTCCGGTTCCGGATAGTTCGTCGTCCGAAATTGCCAGAAGGAGCGACCATGAAAGGCCCGGTAAAAATAGTCGTCTTCAAGCGACAGACTAATAGCTATGGCGCGCATAAGATCGAAGCCCAGTTCAATCATATCCGCCACGTAGTTTGATATCGCAGCTCTATATCCAGGAATGTCGGGCCACAGGTTCGGGCCGTGCATCGGCTTTCCGGCCAGAACGTCTGGATGAGACTCGTCAAAATCGACGCTGAATTCCATGAGTTCATATGAATTGCGTTTCCCATCCGCAAGCTCCGAAAGCACGGGGGCGTAGCCCCGAAAGCACCGACTCCGCCGCTCCATGGATAGCTTCATCTTATCCTCTAGCGGCAATGCAAAGAATTGCGCCGAGTTTTTGAAAACATTGTCTATTCGCTCTTTGCTTATTCCGTGCCCGCGAACGTAAAAGAAGCCGATATCGCGGCATGCTTCACCAATCTCGCGCGCTACGCGCTTTGTGCCTACGGCATCGCCAAAACGGAGAGCGGTAATGTCTATAATGGGTATCGCATCCGAAATCATCACATCCTCCGTTTATATCCGCGTCGGCAATTCAAATATCTATATATTAGACATTGAATATTGGATATTCGAATAGATATTCCCGATCGCATATTGGTGATGTTTTATATTGACCATCATTGATACTCTTGTCTATAGAGCTAGGCGTGGCGTCTCGGAATTAATGCCAGAAATAAATGGCATTTTGACGCCTCAATATTTGCGGCATTTCTGCGGAATAATAAAACGCGAAAATAAAAATATTGGGAGGCGTGCGTGGATCTAACCATGAGTAACCGCCAATGGCAGGGCGAAGGCCAGCAAAGGAAAACGTCCGATGCCGCCGAACCCTTTCCATGGCTCGCCGCTCTGTTTGAACTCACCGCGCCCAAGGAATTCGACGCGGCTGCCCTCGCTGACCTGCGCGAACAGTTCCTGCGCTGCGGTTATGTCAAGCTGCCAGGCTTCCTGACGCCCGTCGCCCTAGAGTTCCTCAAAGCCGAGCTCGACCGCCTCGAGACCAGTGCGTCGCGCCGGGCCTTCGAAATGCCTGGCTACAACACGCCGCGCAGCCTCTCCGTTCTCGGCGGAACGACCATCAAGGCCCAATCCCCGTTTCTGTTCGGTCTCTACCAACACAGCGCTTTGCGCACCTGCGTCGAACGGGTGGCGGGGCGCACCGTCTATTCTTGCCAGCATCCGGAGGAGTTCATGGTCGCAAACTTGCTCCACCGCAGCGGCGACACCCACGGCTGGCACCTCGATGATCCTGCCTTCGCTCTTGTCCTCTTCATCGACGCGCCACTCGAGGGGCAAGGCGGTGAGCTGGAAATGATCGCTAACTGGACCGATATGTGCCGCCGCAAGGGCCGGCGACCGGACGAAGACATCACCGATCTCATCGCCTGGGCTGCCGAGAACAATCTCATCGAACAGAACCATCACGCCCCAGGAGACGCCTACCTCCTGCGCGCCGACATCAACCTGCATCGCGTCAGGCCGATCACTGGTGCAGACACACGCAGATCCGTCTTGAACCTCGCCTTCCAGGCCAACTCAACGGCCAAATACTCACAAACCGCAAACCTCCTATACGCCTAAGCCAGTGGGGGAAATCAGGAATTTGAGAAAGCGTATGCTGGAAGTACCGCACAATCTTGTGCCGACCACTGCCGACTGGCCTAACCACGCGCCAGGCGCGAACTGGCTTGAAAGGGTGGAATGGTGTTGGATGCGCTTCGATGAATTGCGGCCGGCCACGCTCTACGCTGCCCTCCAGTTACGACAGCAGATATTCATCGTTGAGCAGGGCGTTCCCTATACGGACATCGACGGACGCGACCTCAAGGCGAGCCATCTCTTCTGCTTTTTTGACGGTCGCCTCGCGGGATATCTCAGAACATTGCCCACGGACCAATTTGCGCTCGGTTATGCAAGTTTTGGCCGGGTCGTCGTGCATTCACGATGCAGACGACTCGGCATTGGGCGGCAGCTCGTTGCAAGAGCCATCAGCAAACTCGCTGAAACCGAGCCGGGAATTCCTATCAAAATATCATCGCAACTGTATCTCCGGGACTTCTACGCATCATTTCAATTCGTGGCCCAAGGCCTTTCGTACATTGAGGACCGCATTCCTCATATTGCGATGATCCGGCCAGGCGATCCGAATTGACGTTTCCTCACAGGGTATCAAGCGTTTCGGAGGCACCATGATTAGATCTGGAATAGAGCCCAAGATAGCATTCGACCCTATGCACACTCCGCAGCCGGGCATCAGCCCACCACTCCCGGAAGAAAACGTGCCGGTCACGATAATCGGCGCCGGTCCTTATGGATTGTCGCTGGCGGCGCACCTACGTGAATCAGGCACGAAGTTCCGCATTTTTGGCTCGCCAATGAAAAGCTGGCTGGCGAACATGCCTCGTGGAATGTGCCTAAAATCTACAGGGTATTCGTCGACGCTCTATGATCCGAAACGAGCCTTCACTATTGGCCACTATTGCGCAGAACGCAAAATTCCATACGCCGACATTGGGTTGCCAGTGAAGGTCGAAACATTTTGCCAATATGCAATGGCCTTTAAGGACCGATTTGTGCCGGACGTCCACGAAGCCCGCCTCACAGAGCTATCGGTGGCAGGGGACGAATTCCGCCTTCGATTTGATGACGGCACCCACATTAAATCTCGCCACGTCATCGTCGGTGTTGGCTTGGAAAAATTCCGCAGAATGCCAGCGGAGCTTACGGGATGCCCCACGGCATTTGTCTCTCACAGTGGCGAACACACTGATCTGCGCCGCTTCCGCGATGCTGTCGTGGCCGTCATCGGAGCGGGCTCTTCGGCGATCGATATGTCCACGTTGATCCATGAGGCGGGTGGAAAGCCCGTTTTAGTGGCGCGGAAACAGCAGATTGAATTTGGTATCGAAGAGAGCCTGGAAAGGCCGCTGTGGGATCGCGTTTTCCGCCCCATGTCAGGCATAGGTCCGGGTTGGACTAACTATATTTGCGCGAACTACCCCGGCGTATTTCGCCAACTCCCCGACGGGGTTCGCCAACGGACGGTGAATACCTTCCTTGGCCCATCCGGCGGTTGGTTCATGAAAGAGAGGTCGAAGGCCGTCTCACGGCTTCTAGGCCATCGAATAGAGGCAGCAGATGCGCGCCAGGGAAAGGTACATCTGACACTCGTATCGGACAGTGGGGACAAGCAAATTCTGGTTGCGGATCATGTCATTGCAGCAACCGGCTACAAGATGGATGTTGAGCGGTTGGACTTTCTCTCGTCGGATATATTGCAAAGGCTGAAAGTCGTCGCTTCAACCCCTCGGTTGTCCGGCGATTTTGAATCCTCCATTCCCGGGCTATTTTTCATCGGTCCCATTTCAGCAATGTCCTTGGGTCCCGTTATGCGTTTTGCTGCTGGGGCAGGGTTTACTGCGGCTCGCCTGTCCAAACTCCTGGCGAAACGTACCGCATCACAAGCCTAGAGAACCAATCCCCGAACCTTGCGGCCGCGATCGCTTGGCTGCGACATGCCCGTGATTTACACGGCGAGCATGGGATGGAGAGAGCTCTTACGCCCTCTCCCTCTCTTAGCCGAGCGGCCTTATCTCAGATTGATGCGATTGCAAGCGTCAGGTCATGGAGTTGGCCAAAGTGCGTGCGTGTGTCTGCTCGTTGACCGGCTTCGAAATCTTCGCGAACGCGCTTGCGCATGTCTTGTCGGTTTACGTTGGGCCAACGGATAGTCATCCGGTTCAAGCCACGCGTCAGAATTGACTTGCTGACGGCAAGGGTCTCGGCGCACCATCCGCCCTTCACCTCAACCGAACCAACCTCGGTACCATTGACGTCAATGATTACATTTCCGATTTCCAGGGCGCCGGGAATTCTGCATTCGATCTTAAGCTCAAGGTTTTCGGTCTCTGTGCAAACGAATGTGAAAACACTTTCCGTCTCGTAAGCGGCCTTGAACGACCTGCGGAACCACCTGTTGGCATCCATGAGGTGCGTCCAATGCGGATGAAGCAAATCAATTTCGCGCACCAGACCCAAAGCGAAGTCGGGATCGAGCTGCCTGTCTTGTAGCTCCGGAAATTCTGCCTGCATGGCCTCAAGCATGGGAAATTCATTGATCAAACCACGCGAGATCAAGCCAAAGCCCATGAGGTACGTAGAGGCAATCTGGTGCTCGACGAGCTCGCCAAAACCTGAGATCCACACGGATGGCGCCGCGTGCCGGAACGCGTCAAAAATGAGAGGTACGCTACGGTCGCCGAGTGCGGGATGGCATGTCACGGCACGCCGGAAGTGATAACGACAAATCTCCGGCTCCTGGCCCCAATGCGCATTGTGAACACCAGCCAGCAAATGCGCCCAACCTTCTTGCTCGGACATGGGTGCCGGAGCCAGCGCTATGAGATCGTCCAGCTCGGCCGTCTCGTGCAACATTGCTTCCTTGATAGCCTGAGCAGTCGCTGCCATTGCAATCTGGATGCCTTCTGCGGTCAGATGGCAATAGTCCAGGAACTGAGTCCGGCCCGGCATTTCGTTGCGATAATGCCTTTCGAAAATGCGTGGCAAATCCACGATCTTAACGTTCTCCTCATTGCCAACGCGCCTGATCGTATCGGCTACGACCTCGAAAATTCCCGGCAGCACACGAGTGTCGTCGTTGACATCGCGACTCTGCCGAAGTGTAGAGGAAGCATCCCTTGAATTGCTCTGCTCCAGGCGAATTCGAGCGAGGAGTTCGAGGCTGCAAGACGAGGCGCCTCCGTCCAACACGATAGCCTCACGCGCATACCTTTCCGCATTGGTGAGGTGCCCGGCCTCCAACATGCGCTTGGCGTCGGTATAAGCCGCGATCCAACGTACAGCGTGATCATTGGACATCAGCGGAACATCGAGCGTTCCTGCCGGGCAACTATTCCAGTCCGCAAGATTGATTTCGGGCACAACAAAGATGAGTGGAACGCCGACCTCGCTCGCAATGCGCGCCAGTTCACGTATGGTTTCGGTTGCGATATCGCAAGCGCGCGCGCGTTGCCGCGCCATCAGCGTTGCCACCCCTCCATCTTCTGATAACAGCACACCGTCAGAGAAAGCCTCCACTGAGGTTCCACCTAATGGCTTGGCACGCCAATTATTTCCGGCAAATGCGACGAATGCGTCTGGCTGCAGCACACAAGCTGCCCGTGCCATTTCGGTAAGCCACCACGAACCACAATTGCTTTGCGCAAGGTCGATTACCTCCACGGGCTCGCCACTCTCAGTAAGTTGGCGCTCGAGAACCATCGCCGGACCGTAAAGCGGGCTGAAAAAGAAGCCTCTGGCAACGGATTCGCCCAAAAAGACGATACGCTTGCGATCAGATTTCTTCGAGATGCGTTCCACATCCGCGCAAAATCGCCAAAGGTCTATATGCTTGCGCGACCGCACGAAGTCTCCGCTATTTGCATCTTCCTCCCAAATCCCGATCGCGCGATTTGCTGATTCGCTGGGGCGGTCGAAGCCTAAGATGTCATCCCGCAGGGAGCTGAACGGACCTGTCCATATCTCTGCATTCTTTGCTGCGTCATTCGCCTTGCCTTGACACATCAGTTGCAGCATCGCCAATGCATTGGCATCGCCCTTCATGAGGTCGGCCAGACGAGAAGCCATATGTTGTCTTGCTAGCAGGTCGGTCATGGGGCAGCTCCTTCCAGACGGCGTCAAAGGAACGAGTAGACGTTGGCGCGCTCACTGACTTGCCGCTTCTTGGCATTACGCACGCCCAACATTTCGATGATCTCAGTCCAGGCCGTCGGACGTTCCGATCGGTCGATGAGACAGTCCTCCATGACGAGGACGTCGATATTTGAGATCACGAAACACCACATCGCGTGGATCGGATCCATGACAATGGCGTCGCCACGGAGATTGAAGGACGTGTTCAGCAAAATCGGGCAGTCTGTCAGCCTGTCGAATTCTGTCAGCAGTGCATGAAAGCGGGGACTGACATTCCTGTTGACGGTCTGAACACGGGCGGACCCATCGACATGCGTTATAGCTGGGAGGTCCAATTTCGACGTAACCTGGCAAGTCTCCAGCATGTAAGGCGAAGTATGTCGGAGATCGAAGTGATCTGACATTTTTTCTTCGAGTACGGCTGGCGCGAACGGCCTAAAGGCCTCGCGCATCTTGACTAGAGCGTTGATGCGGTCGCGCATCTCCGGACGTCGCGGATCGGCGAGGATGGATCGGGAACCAAGCGCACGTGGACCAAATTCCATGCGACCGTGAAACCAGCCTACGACTTTACCGTCTGCCAATCGTGCCGCGGTCGCCTCCACCAAACCGGCTTCGTCCCCGCGAAAATAAGTTGCAACTTTTCCCAACGGGCTCGCATCAACAATTTGTTGGACCTGAAGGTTCGAGAACGACGGACCGAGATAGACGTGTGTAAGAGGATGAAGACGCGAGCCGTCTTTTGCGTGTCGAGCCCAAGCAACAGCAGCCGCGCCAAGCGATCCGCCTGAATCACTCGCCGCAGGCTGGACAAATAAATGCTTGAAAGGGCCTTCCCGATGAATACGGGCGTTCGCGACGCAATTCAGTGCGACACCGCCGGCCATACACAAGTGCTCGCTCGGGTATTTGTCATGAAGATATCTGACCTTTTCGAGCAGGACGCCCTCCAGGGCTTTTTGCAAACTGGAGGCGATATCCGTGTGAAACTGATCAATATCCGATTCCGGAACGCGAGGTGGCTTCCCGAGCAGCTCACAAAGCTTGTCGGAGAACATGCGATCGCCACTTACAAAGTCGAAGTAGGAGAGATCCAAACGGTACTGGCCGTCGCTTGATGACGCGAAGAGTTGTTGAATCTTGTCGAGGTACCTGGGTGTCCCATAGGGGGCCAGCCCCATCACCTTGTATTCCGCATCGTTCACATCAAATCCGAGATAGGCGGTTACAGCGCTGTAAAGAAGACCCAATGAATTCGGGAATGTGACCTCCTCGAAAAGGTCTACAGCGTTGCCTTCAGCACGCCCATAAGTCGTGGTGGCCCATTCGCCCACGCCGTCGACGGTCAGAATGTCGGCTTCGGGAAAGCCGGAGAAATAGTAAGCACTGGCTGCATGCGAAAGATGATGGTCGACGAACTCTATTGGCCCCTCATATCCGAGGGCCTGACGGATCTCGCGTTCGGCGCGGTTCGGATCGATACGAAAGCGCGCGTCAGGCCGGTAAAGAATATCAGGCAATCCGGCCCAAAGCTGGCGAGCGAATTTCTTGTTGGGATCTTCGTAGTAGGCGATTGCAGTGATGTCCTGAATGCTCACTTTGGCTTCCCGCAGGCAATACCGAAAAGCGTTCGCGGGAATGGCACTGTCGTGTTTTAGACGAGAAAATCGCTCTTCGTCGGCTGCGGAGATAAGTTTGCCATCCTTTATCACGCAGCAAGCAGAGTCGTGATAGTGAGCGGACACGCCAACGAATACGCTCATGATCGTCTCCCGACAGCAGCCAAGTCTCGATACCTTTCCCGCGGTGGATTAGGCGTATAGGAGGTTTGCGGTTTGTGAGTATTTGGCCGTTGAGTTGGCCTGGAAGGCGAGGTTCAAGACGGATCTGCGTGTGTCTGCACCAGTGATCGGCCTGACGCGATGCAGGTTGATGTCGGCGCGCAGGAGGTAGGCGTCTCCTGGGGCGTGATGGTTCTGTTCGATGAGATTGTTCTCGGCAGCCCAGGCGATGAGATCGGTGATGTCTTCGTCCGGTCGCCGGCCCTTGCGGCGGCACATATCGGTCCAGTTAGCGATCATTTCCAGCTCACCGCCTTGCCCCTCGAGTGGCGCGTCGATGAAGAGGACAAGAGCGAAGGCAGGATCATCGAGGTGCCAGCCGTGGGTGTCGCCGCTGCGGTGGAGCAAGTTTGCGACCATGAACTCCTCCGGATGCTGGCAAGAATAGACGGTGCGCCCCGCCACCCGTTCGACGCAGGTGCGCAAAGCGCTGTGTTGGTAGAGACCGAACAGAAACGGGGATTGGGCCTTGATGGTCGTTCCGCCGAGAACGGAGAGGCTGCGCGGCGTGTTGTAGCCAGGCATTTCGAAGGCCCGGCGCGACGCACTGGTCTCGAGGCGGTCGAGCTCGGCTTTGAGGAACTCTAGGGCGACGGGCGTCAGGAAGCCTGGCAGCTTGACATAACCGCAGCGCAGGAACTGTTCGCGCAGGTCAGCGAGGGCAGCCGCGTCGAATTCCTTGGGCGCGGTGAGTTCAAACAGAGCGGCGAGCCATGGAAAGGGTTCGGCGGCATCGGACGTTTTCCTTTGCTGGCCTTCGCCCTGCCATTGGCGGTTACTCATGGTTAGATCCACGCACGCCTCCCAATATTTTTATTTTCGCGTTTTATTATTCCGCAGAAATGCCGCAAATATTGAGGCGTCAAAATGCCATTTATTTCTGGCATTAATTCCGAGACGCCACGCCTAGCTCTATAGACAAGAGTATCAATGATGGTCAATATAAAACATCACCAATATGCGATCGGGAATATCTATTCGAATATCCAATATTCAATGTCTAATATATAGATATTTGAATTGCCGACGATGGTGGAATAAAAAAGCGAAAGGCGGACGCTTGTGAGTCCTAGGAGCTTGTCGACGGCGGACTGGGGAACATTGGTGATGCTGTCCGTTCTTTGGGGCTTTTCATTTATCTTCGCCAAAGTCGCCCTTCACGAACTGCCGGTCTTTTTGTTTGTTGCGCTACGGGTGGTGCTGGCCGGAATAACTCTTGTCTGCCTTTTAAAATTCGGGGGCGCACAACTGTCGGTGCCAAGAGCTGCGCGAACGGCAGTTATTTTTATGGGGATATTGAATTGCGTCATTCCGTTTTGTCTATTTGTATGGAGTCAAAAATATATCTCGGCAGGCCTGGCATCAATTCTCAATGCCACAACGCCGCTCATCGCTATCGTTCTGGCGCATTTTACTACGCAAGATGAAAAAATTACCCGTTGTCGACTACTGGGGACAGCAATTGGTATTGGCGGGGTAATAGTAGTTGTTGGGGCCGCTGCTCTGAAAGGGGCTAAGTCCGATGCATTGGCGCAAATGGCGTGCATAGTCGGCGCATTCTCTTATGCGCTTGCTGGCGTGTACGGTCGACGCCTTGAAAATATGGGGGTGTCGCCGATGAGCGCGGCCACCGGTCAAGTTGTGGCGTCGGCATTTTTTTTGGTTCCGTTGTCAATAGTCATCGATCGACCATGGGAATTGGCATTGCCAAGTCTTGCGACTTGGGGCGCCATTGCGGGTGCAGCCGTACTTTCAACTGCCCTTGCATATATCTTGTATTTCCGGCTCTTGGCGACTGCCGGGGCCACAAACATGTTGCTCGTCGCTTTATTGGTACCCATCAGCGCAATAATACTTGGCGCCGTTTTGCTGGATGAGAGACTGCAAACGAGACAATACGTTGGAGCGCTCATTGTTGTGGCTGGGCTGGCTGTCGTCGATGGCAGGCTCCCGTCATATATGGCAAAGAGAAGCATGCTCATCGCGGGCTCAACGCAACGATAATTCCACCAGGGCGTTACATTAGTGCTGGTCGTTGACGTCTTTCGCATAGGCGCAGACGCTTGGAGTCAATGCGGTCCTACTAGAAGATATGGGATGGGGTTCGGTCCGCTTCAGCAATTGCGCTCTGAATCTGTCCGTCAACCGTATAGATGTGCAGTGCCAAGCCGGGACCAATCTCAAGAAATTTCGTGAGGAGCGGGGCTTCTCGCAGGAGGCCTTTGCCGACCTCTGCGGCCTGCATCGCACCTATATCAGCGGCATCGAGCGTGGCGTCCGCAATCCAACTGTGCTGATCGTTGAGAAGATCGCCAAGGCGTTGAAGATTTCAGCTGCGGAATTGCTTCAGGAAATCAAAGCGTCGTCCAAATACGAATAGTGGAAGCCCCTGCCAGCCGAACGGCATGCTCGCCGTGTAGACCGTCCAGTCGAACTTGCGCCGCTTGCCCCAGGCGTCGAACGGGCCTCGTTCGACGCCTGGGGCCGCTGCCGTCGGTGACGACGTCGAGCGAGTCCAATTGATCGTCAGCAGATACTGCGTCTGCGATTGCCAGCTGCCCGGAGCGGTTTGCGTGTCGATTGTCCCCGGCGCGCCGGCATACAGTAGCCATCTTACGGAGTTGGTCGAACCCAATAGCTCAGCTTTTTGCCGGGGTCGTCAGTGGCGCGTTTGCCCGATTTCACTGGCTAAAATTTCGCTTACCGCTCTATGCAGAACATTCTCGAATTCTTTGACCTGATCATCATTCGCACCGAGGTCCTTAAGGTGCGGTACGGCGTCCGCAAGGCCTCGCAGATATTCTCGAAGTTGCTCTTCAAATGTGCCTGAGACAAATACACGATAATTGAGCTGCGGTGCGCAGTCGTAGAGCCGTTCTTTCTTCCGCAACTTCGATCGTGCTGGATAGCGAGGCAGCAACATATCTGGCATAGCTATCGGCACATAGCGCACCGTTATCGGAAGCTTAGACAACGTGTCGGACCGAGCGAGAGCCCTGTGGAGATAAGATTCCACGGCGATTCGGCTGCGCCGTAGTCCGTCGTACGCATCCTTGAACACCTCTGCGGAGTTTTGAAAATTCACGTGAGGTCCGCCTTTACCTGCCATTTACGTTTAATCTTGGGTAGCTTCCATTTTCGTAGCGATAGGTCTGCAGCCTCATGAACTCGTCCAAATATGCTGCGTATCTAGATTGGTAGTAGGCTTGAGGCACGTAATCTACATTTTCTGCCTGAAGATAGGCCTGAGAATAGCGACCGGAGGGATCTGATGTCACTCCGATCTTGTCAATGGCTCCTGAATCCTTGTTGACGAGGTAATAAAGCTCAGTTCCATCCATGTTGAGTGAAGAGTTGCCATGGACGTTGGCTTGGTTGTCATTTGCATATGAGCCAGCGACCGCATCATAGAGGCTGGTCGCCATAACTGCGCCGGTGGCACCACCGGCCGAGACACCGAGCCCAAGAGCCACCGGGGTCGCCGCGGCGCAAGCTCCGAAGGTTGTAACAAGACAGCCACCGTAGACGAAAGCGCCGCCCGCAATTCCACCGAGGACTGTTCCGACTCCGGCTGCGATCTCCTTCCCGAACTTGTTATAAAGATTTGCGAATGCGGCAGTTATTGCACCGTTGACGAACTTGCCGCCGGTGATTTCCGAAGCAAGACCGCCGACGGTCGCGACGGCCAAGGTGTCAAGGTATATATTGCTGCCGATAGATGTGCCTACCGTTAACAGACCTGCGCCGGCACCCATCGCGTTCGCCGCGAAGCCTTCGAAGAAACTGCCGCCCTGGGACATCGACAGTGCACCGCCGACAACACCGTGAACGAGGGCCTTCGTAGCTATCTTCCCAACGCCCGACATTCCGCCCGTAAGGCCCGGCACTATCTTCCCGCCCGTGACCTCCCACGTGCCGACGGCTATGAACGTCATGCCCATGGCCATGATGGCCTGGCTTAGTGATCCTCCTGTCGCCAGGGTGATGACCCCTGATGCGGCGACGCAGGCAGCTGGACCGAACGTACACGCGGCGATCTGTATGAGGGCCCTTCCGATCTGGGAGTTGAGGATGGCCTTGAAGACGCCGACGATGGCCTTGAACACCGACTTGAAGAAGTTGCCGATGGCCTTGAACAGCCCGGACAGGAAATAGCCGGACGGATCGGTGAAGGAGAGCGGGTTGTTCTGGACGTAGGAGTAGGCGTTGAACGACTGCAGGTTCGTGATGTCCTGGATGGCGATGTCGGGCGACATGAAGCGGCCGAGTTCGGGATCGTAGACGCGGCCGTTCATATGGATGAGGCCGACCGGATCGAGCTGCTCGTGGAAGGTATAGCCGCGCGTCAGCGTCTGGCCCTGCCAGGCGAACGGCACGCTGGCGGTGTAGACCGTCCAGTCGAACTTGCGTCGCTTGCCCCAGGCATCGAACGACGCCCGTTCGACGATGGCGCCGCTGCCGTCGGTAACGACGTCGAGCGAGCCCAAGTGGTCAGTCAGCAGATACTGCGTCTGCGACTGCCAGGTCCCCGGGACCGTCTGGGTGCTGAGGATCACCACGGCGCCGCCGATGGTCAAGCGGCGCGTCACCTGTCCCGTTGCCGTCGTCATGACCTCGTAGGTACCGCCGGCGACGTAGTGCGTCGTCGTGGTGCCAGTCTCATTGGTGTCGATGCGCTTGAAGCGGGCGCGATCCGGACCATAGGTGATGTCGATGGCCCGGAGCCCCTGCACCACGCGCGTCGGCATGCCGAAGCCGCTCCAGGTGATGGTGCGGCCATCACCGGAGGTCATGCTGCCGTTCGGGTCATAGCAGTAGTTGGTGTTCTTGGTGCCGGCGACGGCGGTCACCGCGTGTGGTCCCGGGCCTCCGCAGGAGGTCCCCGTTCCATAGGTGTAGGCGCCGATGTCCGACTTCGACGTGATGTTGCCGAGGCTGTCGTAGGCAACGTCGACGAGGTTCGTCGTTCCACCTGTCGTCGTGGCCGACCGCGTCACCCGGTTGAGGTTATCGTAGGTAAAGTCGTCGCGAACGTTCAGCTGGTTGTCGACGCGGTTCTGCAGATTGCCGAGCTTGTCCCAGCTGTAGCTCAGGCTGCGGACGGTCGTCGCCGACACCGTCGAGGTGATGCCGGTCAGGAAGCCCGTCGCCGGGTCATAGCTGCGATTATCCTGGACGCCGTTGCCGAACTCAGCGGTCGTGATGTTGCCCCGCGCATCGCTCGCCAGCGCCTTCCAATAGACCGTCGACCCGGTTGAATCGCTGATCTTCTCGAGACGACCAGAGGCGCTGTAACCGTTGGCGGTGACGAAGCCCGAGGGATAGGTCACCGTGGCCGGGCGGCTCAAAGCGTCGTAGGTCGTCGCGACCGTGTAGGTCGCAGCGTCGATCGTCTCCGTCGCGGCCGACGGCCGGCCGAGGCTGTCGTAGGTCACCGTCGACTGATAGCCGTAGCCCGACGCCGACGTCAGCTTGCCGATGCCCTTGGGTTGCGTGTCATAGACCCAGGTCGAGGTGCGGGCGCCGGGCGTCGGCGCCGTCGCATCATCGATGCGGGTCAGGATGCGGCCGAGGACGTCGTAGGTCATCGACGTCTGCTGGCCCTTGGCGTCGGTCTGATCGACGAGCAGGCCGAGGGCATTGTAGCGGTAGGTCCAGGCCCCCTGATCCGGCGTCGTGCTCGCAATCTTGTTGCCGAGGAGGTCGTAGCTCGTCGTCGTCTGGTTCCCGGCGGGATCGGCGATGACCGTCAGCTGGCCGAGGGCGTCGTACTGATAGGTCGTGACGTTGTTGGCGTTGTCCTTCGCCGAGATCATCCGTCCGGCGACGTCCTTGGTGATGGTCTTGGTCTGGCCGAGTTCGTTGGTGCTCGTCGAGACGAGGCCGTTGTAGGCGACCAGCTGCGTCGCCGTATCCGAGCGCGTCGTCAGCGTCGGCCGATTGAGCAGGTCATAGACGATCGTGGTCCAGCGTGGCGTGTCGCCATCGAGCGTTGGATCGGAGTGCTGGACGACGTTGCCCTTGGCATCATAGATCGTGTCGACGTCGATCAGGCGGCCGTCGAGCCCCTGGCTCGTCTCGCGGATCGTCCGGTTGAGACGATCCTTGTAGACGGCGGCCAGCGGCGCCCCGGCGACCTGCGTGACGACGACATAGGCGCCGCGCGCCGGACAGAGCGTGTCGGCATCACACCAGTAGCGGTAGCCCTTGGTCGTCGTCCCGTCGGCGCGGGTCTCGACGTTGGGCAGACCGAAGGCGTCGTAGCTCTGCGTCGTTGTTAGGCCGTTGGGGCCCGTGACACTCGTCGCCAGGCCGGTGACCGGGTCATAGACCGACGTCTGGCTCTGGCCGAGCGGGTTGGTCTCGGTCGTCCGATAGCGGAAGCGCGTGTCGTAGCCGTAGCCTGTCGTCCGGCTGGTCGCAGCGATGCCGGAGGTCGCGGCCGAGCCCCACGTCTCAACTACGCTCGACACCGCGCCATAGCCGTTGCGCGTATAGGTCTTGGTGCTGGTCAGCGCGTCGCCCGGCTCGACCGTCTCGGTGGCGAGCAGGCCGGTGGCCGGATCGTAGGTGTAGCCCGAACGACGGACGATGGTCGGCTTGCCCGTTGCCTGATGCGTCGCCGTGGCACTCGTCAGGCGCCCCATGATCCACGTGCTCGTGGTGTTGCTGTAGACCATGTCGGTCGTGGTCGTGAACGTGCTCGCGCCGAGGGTCGTGATCTGCTGCTGCTGAGTGGCGAAGCCATAGTCGTCGTAGGTCGTGTTCTCGGTCAGCGTGCCGAGGGCGGCGCCGTTGAGGTCGAGCTTCGTCGTCACCGTCTGCGGCGAGTAGTTGAAGCAGCGGTAGTTGGCGGTCCCCGACGTGCCGAAGCAGCGTCTCGCCAGCGACACCGTCTTGTCCTCGAGCACGACGCCGCCCGGCGCGATGGTCCGGCTGCGCGTTAGCGAACCTTGAAAGTTGTTGGCGTAGTCCTGGCTGTACTCGAGCACCGACGCGATCCCCGTCGCATCGTCGGTGATCGTCATCTTGGCGAAGCCGAGCGAGCCCGCCCCCTTCAGGTGACTGCGCAGCGCCTCATACTTGTAGGACTGGCTGTTCTGGCCGCCGATGCCGTTATCGGTCTTGATCTGCGCGACGACGTCGATCGCTGCCTGCGTATCCTGCGCCGGATACGTCGCGCCCGTCCCCTTCGTGTAGACCGAAGAATCCGTCAGCTGCTTGTATGTAACGTCGATCCGGTTCCCCAAGCCGTTCGTGATCGATGCGATCAGGTCAGGACGCGGGTAGTTCCCCAACCGGATGTAGTCGTTCGCGTCGCCCGTGGGCGCACCGCTCGAACTCGCGGCGTAATGATAGATGTCGACCAATCCGTCGCCATTGAAGTCGCCGACGGCGCCAATCCGGTGGCCGGTCGGTACCGAGTTTACTCCCAGATCGATATCGGTGAAGCTGCCATCACCATTGGATAACCACAGATGATCCGTTGTAGTACCGGATTTACGACCGGAAGCGTCCTGCTTCATCAAATAGAAGTCGGTATTGTCATCTCCGTTGAAGTCGGCAGTCGCGCCTATCTGATATCCGGTGGGCCAGCCCGGAAGCGTGACCGGCGCCGCTCCTGTACTGTTTCCTTTTATAAGAACGGAATTCTTGGTCGTCGTACTGCCGCTCTTGGTTTGGCCGAGAAAATCGAGAATGCCGTCCCCGTTGAAATCGCCGCTCGCGATTGGCGAAGCCATTGACGTGACGTCGACGTTGTTGAAACGTCCATCGCCTCGGGCATAAAAGATTGTTTTGTGGGCGGCGGGCTCTGAGCAACCTGCGAATTGAGAGCAGTTCGCAGGCGTGTCAACGAAGAGGTCAGTAAGGCCATCGCCGTTGAAGTCGCCTACGCTTTTTATGGACGCGTTTAGGAAAACATTCCAGCAAACCCCACTTGCAGGACCGGTTAAGCACGCTTGCGTGGCCCCTCCGTCCGTGGCCCCTAGACTGACGATAGTGAACGTACCATCGCCTTTCGAAAGATAGACGTAATCGTCTGGTGAGAAGTCCGATCGCACAATATAGAGGTCGGCCAAGCCATCACCGTTGAAGTCTGCGATAGAGTTCAATGAGAAGGCGGCAGGCTGCTGCAGGTAGACATAGCCGGTCGCAGGAAATGCGAACGGATAGCTCGTGAAGGTTCCATTCGAGTTGGCCAGGACCAACGCGTGGCCCGGCATTCCTTTGCCCCCGCCGGACAAAATCAGGTCAGCAATGCCATCTCCATTGAAGTCGCCAATCGTATCGAACGTGTAATTCTGCGAGTATCTTGTAATTGCAGTGCTCGTGAAAGTGCCATCTGCAGATCCGTACCAAATGAAATCGTTGCTGCCGGAGCTCTTTGCGACATAGACATCCGTTATTCCATCGCCATTAAAGTCACCCGCGCCGACGATGCCGAGATTCGTATCCCCGCTTCCCATAATCCCGCTTGTCGAAAGGAGCTGCGGCGTGAAGTAGGTAGCGCCGGCTTGCGGATCGTCTGACGACCAGGTGAGGACGGTCGGATCGAGACAGGCCGTCGGCGTGCATTCCTTGATCTGCTGCACCTGCTTCGCCGACCGGTAGGTCAGCTGATAATCGCGGAACAGCGTCGCGTCGGCATAGACCTTGACGTTGGTCAGCCGCCGCGCCGTCGTATATTTTTGCCCGTTTGCATAGGCGATCCGCGGCTTCGGCGAGGTGTCGTAGACGAAGTCGACGTGGTTGTAGGGGGTTAATCCCTGCGCCGTGTTGCCGGTATAAAGAACGGACAGCGGCCCGAAGTCGCCGTTGGCATCGACGAAGTACTGGAACTGGATGTAGTTCCCCGCGCGATCCGAGAGTTTGTTCAGACCCCAGACGCGCGCCTCGGAGCGCCCGAGCGCCAGGATCCGGGAGTCGGTTGTGTTGCCGTATTCCAGAATCTCACCGGACTTCTTATAAACGACGAACCGCTGCGGTCCGGTTCCGGCACTGCCATACGAGATAATCTTTGAGAACTCTTCCGGCGATGTGCGGTACTCGGTGCCGTCAGCACCATAGGTGCCACTGATCGCGACCAGCCGCTGACCATTCAAACAGAACTTATCGGCGGTCGTGAAGTCGACGGCGTGAATGACACCGTCATGATAGAGATCGCTGGCACAGCGCGTGATGTAGCTCAGGCCGCTGATCGAGCCGCCGTAGCCCATCGGGCCATCGCCGCCCGGCGTCGCGAACTGCAATGCGAGCTTCGGCTGCACGCCGGTGGTGCCAATGGGCACCGTAATCGGGATCGTATAGCTGGCGCTGCCGCTCGGCGACACGCCGAACTCGGCGGCCGTGGCGCCGATGGTATCGCTTGCCGGCAGGACGCCGGCCGACCCCGCGAACCGCGTCAGCGGATCTGTCGCCGAGGCCGAATGAAAAGAAAGACCGCTGAACGCAAGCGACAAAGCAATCACGGACGCGCGCTGTACGCGCGTGCCAATACGCAAACTAAACATTATCCCCCCGGATATACGCTGATATGGGATTTATTTAGATTCTGAATTCTGCCTCATTTGATCATTTCTCAAAAAAGGCATGAGCACCCCAACCGAGTCGATGCCCAATTTTTATTCCGATCCGGAATCGGCGAGCGCCGTTGCCGGCCTACAACATATGGCCTAGGCCGACCGATATTCCATTTGACCTAATCCATCATCCGTGAAATGACGAGTCGAAATGCTTGCGTATTGGAGATTCACCTATTCGGTAATTCTCTTGAGTAAAAAATATTGCGTATAAGCGCCACACGACGGGGGTCAAAGGCGCTTGAGGGGGAAAATGTATCGCGTCCTATGCGCTGCGTATCGCGCTACCCATTTCCGCATCTTGTCTCGCCATTCCGTGCCGCGAATCGTGGATTTCGCGCCGATTTTTATCGTTTTTCTGTTGTCTGGCTGCGCGGCGAAGATGCCCAGCCTCGGCGCCAGCGATCTGGCGCCCCACGTCTCGTTCCCGCAACAATCTAACCCGCTGTCGCTATCGACGGATGGGCAGAATCCGCGCAACGGCGAAAGCCAACCCACACGTGATATTGCAAAAAGTCCAAATCCGAAGCGGGAGATTGAGAGCCACAACGCGGGAAAATATCCCGACGCATCGCGATATGAGGTGTCTTATGGCGATGGCGTATTCGTGAATAAGATATAGCCGATAATTTCTTAGGTCTTAACGATTATCCGGCAGAGCCAAATTCAATTCCATTTTCTGCACGCCTGAAGTGAGAAATGCTTTCGATCTTTCGACTTTTATGACTGTCCATCCGTCAAGCGATTGTCCCTCGAATAAGCGCAGGTAATCGGGTTCTCCCGGCTTCTCGACAATAGCCATGCGTCGCTCAGATGTGATAATTGCTCCACGAAGCGTCAGATTTGGGAGCGGCGGGGGCGCAATAGGAGCTGCTGCGGCAGTGGTCTGCGGCGTAGGTCGCGGTGGAAGAGGGCGTCGCGTCCAATGAAACAATGGCCTTTCGGCCGCATTTCCAAATTTGCTCAAGGGGTCAGCAGGCAACCAAGCGGGTACCGTCGGACCTTCTGATGAAGGCGGCCGGAAGCGGTCCGGCGCTGCCGCAGGTAAAGAAATAGGTTGCTGCCAAGTCCGCATGCATATCGCGCCTATCAGCGCTGCCAACGCAATCAAAGCCGAGCGCCAAAAACGCGCCGAAGTCATCATGGACGCCCTCCAAGTGACACGAACGCTTTAACCTGCATATCAACGTTGAGAATTAGATCATCCTCGAAGGGCCCCTGCGCGGGCGCGTCACCGGCGTTCCGCTGGGCGGATGGTTGAAGATTTGATCTGATGGCAAGGCTGTCGATCAGGATCGCGGGCTTGGCATTACGGATCTGACTAAGAAGCTGCGTCAGCCCCTTATTGGAAACGGAGAAGCTGACTGCGATTGCAACCGAAGGCGGCCTATCCTCTGCTTGTGAAGCAAGACGTTGCGCGACCTGCACCTGCCCCTGGTTGTTGCGGACAATCTCCGTTGCCGAATTTTGGAGTTTTGCGGCGGCAATTTCGAGGCTCTGCTCTTCGAAGTAGAAGCCACCAGCCAAAACGGCCTGATGCTGTGCACGACCTTGCGCCTCAACTGCTTCACGTTGGCTTGCCGTCCATCGGTAGCGCTCGTAACGGTTAGACAACTCCATCTTTGCGAGTTCGATCTCAGTAAACGATCGAAGGACAGGTTGGGCGATCGCGAACCATAGGACGGCGGCAAGCGCGACAAGAATACAGAGGGCTAGTGCTCGGGAGAGCGGTGTGCCAGCGAGCGTTGTCATGGTTCGCCTTTGAGGTCGAAAGACAGTGAAAAGCGATCGAGATTGAGGGTCCCGTCTCGCGTCACAGGAGCAATGAATTTGGCGCCGGAGAATTCGGGAACGCTGTCAATTTTCCCCAGAAGTTCTGTCGCATTCAGCGCGAAGCCTGAAAGCGAAATTGTCCTGCCAATTGCGCGATACTCGGTGATGCGGATGTCGTCGGCAAGAAGGCCGGATAATGTGTCGAGAATGGCAAGCTGATTGGCCTCTCTGTTCTTGGTCGCCACGGCCTTGGCGGCTAAGTCTGCTTCGGATGTACTCTCCTGCATTGTCGCCGCCACTTTTTCTGCGGCGGGTTTTAGTTTCTTGATTTCGGCCTCTAACGCCTCGTTGACGGCGGCGGCATGATTATGCGTGAGGCAGAGCGCGAGAATTGCCAATGCAAAGATGAGGACACTGATAACATAATCCCAATACCTAGGAGACGCACTTGAATGTGCCGTAGGAACATCAACCGAAAGGTCCGGCGTTCGATTGCCGCTTCCGACAAATACGATACGGCCAATCTCGATTTCTGCCGCTTCGGCAAACCTCTGAATGTTCTCAATGTCGCGCTTCAAAAGCAACGCGACTTTCACCCTGATATCTTTCGAATCCGATTGGGGGGCGATCACGTGCGAAGCATAGAGGACGTCAGTTTCGCGAAACGGGCTAATTCGGTTGATCTGAAACCGAACAGCATCGTTGACGTGCGCCCGCGTGGCGCTTGGTAGAGTAATAGTCTTGCAAAGATAGCTCTCCGCTGAGAGCGCCACGATCGCGCGACTCGCTTTGCCTTTCCGTCTAAAGTCTTCTAGGTCGCTTCGCAGCTTCTCAGCGTCGTGTTGCTCGTATCTGAGTATTCTTTCGTCACGCCCGGCACGGGATACGCGCACGATCACGCCTCGGGACAGGGGCTCGATACGAATCTGAGGCCCTTTGAGCCTGTCGCGAAGGGCTATAGGAACTAGCGCGGTAAGCTCGTTCTCCCACCACGTTAGAAATTGCAACACAGCGCTCTTCGCGCGCGAAAATGCGGATGTCAGATCGGATGTAATGAAGACATTCGAATTCATGGACATACTTTTTGTGAGCTTGAGGGAGTTGAAATTGCTAGGTGTCTGTTGAGAATGCGAAGTGGGTCGCGACGGTCGCCGGTCAAATATACGGTCTCCTCTAAGGCCGGCGTAGTGCGCTCATCTTCGATGGTCCACGCGGTGATGGTAACTATTCCGACAAAGCCAAGGCCTGAAACGCTAGTCGCGTTAATTGCAACCGCCGTTGGGCTGAGTTCGGTCTCATCGGCTCCATGGGTCGTGCCGAGCACCGCCTGCTTGACGATTGGGTCTGCGAGACTGAGATCGGGAATTTTAGTGAAGGTGTGCACGGTCACGAATGGACGAATCCATTCGTAAAGTTCCTCGGTTACTCCAGGGATGCGGCGGATCTCGTCCGTGCTTTGAAAGCGGCCATTTCGGGGTCCATAAGGCAAACCGAGTGCTGCGTAACCCAATTTTTCAAGACCGTGGAGGCGGACCACATCATCGTCGTCGATATAGTCTGCAATCGTATCGACTAACGCGTCAGCCCTAGTCCGCGGAATGCATGCTAAAGCGAAAAGATTGGTGAGCGCCGGATTAGAGATCTGGTTCAAGTTGATCTTTGCGCTTTCAGGCCTAACCGAAACGCTGACTGTAAATCCCTCAAACGATGTGGTTTCAATGCTTCCGTCCATGTGCGGCCAACGATCGACAGGCCCCATAAATCTCAGGAGGGTACGATTGATGACAGCCTCTTCGGCGAGTTGCCGACGAAGACCGTCCTGCGCGTTTTGAGTGGTCAGGAGATCGGCTCGGGTCGTGAGGGTCAGGCTTGAAGCGATGGCGGCGGCAATCAAGAGTGGGAACATGACGATCGCGAGGGCAATGCCGGCATCCCCTCGTGCCAGCTCACACACGATCTTTGGGAGAGCGATCGAGCGACAGGCATGTGCCAAGCGAGAAACAAGGGTCACGGCACGAGAGCTCCTGAGATTCGGGGAGCGACGAGAAGTGTTGGCCAGAACCTATTGCTGCCGTCCGGAAAGGTGATGTCGAGAGAAATTAGAACTGGAAGTTTGGTCCGATCGTTCCAGCCAAGGGACCATTCCGGTGATTGAATCTCTGTCGGCGCGCCCAAATAGCGAAATACCAAAGCCTTGATATTTGAGAGAAGGACAGTTTCTGATCTGTTTGGCGTCGCTCGCTCTCCGGTCCGGGGATCGTAGACGGACGGGAGGATAACCAGGTCGGTTTGACCGCCTTCTCGTCTGCGAGCTTTGATGGCGACTTGGTAATCTCCACCATAGCCGAATTGCTCGGGCATGCGCGCGATAAGGACGAGGTTGTCGGCGGCGCCTTCAAATTTTAGGGGCATTGTCCCCTGGGCGTTCGGGTCGACACGCGCTGACGAAAGAAAAAGGCGCAATGCATTCTGCGCAAAATAGACGTCGGCCTGGGCGTCTTGATCTTTTGTCACTTTGTCCCAGGTTTGAATGCCGATACGCAGACTCCAAGTCAGCGTCAAACTCAACAGCGACAGCAACACGAGACTGATAATCAATTCGAGGAAACCGAATCCTGCGTCGTTTGCGGGATCGAGGCGATCATTGCTCATTCGGCAGGGGTTCCCTCTTGCTAAGACGAACACCCGCAAATTCGGATTGCTGAGGGGCGCCCCCGCGCTCCCAATTGACGCGGAGAGTAAGTCTCCATGGGTGCAGGGGAGTAATCGAATCGACAGCTCCTGTGTCATCGGAGATATCGAGCTTCCATCGGAAGATGTCACCGAAGCGGCCCTCGGTCATTCCTTGGATCGGAAGCACCACCGTTCCAACACTGTCAAACTTCGATTGAGCAAAGGCCGCGACGGTTAGCCGGTCATCCAAGATTTGTCTTGCCAATGCGGTTCGCCCAAGAATCTGGAAGTAGAGGGTGAGAACGAATGCGCTAGCGGCAAGCGCAACGAGCGCTTCTAGAAGGGCAAAACCGCTCTCCGTCGAAGGAGCGCGGTCTCCTTGCTCATTGCAAGTGGCGACCGCGAGCGGAATTTCACGTATTGTCACCGCTCCTCCATTTCCACCCGGCCCGTTAGCCAATTGATTGAGATGACCGACCTATGATCGCTCTGCGCGATGTCGATGGTGGCACCGGACGATGTGCCATCGGGATAGAATCGCAAGCTGACGCGGCGGTCAGGTAGGATGTCACTCTGCGCTGTGCGAATGCGTAAATTGAGCGATTGCGGCAAGTGGCCGCTGATACGGCTCCCCGGCACAACGTAAGACTTTTCATCAAGGTCGACGACGAAGCGTACTGGGAAATTCGTCGTCAGGGCCAGCTGCCGAGCTGAACGCAAAGAGTCGGTGAATTTGGATATTGCGCTCCGTTCGTCGACGCCGCCCCTTGCACCTTGGAAGGACGGAACCGCGACGAGCGTGATCAAGGAAAAGACGGCAAGCACACAGAGCAACTCGATCAGAGAATAACCTGCCTCCTGTCCGTCACCAGCTCGTAACATCTTTGTTCACCCCGTCGCCGCCTTCGGCACTATCGGCGCCATAGGAATAAAGATCGTAGGCGCCATGCGAGCCCGGAAATTTATAGTGATACTCGTTCGACCACGGATCGACGATCATCTCGGCGCGCTTCAAATAGGGCCCATTCCATCGCGGCGCGTTGTCAGGAGCTTTCAGGAGCGCCTGTAACCCTTCGGTTTGGCTCGGATACCGGCCGACATCGAGCTTATAGAGATCAAGGGATGCACCTAGATTATCGACGGCGACGCGAGCGCTGTCTGATTTGGCGCGATCGAGGTATTGCAGGAACTGTGGGACTGCGACCGTTGTGATCAGCAAGATGATCGAC
This sequence comes from Hyphomicrobium sp. ghe19, assembly GCF_902712875.1. Taxonomy (NCBI): domain Bacteria; kingdom Pseudomonadati; phylum Pseudomonadota; class Alphaproteobacteria; order Hyphomicrobiales; family Hyphomicrobiaceae; genus Hyphomicrobium; species Hyphomicrobium sp. ghe19. The sequence goes on along the minus strand of NZ_LR743509.1, from coordinate 3,270,215 downwards.
ATGACGACCAACAACTCGACGAGCGAGAAGCCGGCATCGTGGCTCGCCTGAGCCGGTTTCAGTTGCGGTTTGGAAATAAGGAAATGACTTGCCATTGCGACCTTTGCTTATCGAAGTGCCAACTGGTTGATGCTTAGAAGAGCAGTAAGAATAGCGGCTACGATGCCCGCGATCACGCAGCCCAAGGTTACCGTCAATGCAGGTACAAATAGCTCCATCAAACGTTTGGTGGAGCGTTCGACTCTCTCTTCGCAGAGGTCGGCGATACGGGTGAGTACACCCGGCAGGTTACTTGCTTCTTCGCCGACGGCCAGAAGATCGAGCGCATCGCTGGCGAATAGCCGTGACGTTTGAAGTCCAGCCGATAATCGCCCGCCGGTTCTGATGTGTTCGCGGGCCATATCAACCTCGGCCGCGAACGCACGGTTGGAGGTCGCATCGCGCGTCAAGGCGAGGGCCTGCGCGGCAGGAATGCCATTTTGCAGCAGCAGTGACAGCATGCGGGAGAACATGCCTGTCTGGATGTCGCGGAAGACATCTCCGATGCCTAAGGGGATCGAGAGTTTCCACCGATCCCACGTCTTGCGTCGCTCGTCGTCGAGGAGCAGTATCCGTAAGAGCAAAAGCGAAAACGCAAGCGCGACGACCACGAAGGCAAGCAAGGCGGGGAAATAGTCAGATGCAGCAAGGATGAAGCGCGTGACGGCCGGAATCTTGTCTCTGGCGCCATCAAACAACGGTTTGAATTGCGGGACGAGGACGAGCATGAGAATGCTAACCGAAATGACGGCCATTATTGTCAGAATAGTCGGATAAATAAGCCCATCTTTTATCTCAGAACGCACTTTCTGGCTGCGCTCCATGTGAGCGACGAGGCGATCAAGGACATCTTCCAAATGCCCACTCGCTTCTCCGGCTCCGATGGTGTTGGTGACGAAGTGGGGAATCTGCCCGCTCAGCATCGCCAAAGATTGCGCGAAGCTTTTTCCGCTTTTGATATCCTGCTGCAGACGGCTGGTGAAGTTCGCAATGTCTCGGCGGCTTTTTGATCGCGCGATCACAGACAAAGCCTTTTCCAAGGGGATGCCAGCGCGAATAAGCATGCGGCATTGCGAAAGAAACTCGGTCAGGACCCGCTCCGAGATGCCGGCCGGCGTGAAAGAAAAAAATCTGAGACGCGAGGGTCGCGCAGCAGCGATTTCAGAAACGTCGAGAACCGTTTGGCCCACCGAGAAAAGGTGCTCGGCCGCTGCATGGGCAGTTGCAGCCTCGAGATGCCCTTCGTGAAATTTGTTGTCACGGTCCACGGCCTTGAAGGCGAACAATGGCATCACTCAGCCTCCCGCTACCCGTTGGACTTCGTCCAAGGTTGTGACACCATTTGTGATCTTGCGCATGCCGTCGGCAGCCATCCGCGTCATGCCCTCTTGGACGGCCAAGTTCCGCAGATCCGAGGTTGGAGCATCGCGATGTATGAGGGCTCTTGCCTGTTCCGATACGAGAAAGATCTCATAGATGCCGACGCGGCCCCGGTATCCCGTGCCATTGCATTGGGGACATCCGGAAGGACCCCAGACGTGCTCACAGTGCACAAGGTCAACGGAAAGGTGGGCGGCGAAATCCCGCAATCGAGAATCAACGGCCAACTCAATTTTGCAGGCCGGGCATAAAACGCGGACCAGCCGTTGCGCGACAACGCATGTGAGAGTTGCGGTGATCAGAAATGCCGGCATTCCCATGTCGCGCAAACGCGTCACTGCCGCGATAGCATCGTTGGTATGCAGTGTCGATAAAACGAGATGCCCTGTGAGCGAGGACTGCCCGGCGATTTCGGCAGTCTCGAGGTCGCGGATTTCGCCTATGAGAATGACATCGGGATCTTGCCGCATGAGTGAGCGGAGCGAGCTTGCGAACGTCAGACCAATGTCAGGCTTAACTTGGGTCTGATTGACACCCGAGAGCTCATATTCGATGGGATCTTCGACTGTGAATATTTTCTGTCCAGCGCGGTCGAGTTGCGCCAGAGAGGCATATAAAGTGGTGGTCTTGCCGCTACCCGTCGGTCCGGTAACCAGGACCATCCCCATCGGCCGTGAGAGCACGCCGAGATAGCGCGAAAAATCTTGAGTTTCGAAGCCCAATTGATCCAGGCGCGGGGAAATTCCAGACCGATCGAGGACACGCAAGACGACGCTTTCGCCGTACATTGTTGGAAATGTCGACACGCGAAGATCAACATCCTTGCCTTTGACTGTCAGGCGTATCCGCCCGTCCTGCGGCAAACGGCGTTCGGCGATGTCGAGATGGGCCATCACCTTGATGCGGGAAGCAATGGCTGTTCGAAGCTGCGGTGACGGAGGTGGGATGTCGCGCAAAATTCCATCGATTCGAAAGCGCACTTGGAATTGGTGCTGAAACGGTTCGAGGTGGATATCGGATGCGCGGAGCTCGATCGCGGATTGGATGAGTTGGTTGACGAGGCGAATGACTGGAGCTTCAGCGGCCTGATCTCGAAGCCTTTGAATGTCCCCATCTGTCTCCTCAAGCTGCTCCGCCCCGGCGCCGGTTTGAAGGGGCAGGCCCTGCTCCGCTTTGTAAAGCTGTTCAATCGCCCGCTCGATGCGCGAGAGTTCGCCGACGAGGATTTTCACACGTCGTCTCGTCGCGAGGCCAATCGCTTTTATCGCATACGTGGAGAATGGATCCGCGACAGCGACGGCAACGGCATCAGGATCAACCGATAGTGGAAGGATAATTTCTTCCCGCAGGAATTGTTCGCTGACTTCCGTGGTGACAGGAACGGTTGGAATATCATCGTCCGTTAAAAGCCGATGCCCCAAATAGCCGCTTAAATGATGCGCAAGCGCAGCCTCCTCAATGACGCCAAGGCGCGTCATCAACCGACAATAGGGTTCGGACGTCTTCTGGTGTGCAGTTAAGATCCGTGTCGCGGCCGAAGAATCAATAATCTCTGCAGACACCAGACTTTCGAGGAATTGACTTTCCGTCCGTTCTTCGTGCTGCGTTGGAGAGGGTGTGTCGAGCATGGAGTAATCTCACCCCGCGAGTGGCCCATTGAGCCAGGTCATCCAGATTCCGAGGCAGAGAAACGTTCCAAAGGGAACCCGTTCCACTCGCGGATCTCTGCCCGCTAGAACCGCAAGTACGATACCGTAGATCGCGGCCGTTGATGCTCCGATCATGAGGACCGTCGGGATCCCCTGCCACGAGACCCAGGCTCCTCCTGCCGCCAGAAGCTTCGTATCGCCGCCGCCTAATCCATGGGCGTTTTTCAGTCTACGATAGGCGAGAGCTGCAATGGCCAGAATACCGCCCCCTAAAATCACTCCTAAGAACCGATCGCTCAGTGTTGCGAACGATAAAGGACTAGCGCAGCACAGACCCGAAATGCCGAGACAAATGTTGAGAGAGTTGGGTAATCGGAAAGAGGTAAAATCGATCATCGCAAGGGTCACGAGAAGGCCGGCAAGCAGAAGGCTGACAGGTTTCAGTTGATTGAAAAGAATTTCAGCTACCATCAGGATCACGCCTACTTTTGCCAAGTGGTCCAAGCCGACCGTTCTTTCGCATCGGCGCTTCGCACGACGTCTTCCATGCGCTGGCGTAACTCGTCGGTGATCTGGCGCGCATCCGAACGCCCCCAAACAACATGGGGCGTGATGATCACCATAAGCTCGGTGCGCGCTTTGCTATTATCGTGGGTTTTAAATACCTCTCCTAAGCCAGGAATATCGGAGACGAGAGGCAACCCGGTTCCGCCTTTCGAGCGACTTTCGCGCATCAAACCGCCTAAAACGACGGCTTCGCCGCTCTGGATGGCGATAGAAGAATCTATTTTTCTCTGCTGGATTGTGGGCGACGTCACGTTATTGCCGGTCTTGTCGGCGACATCGCTGACCTGTTGATTGATATCAAGAGTAACCAGGCCACCACTGTTCACGCGGGGCGTGACTTTCAAAATAACGCCGGTATCGAAGTATTGCACTGTTTGAATGATCGGCGCATCTGATGTGACAACGCTTTGCGACGTGCTTGTCACGACGGGGACCTGATCGCCGACTTGCAGGGTGGCGGTCTTGTTATCCCGGACCATCACACGCGGAGAAGAGACTACCCGGACGTCGGTGATCGAGGACATCGCATTTACAACGGCCGCGATATCTTGAGCCGCAAAAAAGTACGAGAAGCCCGGGAACTTCGAGAGAATTGCGCCGGTATCGAGAGAGCTAAAAGAGAATTTCGACTGCTTCTCTTTCAAAAACCACTCGATGCCGTACCGTAGACCATCGTTGAGGGTGACCTCTGCAATCGTGACCTCAATCATCACCAAGGGTGGAACAACATCCAGTCGATCGATGGCATCGAGAATTGTACTGTATTCCGGCTGGGTCGCGCGGATCAAAAGTGCATTATTTTCCTCATCCGCCACGATGCGTACACCAGGCACTTGCATCGAGTCCGCTCCGGAGTCCGTTGGGACGTCCGTGGCCGTCTCTGATCCAGCTTGGGCACTCGCAACACGAATGGGCATCGTGCCCTGTGAGGAGATTTCCGCGATGGGCGTGTCGGGTGCTATGGCGTCTTGAAGCTTTGGCGAAGTCGCCGCCGACATCGCTTGATTGCCGCCATGGAAGATCTTGTTGAGAACGCTCGAAATTTCTGAGGCATTTCGGTTCTTGAGACGATAGACGAAAAGCTTCCGCGTCGTCTGATCTCCACCCTTGTCCAAGCGCGCGACCCACTCTTTGGCCAGATCAAGAGTTCGGGGCCGGGAAGCAATTATGAGAATGGCGTTCACGCGATTGATCGGGACGATCTGCGGAACATCCATTCCAGACTGCGCAGCGTGGGCTTTCATCACCGATTGCAGTTCGGTTGCGAGTTCCGATGCCTTGGCGTTGCCCACCCTAAAATAGCCGAACGACATGCCCCTCAATGCATCGATATCGAACATGTCAACCGTGTCGAGCAAGGTCTGAATTTCAGGGCCGTTGCCGGCAAGCATGAGGAGATTGCGTGCGTCGTCGATGCGGAGGATGCTGTTGTCCGGCGCAAGCGGCTCAAGAACGTGGGCCATCTGTGAGGCCGACACATGATTGAGAACAACGGCAGTTACCCCAAAACCAGGCGGTGGTCTGCCTCGCGAAGAGACGACTGTCGGGACGCCGGAGGCCTTCGCTTTACTTTGAGGCACAATCCGATAAAGAGCGCCGTCGCGCGTCAACGCTACGCCGGCGGCCGCAAGCGTAGTCTCAACGGCGGGGATGACGGCAGTCTTAGGAATTGGCCGATTGGTTCGAAGCGTAATTTTATTGGAAACCTCTGAATCGACGACAAAATTCGCACCCAGGATGTCGCCGAGAACGGATTGCGCGAATTGCCGAACGTCGGCATCAGAGAAATTCAATACGACGTCGCCTTCTGGCGTTAGTTGCGATGCATTCCGGGAAGGAGTGCCGTTGACGAATACGCCATCGCCATAAGACACCTCATATCGCGATGCGTCGGGATATTTTCCCGCGTTGTGGCTCTCAATCTCCCGCTTCGGATTTGGACTTTTTGCAATATCACGTGTGGGTTGGCTTTCGCCGTTGCGCGGATTCTGCCCATCCGTCGATAGCGACAGCGGGTTAGATTGTTGCGGGAACGAGACGTGGGGCGCCAGATCGCTGGCGCCGAGGCTGGGCATCTTCGCCGCGCAGCCAGACAACAGAAAAACGATAAAAATCGGCGCGAAATCCACGATTCGCGGCACGGAATGGCGAGACAAGATGCGGAAATGGGTAGCGCGATACGCAGCGCATAGGACGCGATACATTTTCCCCCTCAAGCGCCTTTGACCCCCGTCGTGTGGCGCTTATACGCAATATTTTTTACTCAAGAGAATTACCGAATAGGTGAATCTCCAATACGCAAGCATTTCGACTCGTCATTTCACGGATGATGGATTAGGTCAAATGGAATATCGGTCGGCCTAGGCCATATGTTGTAGGCCGGCAACGGCGCTCGCCGATTCCGGATCGGAATAAAAATTGGGCATCGACTCGGTTGGGGTGCTCATGCCTTTTTTGAGAAATGATCAAATGAGGCAGAATTCAGAATCTAAATAAATCCCATATCAGCGTATATCCGGGGGGATAATGTTTAGTTTGCGTATTGGCACGCGCGTACAGCGCGCGTCCGTGATTGCTTTGTCGCTTGCGTTCAGCGGTCTTTCTTTTCATTCGGCCTCGGCGACAGATCCGCTGACGCGGTTCGCGGGGTCGGCCGGCGTCCTGCCGGCAAGCGATACCATCGGCGCCACGGCCGCCGAGTTCGGCGTGTCGCCGAGCGGCAGCGCCAGCTATACGATCCCGATTACGGTGCCCATTGGCACCACCGGCGTGCAGCCGAAGCTCGCATTGCAGTTCGCGACGCCGGGCGGCGATGGCCCGATGGGCTACGGCGGCTCGATCAGCGGCCTGAGCTACATCACGCGCTGTGCCAGCGATCTCTATCATGACGGTGTCATTCACGCCGTCGACTTCACGACCGCCGATAAGTTCTGTTTGAATGGTCAGCGGCTGGTCGCGATCAGTGGCACCTATGGTGCTGACGGCACCGAGTACCGCACATCGCCGGAAGAGTTCTCAAAGATTATCTCGTATGGCAGTGCCGGAACCGGACCGCAGCGGTTCGTCGTTTATAAGAAGTCCGGTGAGATTCTGGAATACGGCAACACAACCGACTCCCGGATCCTGGCGCTCGGGCGCTCCGAGGCGCGCGTCTGGGGTCTGAACAAACTCTCGGATCGCGCGGGGAACTACATCCAGTTCCAGTACTTCGTCGATGCCAACGGCGACTTCGGGCCGCTGTCCGTTCTTTATACCGGCAACACGGCGCAGGGATTAACCCCCTACAACCACGTCGACTTCGTCTACGACACCTCGCCGAAGCCGCGGATCGCCTATGCAAACGGGCAAAAATATACGACGGCGCGGCGGCTGACCAACGTCAAGGTCTATGCCGACGCGACGCTGTTCCGCGATTATCAGCTGACCTACCGGTCGGCGAAGCAGGTGCAGCAGATCAAGGAATGCACGCCGACGGCCTGTCTCAATCCGACCGTCCTCACCTGGTCATCCGATGATCCACCCGCCGGTGCCACCTACTTCACGCCAAAGCTGTTGAGCGCCAGCGGCATCATGGGGCCGGGTGATGTCAAATTTAACGTGGTCGGATCCGGCGATTTTAATGGCGACGGATTAAGCGATCTGTACGTCATGCCAGTTACGTCGGATGCGACGAACGTTCGTCTCAAATATTCGAATGGCGCCGGGACTTCCGACTTTATCTGGTACGGAACGGCCGCTGGCACTTTCAATAACACGGCAATCCCAACCCTAACTGATAACTTTAAGATAACGTTCGGGGGAGATTTCAATGGGGACGGTCTTACAGACGTTCAAACCTACAAAAACAATACGCGATATCTAAGACTCGCGCGTGCAGACGGCACATTTCAAGATGTCTTGCTGGCAGCAAGTTATTTCTCAGACAGTTCCATCCTCTTGGGAGTAAGTTATTCCGGCATTGATTTGAACGGGGACGGACGTTCAGACATGCACGTTGCCTATATAAAGGATAACGGCAGCTTTGAGGGAAGAATTAATGATAGATCAATTCTATCTAATGGGGACGGCACATTTGCGGTCGTCCCGTTGGGTCCTTCGGACGGCGGCGTTACAAGTTCGTCTACATACGAAGATGCACGAATAGCTGCTGCAGGCGATTTCAACGGCGACGGCCTTAGCGATTTTTTCGTATTCCTGCCATCTAATCCCGAAACGATATGGCTGTCGCTAGGAGACGGCCGCTTTACGAACATAAGCGCGTCTCTGCCCACCTGTGACGGCGGTCAGTGCGGAGATGGCGTGTGGGAGGACTTTAACGGAGATGGCCTCCTCGATGAGTACAGGTTTCCACGAGACTCATATGGCCGCTCTACCGGCAACAGCGCCGATGTTGTCGCGCTTTCGAAGGGTGACGGAACTTTTGTTGGATTCGACGGGCCCATTCCTACTGGAGGATATGTCGGTTACAAGGTGGCCGCCGCGGGTGACTTCAATGGTGATGGGCTCGCAGATATGTATGTCATGCGAGTCGATGGGTATGGCCGAAAGTCATCGGCAACGGGTACGGATCATTTGTGGCTGTCCAAGGGTGACAGTACATTTACAGATATCGATCTCGGAACCGCAGTTTCAGTTCCCATAGGATTTCGCATCGCGGCAGTAGGCGATTTTAATGGAGATGGTATTACCGACCTTTATGCCTACGCGGCTGACACTTACGGCCGTTCCGCTGGCGATGCAAATGACTACATATTTCTCGGCAACTATGCTCGTCCAGATCTGATCTCCTCGATCACGAACGGCCTGGGGAACCGGATCGACGTCACGTACAAGCAGCTGACGGATCCGACGGTCTACACGAAGGGGACGGGCGCGACGTATCCGGCGCAGGATACGCAGGCGGCGATCGACGTCGTCGCCCAGATCAAGACCGATAACGGCATCGGCGGCCAGAACAGCCAGTCCTACAAGTATGAGGCGCTGCGCAGTCACCTGAAGGGGGCGGGCTCGCTCGGCTTCGCCAAGATGACGATCACCGACGATGCGACGGGGATCGCGTCGGTGCTCGAGTACAGCCAGGACTATGCCAACAACTATCAAGGCACACTGACGCGCAGCCGGACCATCGCTCCCGGCGGCGGCGTGCTCGAGGACAAGACGGTCACGCTGGCGAAGCGCTGCTTCGGCACGGCGGGGACCGCCAACTACCGCTGCTTCAACTACTCGCCGCAGACGGTGACGACGAAGCTCGACCTCAACGGCGCCGCCCTCGGCACGCTGACCGAGAACACGACCTACGACGACTATGGCTTCGCCACTCAGCAGCAGCAGATCACAACCCTCGGCGCGAGCACGTTCACGACCACGACCGACATGGTCTACAGCAACACCACGAGCACGTGGATCATGGGGCGCCTGACGAGTGCCACGGCGACGCATCAGGCAACGGGCAAGCCGACCATCGTCCGTCGTTCGGGCTACACCTACGATCCGACCACCGGCCTGCTCGCCACCGAGACGGTCGAGCCGGGCGACGCGCTGACCAGCACCAAGACCTATACGCGCAACGGCTATGGCGCGGTGTCGAGCGTAGTTGAGACGTGGGGCTCGGCCGCGACCTCCGGCATCGCCGCCACCAGCCGGACGACAGGCTACGGCTACGACACGCGCTTCCGCTATCGGACGACCGAGACCAACCCGCTCGGCCAGAGCCAGACGTCGGTCTATGACCCGGTCACCGGCCTGGCGACGAGTGTCACGGGCCCCAACGGCCTAACAACGACGCAGAGCTACGACGCCTTCGGTCTGCCCAACGTCGAGACCCGCGCCGACGGGACGACGACCAAGGGCTACCGCTACTGGTGTGATGCCGACACGCTCTGTCCGGCGCGCGGCGCCTATGTCGTCGTCACGCAGGTCGCCGGGGCGCCGCTGGCCGCCGTCTACAAGGATCGTCTCAACCGGACGATCCGCGAGACGAGCCAGGGGCTCGACGGCCGCCTGATCGACGTCGACACGATCTATGATGCCAAGGGCAACGTCGTCCAGCACTCCGATCCAACGCTCGATGGCGACACGCCACGCTGGACCACGATCGTCTATGACCTGCTCAATCGGCCGACGCTGACGACGCGCTCGGATACGGCGACGCAGCTGGTCGCCTACAACGGCCTCGTCTCGACGAGCACCAACGAACTCGGCCAGACCAAGACCATCACCAAGGACGTCGCCGGACGGATGATCTCGGCGAAGGACAACGCCAACAACGTCACGACCTATCAGTACGACGCCCTCGGCCAGCTGACGGTCATCGCCGATCCCGCCGGGAACCAGACGACGACGAGCTACGACCTCCTCGGCAACAAGATTGCGAGCACGACGCCGGATCAGGGGGCCTGGACCTACCGCTACAATGCCCTCGGCCTGCTCGTCGATCAGACCGACGCCAAGGGCCAGCGGACGTCGATGACCTATGACGTCCTCGGCCGCATCCTGACCCGCATCGATGACGCGACGGCGCCGACGCCCGGCGCGCGCACCTCGACTTGGGTCTATGACACCCAGCCCAAGGGCATCGGCAAGCTGACGTCGGCGTCGGGCTACGGCTATCAGTCGACGGTGACCTACGACAGCCTCGGCCGGCCGTCGGCCGCGACGGAGACGATCGACGCTGCGACCTACACGGTCGCGACGACCTACGACGCATTGAGCCGCCCGGCCACGGTGACCTATCCCTCGGGCTTCGTCGCCGCCAACGGTTACAGCGCCTCAGGTCGTCTCGAGAAGATCAGCGATTCAACTGGGTCGACGGTCTATTGGAAGGCGCTGGCGAGCGATGCGCGGGGCAACATCACGACCGCCGAGCTCGGCAACGGCGTCCAGGATAATCGCAGCTATGACCCGGCGACGGGCTTCCTGACCGGCATCACCTCGACGGTGTCGGCGACGACCGTCCGCAGCCTGAGCTACAGCTGGGACAAGCTCGGCAATCTGCAGAACCGTGTCGACAACCAGCTGAACGTGCGCGACGACTTTACCTACGACACCCTCAACCGGGTGACGCGGTCGGCCACGACGACGGGTGGCACGACGAACACCGTCGACGTTGCCTACGACAGCCTCGGCAACATCACGTCGAAGTCGGACGTCGGCCTCTATACCTATGGAACGGGAACCTCCTGCGGAGGCCCGGGACCACACGCGGTGACCGCGGTCGCCGGCACCAAGAACACCAACTACTGCTACGACCCGAACGGCAGCATGACCTCCGGTGATGGCCGCACCATCACCTGGAGCGGCTTCGGCATGCCGACGCGCGTGGTGCAGGGGCTCCGGGCCATCGACATCGCCTATGGTCCGGATCGCGCCCGCTTCAAGCGCATCGACACCAACGAGACCGGCACCACGACGACGCACTACGTCGCCGGCGGCACCTACGAGGTCATGACGACGGCAACGGGGCAGGTGACGCGCCGCTTGACCATCGGCGGCGCCGTGGTGATCCTCAGCACCCAGACGGTCCCGGGGACCTGGCAGTCGCAGACGCAGTATCTCTTAACCGATCACTTGGGCTCGCTCGACGTCGTTACCGACGGCAGCGGCGCCATCGTCGAACGGGCGTCGTTCGACGCCTGGGGCAAGCGGCGCAAGTTCGACTGGACGGTCTACACGGCCAGCCTGCCGTTCGCCTGGCAGGGGCAGACGCTGACGCGCGGTTATACCTTCCACGAGCAGCTCGATCCGGTCGGCCTCATCCATATGAACGGCCGCGTCTACGATCCCGAACTCGGCCGCTTCATGTCGCCCGACATCGCGATCCAGGACATCTCGAACCTGCAGGCCTTCAACGCCTACTCGTACGTCCAGAACAATCCCTTATCCTTCACCGATCCGTCCGGCTACTTCCTCTCCGGGTTGTTCAAGGCCATCGGCAACTTCTTCAAGTCCGTGTTCAAGGCCATCGCCGGCGTCTTCAAGGCCATCCTCAACTCCCAGATCGGAAGGGCCCTCATACAGATCGCCGCGTGTGCGGCGGCCATACCAGCGTGTATCGCCGCGGCGGGAGCGATGGCGCTGGCAGCGGGAGGCTCAATCGTCGATGCCATAAAATCCATGGCGTTCGCGTTCGTGTCGATGAACGTATGGATAGGGGTTGGAAACTTTTTGCATCCCATCGTCCAAGCGGGAGGTCTTGCAGGTCAGGCGATCTCAACGGTTACTCACGCGGTCGTCGGCGGCGCGCTCTCTGTCGCCCAAGGCGGCAGCTTCCTTGAGGGCTTTGCCTCAGCGGGGCTCGGCAGTGTCGGCGGCTTCGCCGGCGCTGATCTCGTCGGCAACAGCCCCGATGGGCTCTTCGTCCGCACCGCCTTCGCCGCGACCGCCGGCGGCCTTGCATCCGAGATCACCGGTGGCAAGTTCTCCAACGGTGCCATCACCGCATCATTCGCTCATCTCTACAATGATGAGAATATTGGCGCGAAGTTATGGGATGATGTCGCTGCAGGCGTGCAAAAGGCAGGTCAGCAGATTGGAGGCTTTGTTCAATCCCTTTACGGTGCTGTTGTGCCGGGATATTCAGCGGCAGAATGCGCGCTCAACGGCTGCAGCACCGGCCAGTGGGGATTGGCCGCCTTAGGAGCCATCCCCGGGTATAAATGGCAGGCTGAAGGAGCGACAATGATCTACCGCGAGGTTGCAACCGCGGTTGGACCAGTTGGAATCGCAGGAAATATTCAAATTGAAGGCTCATTGTTGAAGGTCCTCGATTTTACAGTATGGCCGGTAAAGGGGGAATTTCCGGGTTCGCTCGGCACCGGCGCGGTCCTAAAAGCAGCCGCCCCGTTGCTGGACGAGGCAAAGGGACTCGGATTTAGCCAAGTGCAAATTAGTGGAATGCGGATGACCGGCGCGAATCCCAATAGACCATTCTCCTACACAATCAATCTGCAGAAGAATTGATTCCATGGATAATCTGGAGAAAACATTATCCTCTTGTGAGGCTCTCGCCAGATCCGGTGCGAGCGTCGAGGAAATCCTCAAGTGCATGAGGGACGCTGGAATAAATAAGGTGCTATCGGTTCTGCTGCTTTCCCGTTTGGGAATAGCAAATATGCAAGAAGCCAAATTAATCGTGCATAATAGTGCTGTCTGGCAGGATCTTAAGAACAGGGATGAACAATTCGAGGACGATGTGCTTCGGGCTGTAAAAGAAGTTTCGCGACGTGGAGGCAGCGATACGAAGGAGTAGAAGATAAGATAGTTCAAAAAATTACGGTAGCGTAGGTTCCGGCTGCTGGGCGCAGCAATCTGATTGCTCGAAGACGCAGTTGGGCATCAGATAGCAGTCTTTGCCCGGTTGAAACTCACTGGACCTTGCACACATTGCCGGCGCAGATCGCTGAATCGGACGGCCTGTCGGCGAGTGACCCATTGGGGCAAAAGCGGCGGAGTCCGGCATATTCCCGAGGGGCTACACTCGATTAGCAGTTTAAGTTATGTGCTGCGCATCCTCGAGTGGGTCTCGTTCGGCGCCTGAGGCAAGCGGCGCAAGTTCGACTGGACCGTCTACACCGCCAGCATGCCGTTCGCCTGGCAGGGCCAGACGCTGACGCGCGGCTACACCTTCCACGAGCAGCTCGATCCGGTCGGCCTCATCCATATGAACGGCCGCGTCTACGATCCCGAGCTCGGCCGCTTCATTTGCCCGATATCCCGATCAAGAACATCTCCAACCTGCAGGCCTTCAACGCCTACTCGTATGTCCAGAATAATCTCAGGCTTGGCGACTGCGCCATCGCTGCCGCGTTCGCCCATCTCATCAACGAGGAGGCTCATAAAGATCGCGAATCCGAGAGGTCAATTGTTGTGATGCGCTTCAGCCGAGTAACTTCTTAGAAGAGACATTTGGCGAGTTGATGGAGCGAAGGCTGCGCGAGACGGAGAGCGCCCGGGACAGGCCACGAGCCGGCCTTACCCGAGCCATCGCGCACCAATTCTTCCTGAGCCCTCAGGTAGGATTCATGACAGTCGAAGTGAGCAGGGCTCTCGCATTCCAATGCGGGACCATCGAATTGCTCTGCGTTGACAAAGAATGCAAAATCGGATGCTTCAAAACGGTCAGGCCATGTCGAGATATGCGTTAGGTTGACACCGCATTTTCGAAAGTGATCAAAATCTTCAATCTTCAATCTTCAATAGAGAGATAGCGATAGACCGTGGGTCGGATCGCAACGCCTCCTGATCGATGTCGACAATCGTCATGAATTATCTTTCCGCATCGGAATAAATGAACTCCTGATCTAGACGCGAAGCATGCCCCTTTGCAAAATGAAGCAAGCAGAGGGGTACCATGAGCCGGCCGTTTTTCAAGAGTAGTATAGAGACGCTCGAACGCGAATTTTCAGCGCGCAAATCCGATACTGAATTTCTTGAGACGCTTCGTGACGAGCTTGAATATCGATCCACCAACCGAGCTGCTCGGTTGAGAAAAAGTGTCGAGGACATCCTCTATCAAACTGGGGATGACGGACTACCAAATTCTGAAAGTTCAAACGAAGAAGAGGAAAGGCCGGTGGATGCGTCCACCGCAGCTGCAGAAAGCGAAGTTCTCGAAAAGTTGGAAGACCAAGACAATCGCGAAGACCCACCTGAGCCTAGCGAAGCAGCAAAGCCGAATACACGACCCTTTAGGATCAAGCCCGCGCCCATCACTGATGATCCTGAGGCCATTCTAGCTGCTTGGAGTGCGTTAGAAATTTTGTCGCCGCCTGCCTTCCGTCGCGAGACCGATCTGACGGGCGGAGATCGGTACGCGGTTGCGAAGCTTACTCCAAAACTGCCTTGGGAAATTGGACGCGACGGTCGAAAGAATGCGAGGCTCTACTACCAAGTCGTTTTGGGGACCATCAAGCTCGACGCCGCCATCGCATCGCTGATCACCAAGTTCGGAGATACACGAGCGGAACGCGCAGTCGCCCGAGGCGAAGCCATCTTAGCGACCATCATGCTCGATCGGAATGGTAGGCCCGTCGAAGAGCCTGCGGTTTCAATTTCGAGTTTCGCTTGGGCGGTCCCCAAGGCTCTGCGTGCCGATCTATACAAGCTTGGCGAATGGCAGATTGCTGAAGGAGCTCTCGTTGAAAAGCTTGATCGGCTGATCCGGCGAGAAAACAAAGAGGGAGAGCTGTTACCACTTGATCATCAGACAATAGAGCGCGCCTATCGATGGGCGGTGTCCGAGCTGGAATTACCTTCGGACCTCGTTGAGCAGCCTCGTTTCGCCATTCGTAGCTATCAGTACTATCGAAATAGCGATCCTCCGGAACCTCTATTACTCAACAGCTTCTTCCTGAATGACCTCGCATCGGCGCGAACACTGCTCCGCGAAGGAAAAGCCTCGCCTAATCTCAAGAAATACCTTGGAGACGATAAACCCAGCAAATGCGTCAACCTGCTCGATGCTTGCGAAGCGCTGGGTCAAGCGGTCGCCCCGAAAGAGTTCCCTCTCGCACGGTGGCCCGGCCCCGGACGTCATCCCCTTGTTTTGCTTCAGCAGGCAGCCGTGAATCTTGCACTGCGCGACCTCAGGCAAGGCGGCGTACTTGCTGTCAACGGCCCTCCCGGAACGGGCAAGACGACTCTGCTAAGAGATGTCGTAGCGGCCTTAGTCTCGCAACGCGCCGAGGCACTAGCTACTTTTGATGATCCGGCGTCTGCATTCACGAACTCCGGCCAACGTCTGAGCGCAGGAAATGCTTGGTTGCACCTCTACAAGCTCGATCCGCGGATTAAGGGCTATGAGATGCTCATAGCGTCTTCAAACAACAAAGCCGTCGAGAATGTCAGCGCTGAGCTCCCGGGCCTCAACGCTATCGCGGCCGACGCGGAGGACCTTCGCTATTTCAGCTGCCTCTCGGACAGCCTCAGCGATAGGGAGACCTGGGGCCTCATCGCAGCAGTGCTTGGCAATGCTCAAAACCGCAGCACCTTTCGCAAGGGGTTCTGGTGGGACGACGATTTTGGGATGTCGAGATACCTCGCGCACGCAAGTGGCACGCCCCAAGTCCTGGAGATCGTTGATCCTGAGACGAAGGAAATTATTGAGAAGAGACCGCCGCGAATTGTCACCGAAGAAAAAGCACCAGGAAATCCAGCAGAGGCGATCGAACGCTGGAAGACGGCACGAAAGGCGTTTCTGGCGACCATCGAAAGGAGTCGTAAGTCTCGCGCTGAATTAGAAACTGCGCGTCAACTACTAACCGAAGTGCCTCGCTTAGAAGAAACGCTGCGGCAGACGTCTCAGCAATTCAAAAATAGCGAGAAAGCACATCGTGCGGCGAAAGCCGACTTGGAAGAGCAGGTCCGGCGAACTCGGCAGTTCAACGACGCCCGAGAAACCGCACGCCACGTCTTTCGTGCACACGAACAAAGGCAGCCTGGATTCTTCTCACGATTGTTCGGGACCGCGACCTATCGAAACTGGAGATCTCTTCGAGCCGGGCTGGAAGAGGAAGCTCTTCGAGCGCAAGAACCGGCCAAACTCGCCGAAGGCGCTCACGCAGCAGCAGTGCAGTCGAATGCGACGGCAGAGGCTAATTTCCGCAGGGTCTCGGCCGCGTATGGAACTACAAGCGCCGCTTACGAGAACGGGAGAAGGTCGCTGCATCAATGGCGCAAGAAACTCGGCGATCGAATGATTGATGAGACGTTTGCCGCGCGGCAACACGTCGACCGGCATGCGCTCGCGCCATGGTTCGATGCAGAAGCGAACCGGTTGCGCGACGATATTTTCATTGCGGCGATGGACTTGCACAAAGCCTTTGTCGATGCCGCGGCCAAGCCGTTGCGCCATAACCTTGCCGCGCTCATGAACATTTTTCCGGACGCAAAATGCCGGACGCCGCCAAGGAAGCGCTTGTCCCCGATCTATGGTCGTCGCTCTTTCTCGTTGTGCCGGCGGTATCGACAACCTTTGCTTCCGTTGAGCGCATGCTCGGCCAATTGCAGCCCGAGGCGCTGGGATGGCTGCTGATCGATGAAGCGGGGCAGGCCTTGCCTCAAGCCGCGGTCGGTGCGTTGATGCGAACACGACGAGCCGTTGTCGTCGGCGATCCGATGCAAATCGAACCTGTCGTGGTGCTTCCGGACATCCTGACCCAGGCAATTTGCAGGACATATTGCGTCGATCCTGATCGCTTCAACGCTCCTTCCGCTTCGGTGCAGACCCTGGCGGACTCGGCTACGCGTTATATTGCCGAGTTTGCCGGCAAGCAGGGCTCGCGCACCGTTGGCGTCCCGCTGCTTGTTCATCGCCGGTGTACTGAGCCGATGTTCGGCATCTCCAATGCCGTCGCCTATGAACACCTCATGGTTCACGGCACACCAGCTAGGGCCTCACCAGTTAGAGATTTGCTCGGGCCTTCGCGCTGGTTTGACGTCAAAGGCGGCGGGGGCGACAAGTGGTGCCCGGAGGAGGGGGAGATGGTCCTCGAACTTCTCAAGTCCTTGCGCCAGCTGAATACGCCACCGGACCTCTACATCATAACGCCCTTCGTTATCGTTCAGGAAAACCTGCGCGGCATTGTTCAGCAAAGCGGCATACTAAATGTGTGGACTGACGACGCGCGCGCATGGGCATACAGTCGAATTGGTACCGTGCATACGGTTCAAGGACGCGAGGCCGAGGCAGTTATTCTAGTGCTAGGCGCACCCGCCGCCCATCAGACGGGCGCACGCAATTGGGCAGGCGGCAGACCAAATATTCTCAACGTCGCCGTGACGAGGGCGCGGGAAGCTTTGTATGTGATTGGAAATCGCAAGCTATGGCGAGAGGCGGGAGTATTTCGGGCGCTTGACGCTCGATTGCATTGAGCCAAGCGTGAGTCTTCACTCGCCAACATTGAAATCCCTTTTCAATATCGTCGGCTACGCAGTAAACGCGGACTCCGCGCAGACGAGTTTTATAGCGCTGTCGGAGGAGAGACCGCGGGCAGAAGTACAGCACTAAGCGGATAATACAACAAAGGACGCGTTCGGTGTTCATGCAGGCTCGTTTACCTTGCACGGACCATCGCGCTGATCCCGACTGTGTGCTAGCTCACATTGCTTCGGTCGCCGGAAATTGCCGCGGGGGGAAGATGTTCATTGCGGAGCTGCGGATAGAAAATTTCCGGCTTTTCGGAGAAGGGGACAAAGGCCTTTTCCTGAAACTCACACCCGGCCTCACTGCGTTGGTGGGCGAAAACGATTCCGGCAAGACGACGATCATAGACGCGCTGCGCCTCGTCCTTGGGACGAGGGATCAGGAAGGCTACAGGGTCGACGACGCCGATTTTCATCAGCCAAACAATGAAGACCGGCGCACGGAAATCCGCATAACCTGCAAGTTCGAAGCTCTGACGCTGACCGACACGGCGGCGTTCGCCGAATACCTTACCTATGAAGCCCGCGACGGCAAGAAAAACCCGGTTCTTTACGTGAACTGGAAGGCCGTTGCGAACGCGCGAGCATCGGCGCACCGCCGCTATACAATGATCGAGGTTAAATCTGGCAAAAACGCGGACGGTCCCCAACTCGAACAGGCCATCCGTCTGCTTCTGTGCGCGGCCTATCTTCGACCGCTGCGCGACGCTGAACGGGCTATGTCCGCAGGAAGAGGGTCGCGTCTCTCGCAAATTCTGCAATACACGAAGGAGGTACAAGAGGGCACCGACTTCGATCCGCAAGCCGGACCGCCAAACGACCTGTCCACCTTGAGCGTTCTTGGCATCGGTGACTTCGCGAACACGCTGCTCGGCGCACATCCGGGTCTGCGGGCCGCGAAGAATCGGCTCAATACAGACTACCTGAGTAATTTGGCCTTCGCCGGGAAGGCGCTCGAAGGACAAATGTCCGTCAGCGCCGGCGAGGGAGAGACCAGGAGAAGACAGCTCCTTGAAAAGCTCGAGCTCGAGTTGCGCGATCCCGACGCGAAAAACCTGCCGCCCAATCGCGGCCTGGGCTCGAACAATCTTTTGTTCATGGCTTGCGAACTTCTTCTGCTCGGCTCGGAAAGCGATGGATTTCCGCTGCTCATCATCGAGGAGCCCGAGGCCCATCTGCATCCTCAGCGGCAATTGCGCCTAATGCAGTTTTTGCAGCGCCAGGTAGAAGCCAAGCGCACGGACGGTCAGTCCATCCAGATTCTCCTCACAACGCACAGCCCCAACCTCGCTTCCGCGATCAAGCTCGACAATATCGTTCTTATGCAGCGCGGAAAGGCGTTCCCGCTGTCACCCGGCCGCACGATGCTGGACGCTGGCGACTACGCCTTCCTTGAGCGCTTCCTCGACGTCACAAAAGCCAACCTGTTCTTCGCGCGCGGCGTTCTCATCGTGGAAGGCGATGCGGAAAACATCCTCCTGCCTACCATCTCAAGGTTGATCGGCCGCGACCTGACCGAGAACGGCGTCTCTATCGTCAATGTCGGAACCGTCGGGCTTCGCCGATATGCGCGCATATACCAGAGGAATGACGCTACCGCCGACGGGACCATCGACGTTCCGGTTGCTTGCATCGCGGACCTCGATGTCATGCCGGACTGCGCTCCGGTTATCCTCGGTAAGGTTGCCGCGGACCAGGCATTTCCGACGGCGAATACGCGGCGCTGGCGCGCTGTTTCGGATTTTGCCGGCAATGCGCTCGCAGATCGCAGGGAACAAATCCGGACGCGGGCGGCAGGACAGAAGGTCGAAACGTTTGTTTCGGATCGATGGACTTTTGAATATGACCTCGCCCGTAGCGGGCTCTCCAAGGAAATGTGGCTTGCCGTGCAGCTTGCGCTGGCCGACAACAAGATCGTCAATGGAACGAAGACCCGGTTCGGCGTCACGCGCGACGCGCTCAAGTCATGGAAAGATCTTGTTGCGCAGAACCACACCGACGACGAGCTGGCGGCCCACGTGTATGCGACTCTTGCTAACAAGGATGCATCAAAACCGATAGCGGCGCAGTACCTCGCCCGCATTCTGGAACTCGACGGGAAAAATCGCCAGCGGACGGCCGCGCAATGGCGCTCCAAGTTTCCAACTTACCTTGTGTCGGCCATCGAGCATGTGACCGTTCAAGCGGCCCAAGGGAATGGAGGGAGGCCATGATGCGCGCCCAACCCTTCGAACCGCCCCAGATCAACGACGAAGACACCGCCTGGGCGGCACAGACGCTCGGCCTTCCTGCCGATGCATTTAGCGGACCGGACGGGAACGATCCCAGGCTGCAAATACTGAAATCCGTCGCGACGCTCGACGTTGAGGCTTGTCCCGGCAGCGGCAAGACGACTTTGCTCGTTGCAAAGCTCGCCATTCTGGCGCGCAAGTGGACGGATGCTCGCAGAGGCATTTGCATTCTTTCGCACACGAATGTCGCGCGGCGCGAGATTGAATCCTCTCTAGGCTTTACGCACGAGGGGCGAAGGCTTCTCACGTATCCGCACTATGTTGGCACCATCCACGGGTTCGTGAACGAATTTCTGGCCGTTCCCTGGCTGCGATCTCTGGGATATCCGGCCTCGACGTTCGACGACCAGCAATGCGAACTGCACCGGCGCCGATTGCTGCGGCTCAATCAATTCATGACCCTGCACAACTACGTTGCCGCGCGGGAAAAAAGTCCGCAGACGAACCTAGTTGCGGGCTGGCATTTGTCCACCCCCGCATTTGATGTGGTCAAAGAAAACGGCCAGCCCGAATTCGCCAACGCAAATGCAGCATCAGCGCAGCAACTACGCGCGCTCGTGAAGAAGTGCGCTGAAGACGGCTTTCACCGCTACCGGGAAGTGTTCATGTGGGCTGGCGATCTTCTCGACAAGTATCCCCATGTGGCAGAGACCATAAAGCAGCGCTTTCCGATGCTGTTCATCGACGAGGTGCAGGACAACAATGAATTTCAGTCGGCGCTGATCCATCGCCTGTTCATCGAGGGAAGCCCGGTCGCCGTCCGGCAGCGGTATGGCGACTCGAACCAAGCCATTTACGGCCACATCAACGACAAGGCAGCCGAGAGTGATGTCTTTCCTCAAGAAGACATCAGGAGAGACGTACCCAACAGCCATCGGTTCGGCCAGCAGATCGCTGATTTCGCCAATCCACTCGGCCTCGTTCCGCCCGGGCTTCAAGGGCGCGGACCGTCCGCTGCCAAGATCGCCGCTGACACAAGCGGCAGGCACTCGATATTCCTGTTCTCCGATCAGACCGTCACGCAGGTTCTTGAAGCGTACGCTTCTTACTTGGGCGCCACATTTACCGAGCAGGAGCTTCGTGACGGTACCTTCGTTGCGGTCGGCGCCGTCCATCGTTCCGGTGCGGACGACAACGTGCCGAGATTCGTGCGGCATTACTGGTCCGAGTACGACCACGAGCTCACAACGAGCGAGCCAAGGCCGGCAACTTTCTTTCAGTACGTGACGGCAGGACGCAAAACCACATTCGAAACGGGCGAGGCGCATCAAGCCGTCGACAAGATCGCCGAAGGCATTGTCCGGCTCGCGCGACTTGCAAACCCCGCTGCCCGGATTGCGGCCCGGAGGCGCAAGCATGCGCAGATTTTAGAAGCGCTATCGGAACAAGTCGAACTCAGAGAGCAATATCGCGCGCTTGTTGCCGCCTTCACGAACCCGGAGACGGATCTAACCTCGGAAAAATGGGATGCCGGCTGGTGCGCTCAGGTGATCGCAATTTCCGGGGCTCTTGCCGGCACAGCTTTTACCCGGAACCACCAAGCCGATTTCCTTACATGGCCGGTCGCCGCGCAGGCAGGGCAATCGCTTCAAAGACCGCAGCGGGACAACTTTTTCCGCTATCCGTCGGAAGCCCCGAAACTTGCAATCCGCGTGGGCTCTGTGCACTCGGTCAAGGGCGAGACGCACACCGCCACCATGGTGCTCGACACGTTCTTTCACGGCCATCATCTGCAGGAACTCAAACCCTGGCTACTCGGCGCGAATGCCGGCAAAGGCCGCGAGGGAGTCCGAATGCAGGCACGACTCAAGCAGCACTATGTCGGCGTGACCAGACCAACGCATCTGCTCTGCCTAGCCATGAAAGACACGTTCATGGCTCAGGAGATCCAGATGCTCAAAGCCCGCGGATGGCGCGTGGCACGCATTCAAACAGCAGGTATCGTGTGGCTCTAGGTCCTGATTCGCTGGGTGCGCGGCTGATTGGGTGAACGATCTCAATCGGACCTGCGGGAGGGGCGAGCATGGCGGAAGGATATAATTTCGAGCGTCTCAGAGACGCGATTTTACCGCTTAGCCGAGCGGACGACTGGGTCGCTGCGAAGAAGGAGTGGGAGCTAGTCAGCATATCTCAGGCCGAGCCGGACGAGCCTGAAACGTGCCTCTGCGGGCATCATCCAATCCTGGAGCGTTGCGAGATCAGGAATCGCCTGACGCGCAACACGGCAATCGTTGGAAACCAGTGCGTCAGGCGGTTCTTGGGCTTGGATAGCGAGGCGCTGTTCAGAGGAATCAGGCGCATTCGCAAGGATATTGGCAAGAGCATGGGTACTGATCTGGCCGTGTGGCTCTTTGAACGCGGTCTGATATCGAAGTGGGAATACGAATTCCAGGGCAGCACAGTCCGGAAGCGCAATCTGAGCGACAAGCAACTACATCATCGGCAGAGCATCAACCAGAAAGCTCTACGGGCAATAAGACGACGCGGTGTCGGCTAGGCGGACGAGGACTGATGATGCGCGCAAAGATTGCGCTCGGCACGCACTCGCAGTGCCGTGCGAAAGCAATGCTGGTCCATAGGCGAAGCGGGGACCTCGGAGCGGTCCTACTTTTTCGTTGCTTCAAAGGGAGCTGCTCATCTCGACGCGAATCGGGCAGGTCGATAGGGATAGGCAGGAAGCGGTCGTCGCGCAGGATTAGAGAAGGGTTCGATGCGAACTCGAAGCACTGAAGTCGTCGCTTGGCTGCAACAGTTTTCCGAAGCGGATCGCGCAACGGCACGCAAACTCGTCGACTGCATCCACTATATAAGCGCGGATGAATTTCGCAGCGGGATTCTCGCGCTCATAAGAGACATGGCCGCAAAGACCGACGGGCCGCTTGCGCTCTATGTGGAACGCAGAGTTCCTGGCCGCCACGGTGTGCCATTCCCACTATATAAATGGTCGCCAGGGCGCGTACGTCGCGCCGAAGGAGTGGCTCTACGCCCTGCTGATCCCGAACGTAACGACGAGCCGGATATCGGCAGCGAAGGGATCATCGCGCAGTTTGTTTCGATGCTTCAGCGTCAGAACCGAGATAAATTCCGTGTGCACCCGAGTATGCAGGATCTTCGGCAGCGTCGGCCGCGGACTTTCGTCCTGGTCACGGATTTTATCGGCTCTGGCGATCAGGTGACGCGCTTTCTCGATTCCGCCTGGAAGGTGCCGACAATTACGAGTTGGGCATCCTACGGGATTTTTTCGTTCGAGGTGGTTGCTTATTCCGGCACTGACGCAGGGATTGAAGCGGTTCGAAAGCATCCATCGAAGCCAAAGGTGACAATCGTGATGGGATGTCCGACGATTGGGCTTCTTCCAAACCCGTCGCGTGACCAATTGATCGGTCTATGCGAGGACTATTGCCCCTCTCCACCGACGGATCGGATGACATCTCTCGGCTACGGCGACACGGGAGCGCTGATCGCCTTTGCCCACGGGACACCGAACAACGTACCCCTGCTTCTCTTTCGGGAGACGAGGCGTTGGAAATCGCTTTTCAAAGCCCGCACGATCGAGGTCGGTCCGGAAGCGGAAAAAGAGAATGAAGGGCTCGAAGACGCTCGACTTTCTCTTCTAAGAGAGGAGCAATTGAAGTCGGTCAGCGGTTTGAGAAAGTTAAGCCCGGTGGCCCGGCAAACGGTACTCGTGTTGGCAGCCTTGAAGCGCCGCCCCCGAAATGAAGCAAGTGCATCGGCACGGACGGGGCTCACGATGGCGGAGGTCAGGCTTGCGATTAGGAGGGCAAAACGTGCTGGTCTGCTGACGGATAAGCTGCGTCCGACTGAAGAGGCTTACGCGGAATTTAAGTATCTGAGAAAGTCAAAGCCGAAAGAGATAGTCATTTCGGCGGATAACGACTCATTCTATTTCCCTTCGATGCTGAGACCGCCGAAGAGTCTATTTAGATGATGCTGGGGCGAGAGCCCTGGCACCGCCGGCCGCAAGGCCGGAGGCGGGGCGCAGATTCTGCGACCCTACGGAAAAGCTCGCTTCGGCAGCTGATCATCGTCGAGCTCGCTCTCGGATCGGTGTCTTCCCGCGCGAACTCGACGATCCTCACCCTACGGGTGTCAAAGTAAATGACCATTTGGCGGCCTCAGCAGTATCATCGAGCCGCTGACAAAGCGGCGACACCAGCGGAGATCTCGGATAACGCGATTGCGACGATAGAGGCGCTTCGACGCCGCTCAAGAAATGTGCCGGAGATCCTATCTTTGCGGCATCTTTCGGTTCGCGCGGGCGTGCCGTACGCTTATCTGAGAGAAATCGTCGAGCGCAACGCGACACGCGATTACCGGCTTTTCAGGATACGCAAACGCCCCGTTCGCAATCAGCGGCTGCGCTATCGCATTATTACAGTTCCCGAGGCGCGGCTCAAAAAAGTCCAGCAATGGATCGACCGTCATGTTCTCTGCGCGGCGGAGCCGGACGAAGCAAGTGTCGCTTTCACCAAGCGCTCTTCGGTCTATGCAGCCGCGTCGATACATTGCGGCGCCCGGTGGATGATCAAGATCGACATCCGGGCGTTTTTCGAGAGCATCAGCGAGCGACAAGTCTATCACGTTTTTCACGAAATAGGCTACCAGCCCCTCGTCGCCTTCGAATTAGCCCGCTTGTGCACGCGTCTTCGAAGGCGCGCTCCGCCGTTGAAGAGATGGTCGCTAGGCTTCGATCGGCGATACGAGATTTCAGCTTATATCAACGGCCAAGTCGGTCATGTGCCGCAGGGAGCGCCGACGAGTCCGCGGCTTTCGAACCTGGTCGTACGCGAGCTTGATGAAGACATTCGAACGATTGCGGCATCCGCGGGCCTCACTTATACGCGCTATGCCGACGACCTGACGTTATCGAAAACAACGGACGACTTCTCGCGCGCCGCAGCGGTAAAAGTGATCCGCAAAATCTATCGCGTGCTTGGCGCCCACGGTTTCGCACCGAACCTCGCGAAAACCCAGATCGTCCCGCCTCGGGCCCGAAAGATTGTGCTCGGATTGCTTGTTGACGGCGATCGGCCCCGGCTCCAGAGAGAATTTAAGGCGCGCATTCGCCAACACCTCCACTACCTAATGCACCCGAAGTTTGGTCCGGCCAAGCACGCCAAAGCCCAGGGGAATGCGACTATATACGGATTGCGCAATCATATTAAGGGATTGCTGGCCTTCGCGCACGGCGTGGATCCAGAATACGCGCGCAAGCAAACCGAGCTCTTCAATCGTGTTCATTGGCCTTGAGTTGAGCCACATCGTTGCTCGCTCCGAGATCACTCGCTCCCCGCGCAACCATTGTCTCATTGCGAACGGCTTTTTTACCTCAATCGGTCTGCCAGCGGGAAAGAAGCCCTGGATCGACTATCAAGGCCCCTCGTCCCAAAACACACCGACGCCCGGCAGCTGTTATCGGAAGAACGGCAGTTCTTAGGAGTGAGGAACCATCTGCAAAATACCGTGAACGTCATCGAAAGTTTGAAGCTGCGAGCGCGGGGCCGCCGGTTCGACGCGGCTACGGTGACTTTGACACAGCAATTTAAGCGACATCTCGACATCGGAGGACATGGCGAAAAACGAGCCTGGACTTCCGTCGCAAAGGACGCATTGGTGGGGTCATAGACGCCGGTTGAAATTGGCGACTGGCTGTTGGGCCAACCTCGCGATTTGCGGGGCTTTGGGTGGTGGGAGCGCCATTGGGGAGCCTCAGTAACCTTCGGAGTCCAACATGACTGCTATTGAAACGCGCGCCTCGGCCAATACCAAACGAGCCACGCCCTCACCGTCGTCTCAAATCAGCAAGTCAAAGCCACAAAAGAAATCGTCGTCAACGCAACCCACCACACCCTCGACAGCGGCGGACGACCCGCTGCAGTCGGTGCGTGTGACAAAGCATGATCGCGTTCTGACGCTGTTGAGCCGACGCGAAGGCGCGACGATTCCGGAAATGATGGCAGCAACGGATTGGCAGCAACATAGCGTCCGTGGCTTTCTTGCCGGTACCGTCAAAAAGAAGCTCGGCTTCACGCTGACGTCGAAGAAGCTCAATGGCGAGTTTCGCCGCTATCGCATCGAAACGAAACGCGGTCGCTGACGTGAGGTGCACACCGCTCGACATCGGGGCCGAGCTGACGAAGCTCGAACGCCTGACCAACTTCGAACTGCGTAGCGAATGGCGGCGGCTGTATGGGATACAGCCGCCGAAGAGCCTATCCCGCGGTCTCCTGCTTCGCGGCATCACCTATAAAATCCAGGAGAGAGCGCTCGGCGGCCTCTCCAAATCTGTTCTTCGCAGGTTAAGTGGTGCGGTGCCGGAGGCGCATCAGGGCGTTACCCGCAAAGCAGCCCCAGCGATCGTAAAGTCGGGCACGCGGCTTGTACGCGAGTGGAAGGGAGAGACGCATACTGTTCTCGTCCATGCCGACGGCGCCGAGTGGCGTGGCAAGCACTATAGGTCACTGTCGGTTGTCGCGCGGGAAATCACTGGCGCGCACTGGTCCGGTCCGCGCTTCTTCGGTCTGGACAGGCGCCCCAAATGAAACGCCTGAATTGTGCGATCTACACGCGCAAATCCTCTGACGAGGGGCTTGAAAAGGAGTTCAACTCGCTCGACGCGCAGCGGGAGGCCTGCGCTGCCTTCGTTCTAAGCCAAAAGCACGCCGGGTGGGCGTGCCTTCCCGATCTCTACGACGACGGAGGGCTTTCGGGTGGCACCATGGAGCGACCGGCGCTTCAACGGCTGCTGGCCGACATTCAAGCCGCCAAGGTTCAAATCGTCGTTGTCTATAAGGTCGACCGGCTGACTCGGTCGCTCGCTGACTTTGCGAAGATCGTCGATGTGTTCGACGCACACGGCGCCTCGTTCGTCTCGGTAACACAGCAGTTCAACACCACGACGTCCATGGGCCGGCTCACGCTCAATATGCTTCTGTCGTTCGCTCAGTTCGAACGTGAGATTGCCGGCGAGCGCATTCGCGACAAGATCGCGGCATCCAAGGCCAAGGGCATGTGGATGGGCGGCAACGTCCCGTTGGGCTATGACGCCAAGGATCGCAAGCTGATCGTGAACGAGATCGAGGCTGAGACCGTGCGCATGATCTTCCGGCGCTACGCGGAACTCGGATCGGTCAGGGCGCTCGGGCACGAACTTGCTCGGCTTAGTGTCGTCAGCAAGCGTCGCGATGGCGCCGGCGGTGTCCTGTCGGGCGGGAACCGCTTATCACGCGGTGCCCTCTATACGCTTCTGCAAAACCACCTCTATCGCGGCGAGATCGCGCATCAGGGCAACATCTATCCTGGCCAGCACGAGCCGATCATCGATGCCCAAGTCTGGCGACTCGTCCAAGAGAAGCTGTCTGCCAATCGGCACGCGCGGGTGCTTGGCACGAATGCCGAAGAGCCCAGCCTGTTTGCGAGATTGATCGCGGACGGCAACGGGCAGCGCATGACGCCGACGCATGCGGTCAAGAAGGGCCGCCGCTATCGCTACTATGTCTCGACGTCGTTGGTCACGGGCACCCGTTCGGATCACGCAAAGGGCTGGCGCCTTCCCGCAGGCGATGTTGAAGGTCTGGTCCTTGATCGGCTCCGCGCATTCTTTGCCTCGGAGCGGGATGTTGGAGACGCATTGTCATGCTTCGAGTTTGATGCCTCGAGTCTTCGGTCGGTACTTTCGAAGGCAATGCAACTCGCAGAAGGCTGGACGAGCGTGCCGTCGATCAAAGTACGAGAGCTTGTGCGATCGGTCATCGAGACTGTCGAGATCCATGATGATGAGGTCATCACGTCACTGAAGAGAAGGGAGATCGCATCTGTCTTTCTGGGTGACACTTTCAGTTCGCCAGCGATTACAGGGCCTGAAACATTTGAACTGCGCATCGAGGCGAAGCTGCGCCGAGCAGGGAAGGGGATTCGCTTGGTAGTCGGCGGCGGCATTGCCAAGAAGCCCGACGGGCAGATGGTTGCATTATTGCGCGACGCGCACGCGACCCGCGACGCGCTCATGACCGGGCGGGACGCGACCATCGACGCGATGGCCCAGCGGCTCGGCATCAAACGAGACTATCTGTCGGCGCACATGCGCGTCACTTATCTCGCGCCGGACATCGTCCGCGCGCTCGTATCGGGACAATATCCACCGGAGCTGACGCCGGCCCGCCTTCTCTCTCTTTGCAAAGACCTGCCACATGACTGGCAGTTTCAGCGCGCAGTTCTCGGGTTCGAGGCGCGGTAGCGCGTTGGCAACGCCCTAAAGCGATGCGAGTCTGACCGGCCGAAAAAGGCCGACAGAGATAAATAGGGCTCGGAGCCTAGTAACGTCCACAGAGACGCGGCCGACCGTAGACGACTCCAAATTGCCCGTCGACAAGGCGCGGATTTTGCGACGAAATCCTAGCTGCGGAAATCGAATAATATGCAGCGATATCAATAACTTAATAGCTGGCTGGGGGACTAGGATTCGAACCTAGACAGGCAGAGTCAGAGTCTGCAGTCCTACCATTAGACGATCCCCCAAAGCCGGGATCGGACGGCACATTGGCCGCCGGAGCGCGGGTCATAGCAGCAGCCTCCGATGTCTGCAAGCTCGCCATCCATGGTCTTCCGGTCGCGGGGCCGTCTTTTAAAGATCGAGAGCGATCGATCGGCGCCAAAGCCCGCAATTTGGTGGGCGATGGTGGCGGCGACGGTTTGAGCGCCAACTTTTCAGCAGTGGAAAACCGCGCCTCGCCGGAGTGCTGCAGGTGCAGCCGGAGCTACTTTCGTGGCGGCAGCAGCTCCGGCCGGTATTCGAAGTGCATCGTATCGTAATGGAACCACCGGCCGCCCCAGATGAACCCGTGCTTCTCGAAGATGTCGACGATCTCCATCGGAATGTCGTTCCGGTAGCGGCTACTGCCGGGACCACCACTTGCCCACCGCCAGTAGTGAGAGCGTCTCGTCGCTATATCGATCGCGATGCCATAGCCGTGACCCGAGCGCCGTTCGGTCCCCGCGATCGGCCGGCACACGTAGCCTCCGGCGGCGGGAACGAGAAACACATCGAATTTCGCCGGAAGAGCATCAAGCTCGCGGCTGACCGCGCTGAGATGTTCCGCGACGCCGTTCAACCGGGAAATCTGGATATGTTGCGCGGCCTTCGAAGGGAGCCACGTGATCGTCGTCAGCGATGAACGGAATTCCGGCTTTCGACAGTCGCCATAGATCTTCGAAAAGAACTGCGCATTGCGTGCGCGGCCGGGATCGAAGTCGCGGGCGGGAGGAAGAGCCGGTGCGCCGCGCGGATACATAAATCGGAACATGCCTCGGATATCGGGATTGGCGAGCCACGCGTCGAACGGTTTGTCCCGGCCGTCAGAAAGTGGAAGTCTCGAGCCGTCTTTGAAGACGACCTCATTTCCTTCGACGCCCGAGACGAATGCGGGATACGCCGATCGCAGACGAGAAGCGATTTCATCATTGCCGAGGCTGTCCGCCAAGGTCGGCGAAGCAACTCGGAAAAGTCCCGCCGCGGCGAATAGAGCGAGCAGAAATCTCTTTCGCCTCAGCATCGATAAAACGCGGCCGGTTCAGCCAACATACGCTCCGTTTGCTTCGCATCGTTAAGCAATGCCCCGCCAGAGCTTTACGGCGGGGCGCGACCTGCTACACTCGCCTCAACAGAGGTCCAGATTAAACGGCCTGACGAGCTCGGCTGCACCGCGGCAAGCCGATGCTATACCAGGTCCTGGAGAACGACGTTGAAGCCTGAACACTCAGGTCCTGACCGGTCTGACGGCGCAGGACCCCCAGACAGCTCTGACGACGACGTCGGCATTGCCCCAGGGCACGAAAAGATAGTGCCGGTGACGCGCGTCATCAACGGCGGCGAGCGCCAATTTCGCCAGAGAAACCGTGCGGGGCCGGGGGGCGTGTTGTCGAACCGGTTGGCGTCGTCGCCATGGCGCGACAGCCCGAACGAGTGGCAGCGCCAGAGCTTCGATGAGCGGGCGTTCGGGGTCGGACCCGATCATCCCGGCGAACAGATCTACGGCGCGCTCGATCTCGGCACCAATAATTGCCGCCTGCTTGTCGCGCGCCCGTCGCGGCGCGGCTTTCGTGTGGTGGACGCTTTCTCGCGCATTATTCGTCTCGGCGAAGGCGTCAGCCAGACGGGTCGTCTTTCCGAGCTGGCGATGAACCGCACGCTGGAGGCGCTGAAGATCTGTGCCGGCAAATTGCAACGTCATCATGTTTCGCGGACACGCCTTGTCGCGACGCAGGCCTGCCGGGTTGCCGACAACGGACCCGCCTTCGTCAATAAGGTCAAAGACATCTTCGATCTCGACATCGAGATACTGACGCCGGAACTCGAAGCGCACTTGGCCGTCGCGGGCTGCGCGACACTGATCGATGCCGCAGCGGACTACGTTCTGGTGTTCGACATCGGCGGCGGCTCGTCGGAGATCATTTGGCTTGATATGACGCGGCTCGGCACCCGCCGCGATGTGCTAACCGGACGCTCCGACGTGAACGATGCGATCGTCGCGTGGGAATCTCTTCCGGTGGGCGTCGTGACATTGGCGGAGCACTACGGCGGCCGCGACGTCACCCCGGGAACGTTCAAGGCAATGTCGCGTGCCGTGACCGAGCTGCTCGTGCCGTTCGAAGCGAAGCATCGTTTTTCTGAGCAGATGGCTGGCAAGTCCATCCACTTCCTCGGCACGTCGGGAACGGTTACGACGATCGCAGGCGTGAAGCTTGGGCTCGAACGCTACGATCGCAAGCGCGTCGATGGAATCTGGTTGAACGTCCCCGAGATAGACGATGTAACGTCGACGCTTCTCGGACAAACCTACGAAGAGCGCGTAATGCAGCCTTGCATCGGAAGGGAACGGGCCGATCTCGTTCTTGCCGGATGCGCGATCCTCGACGCGATACTGAAGCAATGGCCCGCGGAGCGCCTGCGGGTAGCCGACCGCGGACTTAGAGAAGGCATTTTGATGCGATTGATGATGGAAGACGGTGTCTGGCGTGCCGGACGTCGCCGGCGTGGACGTTCGAAGCAGTCAAGCGGCGTTAAATAATCGTGGCAGACAAAGGCAACAGAAAGGGCGGCAGCGGCAATCGCGCGAGCAGCCTGAGCGGCGGTCAGCGCCAGATGCGCACCACCGTCAAGACGGCGCGCAAGCGCTCCGTTTCGTCTGCGCGCTGGCTCGAGCGCCAGTTGAACGATCCCTACGTGACGGCGTCGAAGCGGGAAGGGCTGCGGTCCCGCGCGGCGTTCAAGCTGCGTGAGATCGATGCGCGATACCATTTTCTGAAATCCGGTCAGCGGATCATCGACCTTGGGGCGGCTCCTGGCGGCTGGTCGCAGGAAGCAGCCGAGCGCGTCAAGGCGGCCGAGGGCAAAGGCCAGGTGGTCGCCATCGACTACCTGAATTTCGAGCCGATCACCGGCGTCGAGATCATCGAGATGGACTTCACCGATCCGAATGCCGAAGACCTTCTGAAATCGCATCTGCGGGGTGGCAAAGCCGATGTCGTCCTGTCGGACATGGCCGCGCCGACCGTCGGCCACGCCAAGACCGATCACATGCGCATCATGGGTCTCGCTGAAGCCGCCGCCGCCTTCGCGGCCGACGTGCTGGAGCCCGGCGGCGTGTTCCTTTGCAAAGTCTTCCAAGGCGGCACCGAGCGAGACCTGCTCGATGCGTTGAAGCGCGACTTCAAGACGGTGCGCCACGTAAAGCCGCCGGCAAGCCGTGCCGAAAGCTCGGAGCTTTACGTGCTGGCAACGGGCTTTCGAGGACGGACAGAGCCAGAGGCCGAATAACGGCTCGATGCTGGCTGGCTCACCTCAGGCCGGAGGCGGGATTACGCTCGACAACGCCGCCAACAGCCCGAATTTGAAGCGAATCTCATGGGGGCTTTGAACCCCGTGAGAGCAATCTGGCAGCATCCTGCGACACCGCCATGACGGTCGGCGTTTACGCTCTCTGTTAATTGGTTATCGCTATCCCCATTTGACGCGGCTCGGGGCGCTTCCAAGCGCGGAACCTTGGTGATATAGACCCCGCGACAATGTTCCGCCCCAGGGGGCCCGAACGTGTCGCCCCCCCAAATTTGGAGAAGTCCGCATGACTTCGAGCCTATCGGCGCTCGATTCGGGGATCGCGCTTACCTTTGATGACGTGTTGCTCGTCCCCGGGCCGTCCGACGTGATGCCGGGACAGGCGGACGTCTCGACCCAATTGACCAAGTCTATCCGCCTGAACATTCCCCTTCTGTCATCGGCGATGGATACAGTCACCGAGGCTAGGCTGGCGATCGCGATGGCCCAAGAGGGTGGCATCGGCGTGATCCACCGCAATCTCACCATCGAAGAGCAGGCGCGCCACGTCGGCCTGGTGAAGCGCTACGAAAGCGGCATCGTCCTCGACCCGGTGACGATCGCCCCCCAAAAAACGCTGCGCCAAGCCCTGAAGCTGATGGCTGATAAGGGCGTCACGGGTGTTCCGGTCGTTTCGGGTGGAACGGAAGCACCCGACGGCAGCGCCGGGAAAGGCAAGCTTGTCGGCATCCTGACCAACCGCGACGTCCGATTTGCAACGAGACTGGATCAGCCGGTTTCGGAATTGATGACCCAGCAAAATCTGGTGACCGTTAAGCGCAACGTTTCGCAGGAAGAAGCCAAGCGCCTGCTCCATCAAAACCGCATTGAAAAACTGATCGTCGTCGATGACGCCGGCAATTGCATCGGCCTCATCACCGTCAAGGACATCGAGAAGGCGGCGAAGCACCCCAACGCCTCGAAGGACGCTCAGGGACGTTTGCGCGTCGCTGCTGCAACGACGGTCGGCGAAGATGGCTTCGAGCGCACCGAACGCCTCATTGCGGCCGGTTGCGACGTGATCGTCGTCGATACCGCGCACGGCCACTCCGCGAAGGTCATCGAGGCCGTCGCGCGCATCAAGCACCAGTCGAACAGTGTCCAGGTCATCGCCGGCAACGTCGCGACGGCCGATGCAACCAAAGCTTTGATCGCCGCAGGCGCCGACGCAATCAAGGTTGGCATTGGCCCGGGCTCGATCTGCACGACGCGCATCGTGGCAGGTGTCGGCGTTCCGCAGCTCACCGCCGTTATGGATTGTGCGAAAGAGGCCTCGCGCTCGGGCGTCCCCGTTATCGCGGACGGCGGCATTCGCTTTTCCGGCGATATCGCGAAGGCGATCGCAGCGGGCGCGTCCTGCGTCATGATCGGATCGCTTCTCGGCGGCACCGACGAGGCGCCGGGCGAGACCTACCTTTATCAAGGGCGAACCTACAAATCCTACCGTGGCATGGGCTCAGTCGGCGCGATGGCCCGTGGCTCGGCAGACCGCTACTTCCAAGCCGAAGTGCGCGACACGCTGAAGCTCGTGCCGGAAGGCATCGAGGGGCAGGTTCCTTACAAGGGACCCATGGAAGCCGTCGTGCATCAGCTCGTCGGCGGATTGCGCGCCGGCATGGGATACCTCGGCGCAAAGACGATCCCCGAACTGCAAAAGCGCGCGAAGTTCGTTCGCATTTCTCCGGCCGCAATTCGTGAAAGCCATGCCCACGGCGTCATGATCACCCGCGAAAGTCCGAACTATCCGGGCGCCGGCAGCTAAGGTAATGAGAAGGACGTACGCGCAAAGCCGGCGAGGGGGAAAAGCATGACAGTCACTGATTTCCTTCTGCCGGTATTCGTCCAAGTGGGGCTGACGTTTGTGCTCTTCATGATGATGGCGGTCACGCGCACCAGATTACTCAGCAGCGGCGAAGTCCGGTCCGACGCCATCGCGCTCGGTGAGCCGGGATGGCCGACGAAGGTGACGCAGTATGCCAACGCCTTCAGAAACCAGTTCGAGCTCCCGGTCCTCTTTTACGCGCTCATCGCCTTCATCTTGATCACCAAAGCCGGCGACGTTCTGCTGCTCACGCTAGCGTGGCTTTTCGTCGTCACGCGCATCATTCACGCTTACATCCACGTGACGTACAACAACGTCAGCCATCGCGGAGGCATTTACGGCCTCGGAGCGGCGGCACTGATCGCGATGTGGATCGTCTTCGCGATAAAAATCCTGACCGGAATCTGAGTCCGGCATCCGAAATTGGCACCTGAAATGATCTCTGCATGAAGTCCGGCGCACGTATCGCGGCCGCGATCGAGGTTCTCGAACAGATCCTCAATCGCTATCAACCCGTTTCCATGGCCTTGACCGACTGGGGCAAGGCACACCGCTTTGCCGGTTCCGGCGACCGCAACGCCATAGGCGGAATGGTCTACGACGCCTTGCGCCGCCGCTCGTCGATCGCCTGGGCGCTCGGATCAGACACGCCGCGCGCCCTCGCAATCGGCGCTGCCTCGTCGGCGTTGGATCTGACGCCGGAGGCTGTCATCGCCGCTTGCGATGGCGCGGACCATTCGCCCGAGCCCTTGACGGACGCCGAGCGGGTCGGCCTGACACGTCCTCTGGACGAGGCGCCCGACCACGTCAAAGCCGACATCCCCGAATGGCTGTGGCCTGCATTTTCCGCCCAGTTCGGAGATCGCGCAGTCGCCGAAGGCCAGGCAATGGCTCGCCGCGCGCCCGCCGATTTGCGGGTCAACACCCTGAAGTCCACGCGCGAAAAGGTGCTGAAAGCGCTCGCAAGCTTCGGCGCCGAGCCGTGCTCCATTTCTCCCATCGGCGTCCGAGTGCCGCC
The DNA here is from genome assembly GCF_902712875.1 of Hyphomicrobium sp. ghe19. Taxonomy (NCBI): domain Bacteria; kingdom Pseudomonadati; phylum Pseudomonadota; class Alphaproteobacteria; order Hyphomicrobiales; family Hyphomicrobiaceae; genus Hyphomicrobium; species Hyphomicrobium sp. ghe19. Next base: position 3,235,636 of record NZ_LR743509.1, on the reverse strand, counting down.
GCCCGTCGGCGCGCAGCGCACCCCGAACCTGCAAGCCGAAGCGGCGTTCCAGGCTGGCTGGTTCGAAATTCAGGACGAGGGATCGCAGATCGCCGCTCTCCTCTCCGGCGCCGGACCGAGGAAGCAGGTGCTTGATCTTTGCGCCGGTGCTGGCGGCAAGACGATGGCGCTTGCGGCGCTGATGCAGAACACCGGTCAGCTCTATGCCTACGACCACGATCGCAACCAGCTGAAGCCGATCTTCGAGCGGGTAAAGCGCGCTGGCGTTCGCAATCTGCAGGTGCTGAGAGCCGGAGACGAAGCTGCGGTCGATGCTCTCGGTCCCCGCTTTGACGTCGTCCTCGCGGATGCGCCGTGCACGGGAACGGGCACGTGGCGGCGTCGTCCGGACGCCAAGTGGCGCGTGAAGCCCGAAGCGCTGAAGGCGCGGACGGATGAGCAGCGGACTGTTCTGAAGCGCGCCGCAGCACTCGTGAAGCCCGGCGGCCGGCTGGTTTATGTCACCTGCTCACTTCTTCCCGAGGAGAACACCGAGCAAATCGCCCGCTTTCTCGAGGAAAATCCCGCTTTCACACCCGTCCCCGCCGCCGGACTTTGGGACACGGCCTCAGGCGAACTTCCGCCGTCTGCCGACGGCCGGTCCGATTCGCTGCTGCTGACGCCCGGCCAGCACGGGACCGACGGCTTCTTCATCGCCGTCCTCTCGCGCAAGGCGTGAGCAAAGTTTCTGTGGATTGATCAGTGGAGGGACGCACTCGCGCCCTCCAGTCGGCGAATGCCAAATATCGTCAGTATTCAGCTTTTCTCGGAACATTTTTTCCGCCCGCGCGATCAAGGCATGAATGCCGGCGCGCTTTCATCATGCAAATGCCTACTTTTCGCCGTTGACATCGCACGCGACGAAACTATGTGATGCGACGTTTGCTGACGGCTAGCAGCAAACCGAGGGACAGGTGTCATGGTTCGCTTTTTGCGGTTGCGCCGTGCCCACGCTCGTGAGGCCAATTGAGGTCATTGAATGAGCGGCAGGCCCCACTCTTTCCTCACGCCCAAGTGCGAAGTTCATCCGACACCCGATCGCGGCGGCCACACCGTCGTCGCACGAGACGCGATCGCCAAGGGCGAACTGATCGTCGTGTGGAGCGGCACGCTCGTCACCGGCGAGGAATTGAACGAGATGCCGCAGACGGTTCGGCGCTATTCGCTGCAAGTCGAGGAAAACCAGTACCTCGTCTCGCTTTCTGACTGTGAGCCGCCGGATTACGTCAATCACAGCTGTGATCCGAATTCCGGTCTCTCCGGCCAGATCACGCTCGTCGCCATGCGCGATATCGGGCCAGGCGAGGAAATCACCTACGACTACGCGACGAGCGACGGATCTCCCTACGACGAGTTCGCGTGCTCCTGCGGCGCGCCCCACTGCCGCGGCCACGTGTCGGGAGACGACTGGATGCGGTCGGATCTTTGGCGCCGTTACGCGGGCTATTTCTCGCCTTACCTGCAGCGTCGCATTTTGGCCGCCGAAGCGATGCGCGCGCTCGCCGCCAAGCGCCGGCGTTCCGCGCGGAAATCCATCGAGCCCGCCGTCATCCCGGGCGAGTAAGCGGACGAGAATCCGTTATTTGCCGCCGAGCTTCAGCTCGACGTGCGCGTCGAACGTTCGGTAGTCACAGGTCATTTCTTCACCCGCGCGAATATCACGAATGGCGATGTCGTAGCCCTCGATCGCCCCCTTCTCGTGGACGCCCGCCGTGTTGGGCTCGTCCGCATGGTTCATGAAACGGGCGTTGTCGGCACAGAGCACGAATAAGCCGCTCGTGGCATCGAGGTAGGTATGATCGAGAATGCTCGAGCGCGCGGGCTCCGGCAGGCTGTCGATCTCGCGCTCGGTCAGCAGCCTGTCGAAATGGCGCATGAACCGCCACGTTTCAGTGCCCTTGGGGATATCTTGATCCGCGAACAAACCAATCCCTGCAATGGCGCTGACGCCCAGCCGTGTTTTGACCATTAGCATGCACAAGCGTCTCCAACTCGCATCGCCCCTCGCAAAAACATCACCGGTGTCCCGTTTCTCGTGGGGACCGGAAGTGAACGGTTGACTGCCGCCGGGCCGCCTATTCTTATCGCCCGAAAAGCTTCAGAGGCAGCCATCGGAGCGGGATCGGGGGATGAGCTATCTGCCGTTTGTCGATGGGCTGCGGGCGCTGGCGATAATCGCCGTCGTCGCGTACCACGCTTTTCCGGGTGTCATCACGGGTGGCTTCGCCGGCGTCGATGTTTTTTTCGTCATCTCGGGATTCCTGATCACGTCGCTCGTCGTCACCGAAATATCGGACGGCACATTTTCCCTCTATCGCTTTTTCGTCCGCCGCGCCCGGCGTCTCTTGCCGGCGGCATTCGCCTGCGTCGTCGTGGTGACTGTGCTCTCGGCATTCATCCTGCTGCCGGATGCATTCTGGTACTACGGCCGCAGTCTTCTGGCGTTTATTGGTCTTTTCTCAAACGTCTTTTTCTACCTGACGGGCGGATATTTCTCGGCCCCCGCGCTCGAGAAACCGCTCCTGCACACCTGGTCGCTCGCCGTCGAAGACCAGTTCTATCTGACGTGGCCGCTCATCTTGATGCTGGCCTCGCCGTTTCTGTCGAAACGCACCATCCTCGGCTTAGTGCTGTTGTCGCTTGGCGCGTCGCTGTGGTTCGCCGAAGCAAAGGTTTCGATCGACCACGAATTCGCATTCTTCATGCTGCCCTCCCGCGCCTGGGAGCTTCTGACCGGTGCAGCGCTCGCGCTGGTCGCGTCTGAAATAAAGTTTGGACGGGCGGCAAGCGAAGCCTTGAGCATCGCCGGCATCGTCGCCGTTCTTGCGAGCTTCCTCCTGCTCAGTCCGCATTCGAATTTCCCGGGGCTGCACGCCGCTCCGGCCTGCTTCGGCACCGTTGCCATCATCGCCGGCTGCATGTCTCAGAATGTGCTGTTGACGCGCCTGCTCAGCTACCGGCCCTTGGTGTTCGTCGGGCTGATTTCCTACTCGCTTTATCTGTGGCATTGGCCGCTGCTCGCGCTCGCGAGCTATCGCCTCGAGCGGCCGCTGGATGCCGGCGAAGCATCTCTGATCGTCCTCATCAGCGTGGCCGTCGCAATTTTTTCGTGGCGTTGGATTGAGCGGCCGTTTCGCAGTTCGCGCCGGTCTGCTGCTGCGACTTCGGCAAAAGCGGCAACATGGGGCTTGTCCGACGGGAAGTTCGTCGTCGCGGCGCTGTCGTGCGTTGCGATCATGGCGATGTTCGCCGGCACCATCAAAGGCATGAAGGGTTTCCCCAATCGATACGCAGCCGAATCCCGGCGGGTATTGAGCCAGCTCGTTGCCGGCAACCCAGTTCGAATGCGGTGCGATGGCTTCGAGAACGTGTTCGCCGATGACGACGTCTGCAATTTTGGAAAAAAGCGCGATCCCGGCGGCTCCTATGAACTCGCCCTATTCGGCGACTCAATGGGAGATCATTGGGCGCCCCTCGTCGCCAAGTATGCCGAACATCGCAAGCTCACTGGACGCCAAGTGACAAACGGTGGCTGCCCATTGCTGTTCGACGTTTCAATTCCTGCCGAAACGGAGGACAAGATCGCCGAATGCACTTCCTATCAAACCGAGGCCAAAAAATTCGTCGAGCTAAATCCAAAGCTGAAGATCGCGGTCATCTCGGGCTTCTGGGAAAAGTGGTTGTGGCTCGTGAATTCCGCGGCAGCCCAGCATGCAAATTCAGCTGATCGTGCCGGAAGCCCGAATCTCAATTTTGACACCGCATTGGAGAGAACAGTGCGGACATTCACCGATCGCGGCATCAAGGTTGTGATGATCGGTCAAATCCCGATTTACGATCCGCTGCCCATTCGCTGCATCATTGGAGCGATTGAAAATCACCGGGACGTTGCAACGTGCGGCAAGCCGAAGGCGGAGGCTCTGGATGAACTGAAGCTTTCCAACGCTGCTTTGCTCCGGGTCGCAGCCGCCAATCCCGGCGTAAGCGTTTCCTTACCGTCCGATTTCATGTGTCAGGAGCAGCGATGCTCCCCGATGATGGATGGGATCTTGCTGTATAAGAACGGCGGCCACGTCAATCAGTTTGGGTCCGAGCATTTGGAACGATTCATCAAATTCCCGGAGTTCAGTGAGGAGCCGCCAGTTCCGCCGTCTTGATGCGTCTCAGCGCGCATCCAGACTGCGGAGTTATGCGTTCAATGGTTGAGGCGAAAAAGTTCCGCGCCTCCCGTCCAGAGAGATAACAAATTGGGAGCAGGGCTGTTGCGAGACTTTGGATCACTGATAATTTTTGCGATCATCGTGGCTGCCGCGGCTTCGTCTGGCTCGTCATTTATGCCGGGCGAATGGTATGCGGCGCTCGAGAAGCCGTCGTTGACCCCGCCGAACTGGGCTTTCCCGGTGGCCTGGACCATCCTTTATATAATGATCGCTATCGCAGGGTGGCTGACCTGGAGAGCCGCCGGCATCACCCCGGCTCTCGTCGTTTGGGCCTCCGGCCTGATCCTCAACGCCCTCTGGTCGTACGTGATGTTCGGCCGCCACGATATTTTCCTGGCACTTGTGGATCTCGCCGCACTCTGGCTCGCCGTCGCAGCCTTCATAGCCCTGGCGTGGCCCATCGATCCGCGCGCGAGCTACCTGTTCATGCCCTATCTCGCCTGGGTCTCGTTCGCCGCATATCTTAACTTCGCTGTTTGGAGATTGAATTGAAACGGCTTTTGGCGTTGATGGGTCCGTCCGCACCCGCGGGCTTCACTGTCGCAGCGTGAGGCCTGAGGCAGGCGTTGCGGCAACCGCCGTCTTCGCGTAGGGGATGGCCCTGAACAGAGGCTCGCCCCGACTTTGACCGACGCCGTTCTCATCATCGATTTTGGAAGCCAGGTGACGCAGCTCATCGCGCGACGCGTGCGCGAAGCAGGCGTCTATTCCGAAATCCACCCGTTCCAGAACGCCGCTGAAGCGTTCGCCAAGCTGAAGCCGAAGGCTGTGATCCTGTCGGGCGGACCCGCGTCCGTGACCGAGGAAAATTCCCCGCGCGCGCCAGACGCCGTGTTTTCCTCTGGCGTCCCGGTCTTCGGCATCTGTTACGGCCAGCAGACGATGGCCGAGCAGCTCGGCGGCAAGGTCGAGACCGGCCACGACCGTGAATTCGGCCGCGCCTTCCTTTCGATCGAGACTTCAAGCCCGCTGTTCGAAGGCGCATGGGCGCCCGGCGAACGCCATCAGGTTTGGATGAGCCATGGCGACCGCGTCACGCGCTTGCCCGACGGTTTTAAAGTCATCGCGACCAGCCAAAACGCGCCGTTCGCGGCTGTCGCCGATGAGAAGCGGCACTTCTACGCCGTGCAGTTTCACCCGGAAGTCGTGCACACGCCCGATGGCGCCAAGCTCATCGCCAACTTCGTGCACAAGATCGCGGGCCTGAAGTCCGACTGGACGATGTCGGCATACCGTCGTGAGATGATCGCCAAGATCCGCCGCCAGGTCGGCAAAGGCCGCGTGATCTGCGGCTTGTCGGGCGGCGTCGATAGCGCGGTCGCAGCCGTCCTCATCCACGAGGCGATCGGCGAGCAACTGACGTGCGTGTTCGTCGATCATGGCTTGATGCGGCAGGGCGAAGCGGACGAAGTCGTCGGCCTATTCCGCGATCACTACAACATACCGCTCGTTCACGTTGACGCCTCCGATCAATTTTTGAATGCGCTGGAAGGCGTCTCCGATCCCGAGACGAAGCGCAAGACGATCGGCAAGCACTTCATCGACGTCTTCGAGGCGGAAGCGAAGAAGATCGGCGGCGCCGAATTCTTGGCTCAGGGCACGCTCTACCCCGACGTCATCGAAAGCGTCTCGTTCACGGGTGGCCCTTCCGTCACGATCAAGTCGCACCACAACGTCGGCGGCCTGCCCGAGCGCATGAACATGAAGCTCGTCGAGCCACTGCGAGAGCTTTTCAAGGACGAGGTCCGCGCGCTCGGCCGCGAACTCGGACTGCCCGAAGCCTTCGTCGGCCGCCACCCGTTCCCAGGACCGGGGCTGGCGATCCGCATTCCGGGCGAGATCACGCGCGAGAAGCTCGAGATCTTGCGCAAGGCCGACGCGGTTTATCTCGATGAGATCCGCCAAGCCGGTCTCTACGATGCCATCTGGCAAGCCTTTGCGGTTCTCCTGCCCGTGCGCACCGTCGGCGTCATGGGCGACGGCAGAACCTACGATCACGTGCTGGGCCTTCGCGCCGTCACCTCCGTCGACGGTATGACGGCGGATTTCTATCACTTCGACATGGCCTTCCTCGGTCGCGTCGCGACACGGATCATCAACGAAGTCCGCGGCGTCAATCGCGTCGTCTACGACGTGACCTCCAAGCCCCCCGGCACGATCGAGTGGGAGTGACAGTGGAATCACCTGACCTGTTGCAGGTGATCGATCAGGGCGCGCAACTTCGGCGCTAAATTCCTGCGGCTCGGATAGTAGAGATAAAAGCCGGCAAAGCGCGGGCAGTAGTCTTCCAGAACGGATACGAGTTCACCGCGCTCGAGTGCGGGGCGAAAACTCTCCTCCATACCGAAGGTGATGCCTGCGCCGGCGACGGAGAGCTTTATCATCAGCGCCATGTCGTTGGTGGTGATCTCCGGCGCGACGGAGACGCTGAATTCTTTGCCGTGCTCCGCAAACTCCCATCGATAGGGCGCAGCCTTTGGGCGGGCCGCCAACCGATGCAACGATGCGCCGAGAGTTCGCTTGGATGCAGTGGTATCCCGAACCGGTCCCGGTAAGACGGCGAGCAAACGGCAAGCTGCCCCGCTCGCTGGCGCTGGAAGCAGCACCCCATGGACGAGAAAATTGCGGCGAGCTCGGCACCCGAAGCGTCTGACCCCGTTACGTTGCAATTGGTGCGCACCCACAACCCGATGCCGCTGGGGTAGGGGGGAAGGGCCAAATCCGTGGATGGATGCGTGAGCGAGGTAATGCTGCCAAGCGGCATCCTTTCGGCGCGATAGATCAGGTTCGACGCCGCAGGCTTAAGCTTTTTGCAATGGTAGCCAAATAGATAGTCCACGCGCTTTCGCCAACCATTCCAGAGTCCTGCCGTGCCGTTGGACTATCATTCGCTCCTGACGGCTTTTGTGCTTTCCGGCTTCGGATTGGCGATCACCTTTTTCGTCAGCTGGCTTGTCTCCAGGACGGAACACTTCCTGATTGCCTGGAAGCTCGGCGTTTCCTTCATGGCACTCGGCGTGCTCGTCTATAGCTGGTACGCAAACACAATGTCTCCGGTGCTCGGCGCGGCCGGATACACGATCTTGCTGACTGGCCTCGCCTTCGTTTTCGGTGCCGGCCGGGAGTTTCGCACCGGCGTTTTCCCCTGGCGCGGCGTGGGCATCATCGCGGTTACTTCTTCCACAGCCATCGCAGTTCCCATGCTGGCTGGCTACAACGGTGCCTCCATCATCGTGCTGAATATTGCGGCGACGGTGATCCTGCTTGTAACGGCCAGGGACTACTGGCGCGGCCGCGCCGAAGCCCGGCTAGCCATCACACTGCTGACAGTTCTTTATATCCTGACAGGGCTCTCCTTCGTTCCTTGTGCAATCTTGCTGCTCGATGCCGGCGAATGGCGGCTGTCGCAGATCCCGTCGAACTGGGCAGAGGATCTCAACATCGCCGTATGCTTGACCACCCTCGCAGGCATCGGCGCTCTTTCCTTGGCGCTTAACCAGGCACGGTTGGCACGCGGCCACAAGCGCGATGCCGAAACCGATCCTCTGACGGGCTTGCTCAATAGGCGCGCGCTACTCAGCCATGTCGCGGACATCGAAGGACCCGCCGCGCTCGTCATTTTCGATATCGATCGTTTCAAGGTTATCAATGATGTTCATGGACATCTGGCCGGCGACGAGGTGCTGCGAACTTTCGGGGAGATTCTAAAGCTCTCCTCTCCGTCGAAAGGACTAGCAGCGCGGCTCGGTGGCGAGGAGTTTGCGATGCTGGTGCCGGGCGCCTCACTCGTCACAGCGGCGCTTCTCGCGGACGTCGTGCGCATGCGCCTCGCCAAACGCAATTTCACCGGAAATGGCGGCTCATTCAACAGTACCGTCAGCGCCGGCGTTTCCTGTTCCGAGGATGCCGCCACCGACTTCGAAACGCTGCTACGCGACGCCGACGATGCACTCTATGCTGCCAAGAGGAACGGCCGCGACCGGGTCGCCGTCAATTCAGGCAAGATTGAATTCCTGGCTCACATCCGGCCGTTGCAGGACGGTCAGCGCGGCCCTATCGACCTTGTCAGACTCAAGACTGGCTAGGCGTTGCCTCGGAGTTGATGAAGCCGCAAGGCACGATCGAGTGGGAGGGAGAGCCGCAACGCCGGCAGGGATATTTTACGGCGGCCTCTTACTGATTCAGAGATCTTGAACCGCTGACAAACGGATTGTCCCGAAAATAAAATCGCAGGGGGCGGTCCGCATCACGCGAAATGCCGATCCGAATGCTCTGCCCGATATCGCCGGGTTCGTGGTCATCACGGCCGAGCCACAAAGGGCCCTTTCGGCAAAGATCGAGCCCGTCGAGCTGACGGTCAATCCGGAGAGCCGCAGCCAGTCTTCCGGGACCCCGTGCCAAGTCGCGCAAGCGCTCGATGCCGCGATTGACCCGCATGATCGGGATGCCTTCGACCGGTTCGAGCGCCCTGATCAAGACGCCGGCTCCAATCCCGCGCGCCTCGCTCGAGACATTCAGCATGTACGAGCTGCCGTAAGCGAAATAAATATAGGCGTGCCCACGTTCGAGAAACAGCGAACCATTGCGCGGGGTCATTCCCCGGTAGGCATGGCCCGCCGCGTCGCCGACGACATACGCCTCGGTCTCGACAATCCGACCGCTGACGATGCCATCAGAAAGTTCGCGCACCACGATCTTGCCGATGAGATAACGGGCGAGAGAGGCTGTATCGCTCGGCAGATCCGCGCGTGTAAGCAGCCGGTCGCCATTCCTATGCCGTCGAGGTTTCAGAGCAATGGCGCAACCTCCTTGACCATCGCCGTCGATATCGAGCCACGCGCCCTTCGTCTGGAACATGCGGTCGGCGCAAGGTTCGTTCGTGGGCGGCTACGCTTGGCGCGAATGCTCGGACGAAAATATCGCTGCGACCTCAGCTCCCGAAGCGTCAGGCCGCAAGGCATAAAAATCCGCATTTTTCTCGAGCGCGATTTCGAGCTGCCGCTGGAAAGCGCTACGGTCGAGTTCGATGGTTCCGAATTGACGCAAATGCTCAGTGACGAATTGCGTATCGAGCAGTGTGAAGCCACCTTTGATCAGCCGGGCCGCCAGATGCACGAGCGCGATTTTTGAGGCGTCGCGCTCGGTCGAGAACATGCTCTCGCCGAAGAACGCGCTCTTCAGCGCCACGCCATAAAGGCCGCCAACCAACACGTCACCGTTCCAAACCTCGACGGTGTGACAGGCGCCGATGTCGAAAAGCTCGCGATAGAGCGTGCGGATGCGCGTGTTGATCCAGGTCGACATCCGGCCGGCGCGGGGCGCTGCGCAACCATCGATCACGCGTTCATAGTCGGTGTCGACCGTAACCCTGAAAGGGGTCGTTCTGACCGTTCTGAGGAGACGGCGGGGAATATGCAACCCATCGAGGGGCAGGACGCCGCGCTGCTGCGGCTCGATCCAGTAAAGCGCAGGATCATCCGCGCTTTCTGCCATTGGAAAAATGCCGCAGCTATAGGCTTTCAGGAGAACCTGCGGCGTGATCTCGAACATCGGGTCGTCGCGCGACGCCATGCTGCCAATTGCCAAGCGAACTCTCGGACGCGCGCGGAACATATCGCGCAGAGGCAAAGTCTACTTCATCCCTAAATGTTTTTCGAGCCAGTGAATATCGTAGACGCCATTTACGATGTCGGGGTCTTTAACAAGATCCTGGAACAGCGGGATCGTCGTTTCAATGCCGTCTATGACGAACTCTGCCAGAGCGCGGCGCAAACGCATCAGGGCGTCGTTGCGCGTCTTGCCCGTAACAATGAGCTTCCCGATGAGGCTGTCGTAGAAGGGCGGAATCCGGTAACCCTGGTAAACGCCGCTGTCGACCCTGACGCCAAGACCGCCCGGCGGGTGCCAATATGTGATCTGGCCCGGCGACGGGCGAAAATCCTTCGGGTTTTCGGCGCAGATACGGCACTCGATCGCGTGCCCCTTGAGCTCGATGTCGTCCTGCGTGAAGCTTAACGGCAGCCCGGCCGCCACTCGGATTTGCTCGAGCACGAGATCCGTCCCGGTGACCATCTCGGTAACCGGATGCTCGACCTGCAGGCGGGTGTTCATCTCGATGAAGTAGAATTCGCCGTCCTCGAAGAGGAACTCGACAGTCCCGGCGCCGCGATACTTGATCTTCTTCATCGCTTCCGCGACGGTCGTGCCGATCTTCTGGCGCTGGGCCGCGTTGAGAGCCGGCGACGGGCTTTCCTCGAGAACTTTCTGGTGCCGGCGCTGCAGCGAGCAGTCGCGTTCACCGAGGTGGACGGCGTCGCCTTTGCCGTCTCCGAAAACCTGAATTTCGATATGCCGGGGCTTCTGAAGATATTTCTCGATATAGACGGCGTCGTCGTTGAAGGCGGCCTTGGCTTCCGACCGCGCCGTCGATAGCGCCATGCCGAGGTCTGCAGCCGACGTCGCGACTTTCATCCCGCGGCCGCCGCCGCCTGCCGCCGCTTTGATGAGTACGGGAAAGCCCATTTCCTTGGCGATCTTCATCGCTTCGGTTTCGCTGGTCACCGCGCCGGCCGAACCGGGCACGACGGGAATGCCGAGCTTCTTCGCCGTTTCCTTCGCCTCGATCTTGTCGCCCATGATCCGGATGTGCTCGGACGTCGGACCGATGAAGGTGATCTTGTGCTCTTCGAGAATCTCCGCGAAACGCGCATTCTCCGATAGGAACCCGTAGCCGGGATGGACGGCATCCGCGCCGGTGATTTCGCAAGCCGTGACGAGTGCTGGAATGTTGAGATAGCTCTCGCGCGCCGAAGGCGGTCCGATGCAGACGCTTTCGTCCGCGAGCCTTACGTGCATGGCGTCGGCATCAGCGGTTGAATGGACGGCGACCGTTGCGATCCCAAGTTCTCGGCAGGCGCGCTGTATCCGCAGCGCGATCTCTCCTCGATTGGCAATCAGTATCTTATCGAACATTTGCACTCCAGGGCGTCTTTGCCGGGGCTACCGGTAGCGCTCTATTCTATGATGATCAGCGGCTCGCCATACTCGACGGGCTGAGCGTTTTCGATGAGGATGGCTTTGACGGTGCCGCTGCGCGGAGCCGGTATCTGATTCATTGTCTTCATGGCTTCGATGATCAGCAGCGTATCGCCCTGATTGACCTTGCTGCCGACTTCACAAAACAATGGGGCGCCCGGTTCCGGCGAGCGGTAGGCGGTGCCAACCATCGGCGACTTTACGGCGCCGGGATGCTTCGACAGATCGCCGGGAGCGGCGGCCGGCGGCTTTGCATCGCTTGCGGGAGCCGACGGGGCGGCGACGGGAGCCGGGGCATAAGCCTGCGGCGCGGCCGTAATCGAAATGGTCTTCGCGACGCGAACCTTGAGACCGCTCTTTTCGATCTCGATTTCCGTCAGCCCCGTAGCGTTCAAAAGCTCGGCGAGCTCGCGGATCATCTGACCTTCGGCGCTTCCCGCTTTCGGCCCTTGGTCTTTTGCGCTCATCAGTCCCGTGTCCTCGATTTTGTTGGCGTGCGTCTTATAGCGTAAGCTCGGGGTTCGGCGTCACGCTTTGCTTGTGGATTTGTTCACGATGTTGGCCATCGCCTCGATGGCAAGTTCGTAGCCCTTGGCGCCAAGGCCGCAGATCACGCCCGTCGCGGCGAGTGAAATGTAGGAATGCTGGCGAAACTGATCCCGCCGGAAGATGTTCGAGAGATGAACCTCGACGACGGGAAGGCCGACGGCTTGCAAGGCATCGAGAATGGCGACGGACGTGTGGGTGTACCCGCCCGCGTTGATGATGATGCCCTTCGCTTTGCCGCGCGCCTCCTGCACCCAGCTCACGATTTCCCCCTCGATGTTGGACTGCCGGAAATCTACTGAAAGCCCGTTCTTCGCCGCCGCCTTTTCCGTGCGGATGCGAAGATCGTCGAGCGTCTCGGTACCATAGACTTCTGGTTCCCGAACGCCGAGCATATTTAGATTGGGTCCGTTCAGAACGTAAACGTGGGATGTCATGTTTTGGAGGCCGTTCGGGCACCGGACTGACGCCCGAGCCAATTGCGGAGCCCTGGGTCTATCAGCTTTCTACGAATGCGCAAAGTGCGCGGGCAGGGCCGCGCACTTTGACGTGCAAAATATGGTAACTAGCTGCGACAACTCGAGATTTCGCGCGAGCAGGCTCAGCAGGTTGCGCACTTGTTCTTGCGGAAATCCGTAACGAGCGTTTCGAGCTGTTCGTGGAGGTCCTCCGGCGCACCCGGAATCGATTTGTCGCCGACGAGGAAGTGCGGGGTGCCGTTGACGCCCATCGTCTTGGCCAACTTCATCATTTCCAAAAGCTCGTTCTTCACGTCGTCGCTTGCCATGTCGGCTTTGAACTTCGCCATGTCGAGGCCGAGCGTTTCCGCGGCCTTCAAAGACGACGCCTCATTGGCCTGCCCCTTGGAGCCGAGCATGGCCTGGTGGAATTCCCAATACTTGCCCTGCCGCTTGGCTGCGAGTGCGGCCTTCGCAGCCTCTTCCGAGCCCTTCGATAAGATGGGAAGCTCTTTGAAGACGACGCGCACATTCTTGTCGGCGGCGATCAGCTTCTGCACCTCGGGAAGTCCGTGCTTGCAGTAGCCGCAGTTGAAATCGAAGAATTCGACAACCGTGATGTCGCCATTGGGGTTGCCCGCAACCGAGCTGTTCGGCGAGCGATAGATCGACTTGGCATTTTCGGCCATGAACGACTTGAGCCGAGCTTCCTGCTCTTTCTGCGATTTCTCATCGAGCGCGTTCTGCACGTCGATCATGATCTCGGGGTTCTTGACGAGGTAGTCTTTGATGATGTCGCCAAGGGCTTTTTTCTGGTCGTCAGTGAAAGCGGTTCCACCCGCTGTCGGAGCGATCGTATCGGCGCGCGCGGCTCCGGACACAAAGTGAACTGCCGGAGAAAAAGCCGACCCGAGCAGAGCCAATCCGAGCAAGGCTGCGGCGCACCTTTTGCCGGTCGAGGCCAAGTTGAGGGTATTCCAGAATGTGGTCTTCAAGGTCATTTGATTTAATCTCGCGTTGTCGCCGACTTAGAACCGCTTAAGTCTGCGGTTTGTAATTGATGATGTCGTCATTTTTCAGCCACTCGGGTGAACCCGCCCGTAGCTGGAGTTGCGCGCGTTTCGCGAAAAGCTGCGCTTGCTTGACGTTTCCTTCGTAGAAGTAGGCTTGCGCCGTCATGGCATCGGCTTCGGGGGACTTCCCCTGCTTATAATATACATTGGCGAGCAGCCTGTAAGCGCGGCCGTTCTCGGAATCGTCTATGAGGGCTTTACGCAATAGCTCCACTGCTTCCTTTTGCGCCTCGGCGCTATCGCTGCTTTGCAGCGCAGTTGCGAGTTCGACGCGAATTAATGGGCTGTTCGGCGCCAGCTTGAGAGATTGTCGCAGGCTTGGAATTGCCGCGGCGTTTTTGCCTGACCTCATCAGGAAGTCTGCCTTGAGCTCATGGAAATAGGGGTACGACGGGTTCTCGCGGATCATCCCTTCGGTGTCCTGTAAGGCTGCTTCGAGAGCGCCAGGACCGCCTTTGAAGAATTTCCCGATCGCCCGCGCATAGCGGGCCGGAAGCGTCGTATTGCTTTCGGGGTATCGGTTGAACACGGTCTGCGGGTTTTCAAGATAGCCCGAAAGCTTCGCCCGCATGAGATCGTGGCGGAGCTGCAGGGACGGCGGGTCCTTTTGCGCGAAGTAAGGGCTCGTCGTTGCGAGCTGGTTCAAACGTGCCAAGCGGTCGACGGAAAGCGGGTGAGACCGCACAAAAGGATCTTGAAACTGATCCGTCAGATATTCCTGTTCCTTGAACCGCTCGAACGTGTCGAGCATTCCCTTGCCCGATTGCTTCGTCGCGGTGAGATATTGAATGCCGGCTTGGTCCGCGGCCGACTCTTGCGATCGCCGCTCTGCCAGCAGCCCCTTCATGATGACGCTGGTGCCACCCTGTAGCAGCGCCTGGCCGCCCTGCATCGTCTCGCGGCCGCCGGTGCCGCCTGACACGCCGCCCGCGACCATTGCGCCGATGCCGAGAACCTGAGTGAGCAACGCGCGCGTCTGATCCTTCGCGATCCGCGCTCTGAGCGCCGCCATGTGACCGCCGGCGATATGCCCGCTTTCATGCGCGATAACCCCGATGACCTCGTTCGGAGTGTTGGCCTGCATCAGCGTTCCCGTGTGCACGAACACGTTGCCGCCATCGAGAACGAACGCGTTGAACGCATCGTTGTTGACGATGCGGACCGTCACCCGGCCGCCACCGAAACCCGCGGCTTGGAAAATGGGTTTGGCATAGTCCTGCAACAGGGCCTCGATCTCCGCATCGCGGATGAGCGGAAGGCCTTGGGCGCGAACGCCACCGGTAAACGTCAGGAGCGAGCCGAAAAACACGGCAGCCATGAGCAAGCCGCTTTTGGCGGCCGAGAACGCCGCAAATGTCCTCGGAAGTTCAGGCATTGGATGTGCCCCGATCTCGATGAACCTGTCGAGACGCCACGCGCGGTCAAACTAGGCAGCAAGCCCGGCGGGGTCAAATACGACGCAAACGATTACCGCATCAGTCATCACTTTAGGGCATTCGCGTGACAAGTGAGAATGACGAAAGCCGAATGGACATTATCCAACGCTTTCAGCGCCGTCGATCTGTGACGCCCGATGGGCCACGCTCGGCAGTAGGAAAGAGGCTGAAGCACCTGCTTCAACCTCTCCCGATCATTATTCGCCGCTGAACTTTCTCTGCCACCAGCCCTTGCGCTGAGGAACAGCTTGAGCTTCCGCAACCGTACCGTCGATCTCCTCGCCGGGCCGAACGACAACGCGCTCGATGCGCGGCTCGCTCGATCCGACTTCGTGACGGCGCCGTAGCGAAGTCACCGGAGCGGGCGCGCTCTCTTCGGCGACGCGCGGAGTTTCAACCACAGGCGCCTCGACCTTCGGTTCGACAGCCGGAGCCATGACCGCAGGCGCCGCGACAGCCGGAGCAGAAGCCGCGGCCTCCACTGGTTCGCCTTCACCTTCGCCCGAGGGCTCAGATGCAACGTCCCAAATACGGCGCGGCCGATGACCTCCACCGCTGGATCTGTCGCCTGAACCGGCAGACTTGCCTTCTGCCCGCGCGCTGCGAGGAGCGTGTCTCGCCTCAGCGGGTTCGCCAGCCTCGATACCGTCCTCAACGTCAGGTTCGAACGCTTCGACGTCGACGATGTCCGGCTGCTCTCCACCGTAGCTTACGGCGTCGCTGCCTTCGGTCCCCGGGCTCGAGCCCTCGCGACCGCGTTCTCTGCCGCGACGGCCGCCACGGCGGCCTCTGCGACGGCGCCGGCCCGGCTTGTCGCCGCTGCCTTCCGCTCCGAAGGTCGTGCCGTCCACCGACGGCTGGCCATCGTGATCTTCATCGTCGCCGCCACCGGCTTCGACATCGTCGTCGCCCTGCGATTGGGCCGGTGAGTGGGTATGAGGCCCGGCAGCAATTGCGCCTTCGGCATCTCCGCGTGGCTCGAACGACTCGCGCTCGCGGCCTTCGCCGCGATCCCGTCCGCCGCGTCCACGACGACGGCGGCGACGGCCGCGCCGGCCGCCACTTTCGTCGCCGTCACCACGGCTGCCTTCGCGGGCGGTAGCTTCTTCGTCGGCATCATCCGCGCTGGGCGTAATTTCGATCTCGCCGCCTTCGAAGGAGGGCGCATCTTCTTCGCCGTCGAAGCCCCAATCCATATTGACGGCCGCACGCTCGACGCGCCGCACAGGTGCAGCCGCGCCGCCACGTTCGACAGTGAAGTTCGCGCCCTGGATCCGATCGCTGCCGAGCACGGTGATCGTGTGGCCGTGACGGGCTTCCATGTCGGTGACATAGGCACGTTTGCTGTTGAGGATGTAAAGCGCGACGGCTGGCGTCGTCGTCGCGGTCAGCGGGCCGGTCGCTCCCGCCGTGATTGCGTCTTCAAGACCGCGGAGCACCGCGAGCGCGATGCTTTCGGTCGAACGGATGATGCCTGTGCCTTGGCAATGCGGACACTGCGAGGTCGAGCCCTCGAGCACGCCTGTTCGGAGCCGCTGCCGCGACATTTCCATGAGGCCGAAGTGCGAAATGCGGCCGAGCTGGATGCGCGCGCGATCGAAACGAAGAGCGTCCTTCAAACGTCGCTCGACAGCGCGGTTGTTGCGCTTTTCTTCCATGTCGATGAAGTCGATGACGATGAGGCCCGCAAGGTCGCGGAGCTTCAACTGCCGGGCGATTTCATCGGCCGCTTCGAGGTTCGTCGCGAGTGCCGTCTCTTCGATCGAGAACTCGCGGGTCGATTTGCCGGAGTTGACGTCGATGGCGACCAGCGCCTCCGTCTGATTGATGACGATGTAACCGCCGGAGCGCAGCGTCACCTGCGGTTGGAACATGGCGTTGAGCTGGCGCTCGACACCGTAGCGCGTGAAGAGCGGTGTCGGGTCCCGGTAGGGAACGACGTTCTTCGCGTGGCTCGGCATGAGCATCTTCATGAAGTCGGCGGCTTCCTGATGCCCCGCTTCACCGGCGACGACGATCTCCTCCACGTCCTTGTTATAAAGGTCGCGGATCGACCGCTTGATCAGATCGCCTTCTTCATAAACGAGGCTCGGGGCAGTGGATTGCAGCGTCAGTTCGCGAACGCTTTCCCAAAGCCTCAGCAGATATTCGAAGTCGCGCTTGATCTCTTGCTTCGTCCGCGCAGCACCCGCCGTGCGGATGATGAGCCCCATGCCCTCCGGAACCTCGAGTTCCTGAGCGATGGCCTTGAGCCGGCGGCGGTCCTGCGGGTTGGTGATCTTGCGTGAGATGCCGCCGCCACGGGCGGTGTTGGGCATCAAAACGGTGTAGCGGCCGGCAAGCGACAGATAGGTGGTGAGAGCGGCGCCCTTATTGCCGCGCTCTTCCTTGACGACTTGGACGAGGATGATCTGGCGGCGCTTGATGACTTCCTGGATCTTGTAGCTCCGCGGGCGGCGGCGCTGACGCTGAGGAGCTTCCTCGCGATATTCCCGGCCCGAGCCGCCTTCCTCTGCGTCTCCGCCGCGCTCGTCGCGCAAGGCGTGCTGCTCGGAATGGTCGTGGGAGTGATCGTGGCCCGAGTGATCGTGGTCGGAGTGATCGTGGTCCGAGTGATGATGGTGTTCGATGTGGTCTTCGTCGTCGGCGTCGCTGCCAGCGTCGCTCTCGTCGTGATCCGGCTGATCGTCCTCGTCGCTGGACGCGTCGTCGTGATGAGCTTCTTCGCTCGCGCTAGCCGGCGCATCGTCGGCATCGTTGTCGTTGCGGGCAGCGGGCGGCGCGTCCTGGCGTTCCTTGGCGGGAAGTTCGGAGCGAACGTCGTCATCGGAGGTCGCGACCGACGCAGCGATGACGCTGACCGGCTCTTCGTCCTCGTCGCCGCCAATCTCTTCGATATGTTCGTCTTCCTCGACGTCGACGATATGCGCCGTCTCGACGCCAACTTCATCGGGGCCGTGGTCGCCAAAGTCATCGTCGCCGTTGGCTTCGCTTTCGCTCCGCTCGGCGACTTCCGAGCCGCCGCGTGAGGACGAGCGCCGCGCAAGCGCTTCCGCGCGCCGGTCCGCGGCGGCTTCGAGCTCTGCTTCGGCTGCCGCTTCCTCGTCGAGAAGCGCCTGCCGGTCGGCAACAGGGATCTGATAGTAGTCGGGATGGATTTCGTTGAAGGCAAGGAAACCGTGACGGTTCCCGCCGTAGTCTACGAATGCGGCCTGAAGCGACGGCTCAACGCGCGTCACCTTTGCAAGATAGATATTTCCGCGAAGCAGCTTGCGGGCTGCACTTTCGAAGTCGAATTCCTCTACCCGGCCATTCCGTTGAACCACGACCCGAGTCTCCTCGGGGTGGGTGGCATCGATGAGCATTTTCGTGTTGGACATTGCTTATGTTCCTTGGCGCGCCGGGGCGGCGGCTCGCATCTCGAACCGCGAACAACGGAGCGGATTGCGAGATTCGCGCGGCGGCGCGTGCTTTTGGTTGATGGCGCTGAAAACGTGGTGGGGGACCGCGCCGCTTTCTGCATCATCCCGGTCCCGCCACTGCGCGAAGCGCGCGCGGGAACGCATAGGGGTGCCGCGTGGACCGAGGTCCGTTCGGCGGCGCCGTGGTGGATGATGCAAGCTGTCGTCATGGCCTGTCGTGTATTGCCCGGCTGCATGTCCAGAATTGGGGGACGGCCAGCCGAGGTGAAAAAATTCGACACCTTCCGGCATCGCGATGGATCAACAATGGTCGCCCGGCAATCCGCGCTTTTACCCGACTGACAAATCGGGGCGACCGGCACAAAGTCTTAACGCCCCGTCAAAGAGACCGCCGGGGGTCCCGAAGCCGAGGCCGTGCAACCTGCTGAGCGACGTGATACTTACGTACGCTAGCCTCGAGCAGGTGTCATCCGTGCTCACCTAATTACCTGGGAAAGCAGAGTTTTTTATCCCCGCAGCAGGCCGATCAGGTTTCGCAAGCGTCCATTCGACAAACACCATCTAGGCGTGTGTCTCGAACGCCACCGAATACAATTCAAACTGTACGAGGTCGCCCCCGCCCTGGCAAGTGCTATAAACCTAGAGCCGAAACGTCCCCGGGCAGTGTCAATGAGCATTTTATAATACGAATGAAAACAAAGCTTTAACGATAAGCCGGGGACGAGGCGATTGGGGTGACGAGGGAGAGCAATTCGGCGATGCGCCACCCGGTAGAACTTTTGCGGAACGCCCTCGCGGCGGCGCTGGCAGTACTGTGGACGCTTGCCGGCATGTCGGCGTATGCGGCCGAGGCGCTGGATGCGCATCTGACTGTCACGGGGCGGTCTACGATCTTCGAATTGACGATGAGCGAGGGGCTGACCGCCCAAGTCTTCACCCTCGCCAATCCCTACCGCGTCGTCCTCGATTTGCCGGATCTTTCGTTCCGCCTCGACCCATCGGCCGGTCAAAAAGGGGCAGGACTCGTTTCCGCATTCCGCTACGGCCAGTTCGCTCAGAACAAATCGCGGATCGTCATCGACACCAAGGGGCCGGTGAAGATCAACTCAGCCACCATGTCGAGGCTTAAGGGCACGTCCGCCGTTAAGCTTGCGATCGCTCTGATGCCGATCGATGCGAAATCATTCGGTGCGGGGACGGGAGTGATGACCCATTCCGCAGCCTACGAGCCGGATGCGGAGCCCACCACGCCCGAAAATTCCGAAGTAAAGCGCAAGCCCCACAGCAAGCCGGTCATCGTGATCGACCCTGGACATGGCGGCATCGATCCCGGCGCCATAGGCGCGAACAACGTGACCGAAAAGACCATCGTGCTCGCCGTCGCGGCTCAACTGAAGGAGGCGCTCACGAAAACGGGCCTTTACGAAGTCAAAATGACCCGCGCCGACGACGTGTTCGTCTCGCTCGATCATCGGCTCAAGTTTTCCGCCGATAACGCCGCCGACCTGTTCATTTCGCTCCACGCCGATTCAATCGAGGAGAAAACCGCGAAGGACACGATCCGCGGCGCGACAATTTATACGCTCTCGGGACAGGCGTCCGACGAGCAGGCGCGCATCATGGCCGAAAAAGAGAACGCGTCAGATCTCATCGCCGGTATCGAAAACTTCGATCGTGGCGGCGGCGATCAGGTCAAAAACATTCTGATAGATCTGCTCAAAAGAGAGACTTCTAATTTCTCCGCGGATTTTTCGCAGGTCTTGGCGAAGCGATTGGGCAAAACGATTGCAATGTCGCGCATTCCCCGCCGGTCCGCGGCGTTCAAGGTGCTGAAACAAACGCACGCGCCGTCAGTGCTCATTGAATTGGGCTATCTCAGCAACCAGACGGATGAACAGCAAATGTTGACAGCCGATTGGCAATCGAGGGTATCAGTGGCCATCACTGAGGCGGTGCAAATTTACTTCAACAAGAGAACGGCCTCGCAGCCGTGAGGCAATGGGTCGGCATATAGGCTACGGACGACGTGCTGCCACATTCCGTGCTAATGTGCGCAGCCTCTGAGGGTATTGTCATTGTTGCGGTGCGGCAATAGACGTAGGCCCGCGATCGATCGAAAAAACTAAGCCAGCGCCAGACTGACGGAATCACGAATTTGATGCGCGCGCCAACGCTGCCGCCACCAACGGCGCCTAAGAGAAGAAAAAAGCGGCGGCGGAGTCTGCTGCTCAACTTCCTTGGGTTCGCATTTGGAACCTTCGTACTGATATTCATCGCGGGCTCTGCTGGCGCTGGGTTCTTGATCTGGCAGGCCTCGCGCGATCTGCCCGATTACGAGAGCTTGTCCAAATACGAGCCCCCGGTCATGACGCGCATCCACGCCCATGACGGATCGCTGATATCGGAGTTTGCCCGCGAGCGGCGCATCTTCGTTCCGATCAACACGGTCCCGAAGCGCGTTCTGGGTGCCTTCCTCTCGGCCGAGGACCGCCGGTTCTACGAGCACGGCGGCGTCGACCTTCAGGGCATTCTGCGCGCCGTCTACGCCGCCGTCGAATCCAAGGTCCACGGCTCCAACAAGCGGGCCCAGGGCGCGTCCACGATCACGCAGCAGGTCGCAAAGAACTTCCTGCTGACCAACGAGCGGTCGATCGAGCGCAAAATCAAGGAGGCGATCCTCGCGGTCCGCATCGAGGGCGCATATTCGAAGGATCGCATCCTCGAACTTTATCTGAACGAGATCTTCCTCGGAATGAACTCGTATGGCGTCGGCGCCGCCGCGCTCACCTATTTCAACAAAGAGCTGAAAGACCTCGATATCGAGGAAGCCGCTTACCTCGCTGCGCTTCCCAAGGCTCCGAACAATTACCACCCGTTCCGCCAGAAGGAAAAAGCAACCGAGCGGCGGAATTGGATCATCGGGCAGATGGCCGAAAACGGCTACATAACCCGGGAAGAAGCCGAAGCCGCCCGAAAGAAGCCGCTCCTCGTCAACCTGCGCCCCAACGCGGTGCATATCTCGACGGCCGAATTTTTCGCCGAGGAAGTGCGCCGCTCGCTTCTCGCAAAGTACGGCGAGGATAAGCTTTACGGTGGCGGCTTGTCCGTCCGCACGACGCTTGATCCGCAACTGCAGCAGTATGCCAAGAAGGCCCTGATCAACGGCCTCGCGAAGTTCGACCGCACGCAAGGTTGGCGCGGGCCCGTCTCCCACATCGATATTTCAGGCGACTGGGGTATCGCGCTCGGCAAGATTCCGAGCCCGTCAGATATTCAGCCATGGCGCCTCGGCGTCGTGCTGGAAACCCAAAAGACAAAGGCCATCATCGGCTTCAAGCCGGCGCGCCAGCAGGATGCGACGCTCGTCAAAGACCGCGAGGCGGTCGAGGTCTCGCTCGACGAGATGAAATGGGCGGCCAAGCGTCCCGGCGCCAAGAAGATCGACGCCAAATCGACTGCCGATATCTTGAAGCCCGGTGACGTGGTCTATGTTGCTCCCAAGGATGCCGCCAACATCCAGGGTGCCTGGTCGCTGATGCAAATTCCGGAGGTCGGCGGCGGCCTCGTCGCGATGGACCCCTACACCGGGCGCGTCCTCGCCGTCGCAGGCGGCTTCTCCTACGACATGAGCCAGTTCGACCGGGTCATTCAAGCGAAGCGCCAGCCTGGATCCGCTTTCAAGCCCTTCGTCTATGCCTCGGCAATCGACAACGGCTATAAGCCGACATCGATCATTCTGGACGCGCCGATCGAAATCGATCAGGGCGCCGGCCAGGATGTCTGGCGGCCCAAGAACTACGAGACGAATTCGACCACGGGCCCAGAAACACTACGCTTCGGTATAGAGCGCTCGCGCAACCAGATGACCGCGCGTCTCGCGCAAGATCTCGGCATGCCCGTCATCACCGAGTACGCGAGACGCTTCGGCATCTACGACGATCTTCTGCCGGTGCTCTCCATGTCGCTCGGCGCAGGCGAGACCACGCTCCTCCGCATGGCGACGGCCTATTGCATGCTGGCGAATGGCGGCAAGGAAGTCACCTCGACCCTGATCGACCGGATTCAGGATCGCTACGGCCGCACTATCTGGCGACATGACGAGCGCCAGTGCATGGGCTGCATGGCCGATCGGTGGGCGGGACAGCCCGAACCGGAACTCGTCGATGGCCGTCGTCAGATCATCGATCCGCACACTGCATATCAAATGACGAGTATCCTCGAAGGCGTCGTGCAGCGCGGTACGGCAACGGTTCTGAAATCTCTCAATCGTCCGGTTGCGGGCAAGACCGGCACGACCAACGAAGAAAAGGATGTGTGGTTCCTCGGCTATACGCCCACGATGGTCGTCGGCGTTTTCGTCGGCTACGACACACCGAAGCCGCTCGGAAAAGGCAACACGGGCGGCGCCATCGCCGCGCCGATGTTTGGCGAATTCGTGCAGGACGCGCTGGGGGCAACGCCTGCCGCACCGTTCCGCGTGCCGCCCGGCATCAAGTTCGTGCGCATCAATCCGAAGACGGGATTACGAGCCTCGGCCGACGACCCGAGTTCCATCATGGAAGCGTTCAAGCCCGACGAAGAACCGGACGACGCTTACGCGATGATCGGCATCGCAAACGCAACGGCCGACGCTTCGCCCCCGCCGCCTCCGCCACCGCCCTTCGGAGATCGGATGGCGCGCCCCGCGCCGCCGCCCTCCCGGCCGGATAGCGGAACGCTTTCCCCGAATGGGATGTGGTAATTAACGTTGCGCCGATTGCCGCGCAGCGTCCGCGATCGTTTACAGCGTCGCCGCACATCTCTATAGGTCCGCACCTGTTTTTTTGATCCATCACTGTTCGCCGGCGCGAGCCGGTCCCGGAGGCCGCTATGCGCGCTGAAGCGCAAAAACTTTCCGATGGCATCCAGGAGGCGTTTGCCCTCCTGAGGAGGTCTCTTTGACTGGGAGACGGCCGAAGACCGTCTCGCCTCGCTGAACGCGAAAGCTGAAGACCCCAATCTCTGGACTGACGCGAAGAACGCTCAGAAGGTCATGCGCCAGCGGCAATCGCTCGAGCGATCCGTGTCTGAGTTCAAGCGCCTCCAACGCGACTACGAAGAT
Organism: Hyphomicrobium sp. ghe19; assembly: GCF_902712875.1. Lineage (NCBI taxonomy): Bacteria > Pseudomonadati > Pseudomonadota > Alphaproteobacteria > Hyphomicrobiales > Hyphomicrobiaceae > Hyphomicrobium > Hyphomicrobium sp. ghe19. Next base: position 3,212,306 of record NZ_LR743509.1, on the reverse strand, counting down.
GCGCTGTTTCTTATCGAGCTCGGAGAGACCGAGAACGACGGCGACAGCGTCGCCGAAGGCGAAACCGCGCTGAAGCGCATCGATCACGAGGCGCAGCGCCGGTCGATCGAAGCGATGCTGTCGGGCGAAGCCGACGCGATGAACACTTACATCGAAGTGCACGCCGGTGCGGGGGGCACCGAAAGCCAGGACTGGGCGTCGAAGCTCGCACGCATGTACGTCCGCTGGGCCGAACGGCGCGGCTACAAGGTGAAGCTGATCGACGAAAGCCTCGGCGAAGAAGCGGGCATCAAATCCGCGACGTTCGAGATCGAAGGCGAAAACGCTTACGGCTGGCTGAAGACGGAAGCGGGCGTGCACCGCCTCGTTCGTATCTCGCCGTTCGATTCCAACGCGCGCCGCCACACGAGCTTCGCGTCCGTCACGGTCTATCCGGTGATCGACGACACGATCGACATTGACGTCAATCCGGCGGACGTCGACATTTCATTTGCGCGTTCGTCCGGCGCCGGCGGTCAGCACGTCAACAGAACGGAATCGGCCGTCCGCCTCGTCCATAGGCCGTCGGGCATCGTCATCTTTGCGCAGGAACAGCGTTCGCAGCATCAGAACAAGGACATCGCGTTCAAGCGCCTCAAGGCTCGCTTGTACGAGATGGAGCTGAAGAGGCGCGAAGCCAAGGCCAACGCCGAGCAGGCCGCGAAGACGGACATCGGCTGGGGACATCAGATCAGGTCGTATGTCCTGCAGCCGTATCAGCTCGTGAAGGACTTGCGGACCGGCGCCCAGTCGACGAACCCGGATGAAGTTCTCGACGGCGATATCGATCAATTTATCGAAGCGGCTCTGTCACAACGCATCAAGGGCGGCGGAGAAGCCGTCACGGTCGAAGATCTCGAGTAGCCGCCGCGATTGGCGCGGCTACTCAACGTATCGCGCTCTTCGCTATTAGTTGCGTTCGCGCAGTAGCGGCGTGTTGAAAGGCGTGCTCGGCTCGTTCGACGAGTTCTGCGACGACGTAAATCCGAAAGCAGACCCGGAGCCGACGCCCGCGCCGAGAGAGCCGCGCCAGTTAGAACTGGTATCTGTGCTCGATTGCGTAGAGCCGGAGCCGAACGGCGACAGAAGCGCGGACGCCTCGTCCGGGTCCTGATAACGCGCCGAGCCATCCGCATTCGTCCCGCCAATCGATGTCGTTTCGAAAGCTTGGGCTCCGGCGGCGGACAAGATCATCGACAGAAAGACCGCGGCCGCAATACCTCGATCAAATCGCATTAAGAACCCTCCAGCATCGTCACGTAACGCGCACCCTAGTGTTTCCGGCTATCTGCAATTTGCGGACGGATCTAGGCCAACTCGTTGTTTTTGAAACTGTGTTGCATTGATACTACTCTAACAATGTATGCGTTATGCGCGTGGCGCATCGTCAGGAAGCGCTACGCCAAAGGCCCGGCAGCCGTCGTTTGATCGCGGTCTTTGTCGCGCTGTTGTTCTCGGCCCGAGCATCGAATTGTTCTCGCGCCTGCTCGACTGTTCCCCGATTTGCGATAGCCCACTGACCGAGCGGCACCAGAATGCAGATGAGGGTTCGGCCGAGTTCGGTCAGCTCGTAATCAACGCGTGGCGGGATCGTCGGATAGACGGTCCGCGTGACGAGCCCATCGCGTTCCAAGCCCCGAAGCGTCAGCGTGAGCATCCGCTGCGAAATGCTTCCGACGGACCGGCGGAGCTCGTTGAAACGCATCGGCCCGTTCGACAAGAGCTGGACCACGTAGACCGTCCATTTGTCGCCGATCCGGGCCAGCACGTCCGCGACGGCACGGCAATTCTCGGTACCTTCTTTGATACGGACTTCCAAAAAAGTGCCTCCTTGCGCGGTTTCCGCCAGTGAACATTTTAGCGTTGGTCACAAAATGTGACTGGCTGGGGCGCATGTCAACCATCGCTCCCGGTCTTCGCTAAACCATTGGAGGGAGATACATCCCATGAAGCTTTTGCCCATGAGACTTTTGCATGTCGATTCGAGCATTCTCGGCCCGGGTTCGGTAAGCCGCCAGCTCTCGGCAGAGATCGTCGCCGCCGAGCAGCGGCTGCATCAGGGCCTTGAAGTCGTCTACCGCGACCTGGGCCGCGAGCCAGTCGGGCATCTCTCGGGCGCCCACCTTGCAGCCGCCCAGGGCGGCGCCGACAGCGCGCTGCCGCTTCGTCAGGATGTCGCGGCCGGCCAAGCGGCCCTCGAAGAGTTCCTGGCGGCCGACATCGTCGTGGTCGGCGCTCCGATGTACAACTTCGCCATTCCAAGCCAGCTGAAAGCCTGGATCGACCGGCTCGCGGTCGCGGGCAAAACCTTCCGCTACACGGACAAGGGCGCCGAAGGCCTGGCAGGCGGCAAGAAAGTGATTATCGCCTCGTCGCGTGGCGGCTTCTACGGGCCGCAAACGCCGATTGCGTTCCTCGATCACCAGGAAACCTACCTGCGCAACATCTTCGGCTTCTTCGGAATTACCGACGTGACGTTCATCCGCGCCGAAGGCTTGGCCCTCGGTCCCGATCAGCGGGCCAAGTCCATTGAGGCCGCCCAAGCGACCATCGCCAGCCTGGCAGCGTGATCCCTGGCAGCATGATGAATGCAAAGGGCGGAGATCTCCTTGATCTCCGCCTGAGCCCGCGGCTGAGACCCGGCCATCAGGTTTGATTTCTCGACATAAGCGACATTCGTGTTAAAGCGCGGTCCGATGTTTCCTTCGAAAACCGCCTCCGATGTCACCGCTCCATAACCTGCACCTCATCACGTCCGACGGATTTCCCGATTACGCACTGCTCGATAGCGGGCTGGGGCGGAAGCTCGAGCGCTTCGGCAAGATCGTCGTCGACCGCCCAGAGCCGCAAGCGCTCTGGCAACCGAAACTCGGCAAATCCGAGTGGGCCAAAGGGAACGCCGTCTTTTCCGCGTCCGGCGAGGACGACGAGAAAGGCAAGTGGCGGATCGACAAGCCGGTACCCGACGCTTGGCCCGTAAGGCTCGCATTGCCGCGCTCGGCAAAATCGGAAAATGCAAAAGGCGCCGACAAGCACAGCGTCACGATGCTCTGCAAGCTCGCAGGCCTTTGGCACCTCGGGCTCTTCCCCGAGCAGGAACCGCATTGGCGCTGGATGCTCGACCACTTGGCGAGCGTGAAAGGGGAGACGCCCCGCGTCCTCAATCTCTTCGGCTACACGGGCGCAGCTTCGCTTCTCGCCGCCGAAGCCGGAGCCGAGGTCACGCACGTCGATGCGTCGAAGAAAGCCGTCCAGTGGGGCAAGGAAAACCAGGAAGCGTCCAAGCTCGGTGCCGCGAAAATTCGCTGGCTCCTCGATGACGCTGCCAAGTTCGCCGCGCGCGATGTCCGTCGCGGCAAGACCTACCACATGATCATCGTCGACCCGCCGAAGTTCGGGCGCGGCCCCGAAGGCGAAATCTGGGATCTCTTCCAGAACCTGCCCGCGCTTCTCGGCGATCTAGCGAAGCTCCTCGCGCCGCAAAACGCCGCGATGGTGCTGACGATCTACGCCATCCGCGCATCGTCGCTCGCCTTTGATCAGCTGATGCGCGAACGATTGAACGGACGTGGCGGCGAATTCGACAGCGGTGAATTGGCGATCCGATCGCAAGCCGGGCCCCTCGTGCCAACGTCGCTCTTCGTGCGCTGGAAACAGAACGCATGAACGAGCCGAAGATCATCACCAGCCTGACGAACGACCGGATCAAAGCCATCCGCGCGCTCGACATGCGCAAGGTCCGCAAGGAAACGGGCCTGTTCGTCGCCGAAGGCACGTCGCTGCTTGTGACGGCACGCGACAACGGCTTCGTGCCGGAAACGCTCGTCTACCAAACGGGCACCGCGACGAGCGGTATCGCACGCGGCCTTGTCCGGCACGCGCTCGATGCGGGCGCGGAAGTGCTCGAAGTCTCCGAAGCCGTGCTCGGCAAGCTTGCGTCGAAGGACAATCCGCAAACGCTGCTCGGCGTCTACCGTCAGCGTTTTGTCGGCCCCCCCGATCCCGCCAAACTTGGCCAAGAGACGTGGCTGGCGCTCGAGGAAGTGCGCGACCCCGGCAACCTCGGCACGATTATCCGGACAGCGGATGCGGTCGGCTGTTCGGGCGTCATTCTCGTCGGCACGACATGCGACCCGTATGCCACGGAAACGATCCGCGCGACGATGGGCTCCATCTTTGCCGTCCCCGTCGTCAAGATGGATCAAGAGACATTCGTAACGTTGGCGCGGTCTTGGCCGGGCGACGTGATAGGGACACACCTTGATGCGCGCGAGGATTTCCGCAAAGTCGAATACAAGAATCCGGTGCTGGTGGTGATGGGCGGCGAAGGGCCGGGTCTCTCTCCGGGGGCAGCAGCCTCCTGCACGAACCTCGTCAAGATCCCCATGGCCGGCGATCTTGATTCCCTCAATCTCGCCATCGCGACCGCACTGATGCTCTATCAGATCCGCGGCCCATATTTGAAGCTCTGATATGCGCATCGAATATCATCGCACGCTGATCGCCGATCAGGTTCGCAACGAAGCGTTCTTCGCGGCGCTGAAGGCTGTGATTGTGCCCGGCAAATCGGTCGTCGCCGATATCGGCGCAGGCACTGGCCTGCTCGGCCTGATGGCGTCGAAGCTCGGAGCCCGCGAAGTTTTTCTGTTCGAGACCGCAGAGGTCGCGGGCGTCGCGGCGGCTGTGCTGAAGGCGAACAAGGCGAAGCGCTGCCATCTGATCCCGAGCCACTCGACAGAGTTTCAGGACAAGCTCGCAGTCGACGTCATCGTCTCGGAAACGCTCGGCAACTACGCCCTCGAAGAGAATATCATCGCGACGCTCGCCGACGCGCGCCAACGCTTCCTGAAACCGGGCGGCCACATCATTCCCGATGGATTAATTCAGTACGTCGCCCCGGTGGTGACACCGCGCATCGATGAAGAGCTTCGGGCTTGGGAACGCGTCGGCCACGGCCTCGATCTCGCCATCGCGCAGACGATGTCGCTGAACAACGCCTACGTCCGCCATCTGCAGCCGCACGAAATTCTCGACGGTTGCAGAAGCGCGATGGTGTGGGATGAGGTCGACCTGACGACCGAAACGAAATCGAAACGGCGCGGCGATGCCGAGTGGCGTCTTCCGCGTCCGGCGAAGATCTACGGCTTTGCGACGTGGTGGAAAGTCGAGCTGGTCCCCGGCATCGGATTTTCGACGGGGCCTTTGTCGCCTCGCACGCATTGGGAGCAACTGTACTTCCCGCTGCTCGCGCCGATCGACGCCCGCCCGAGCGATGTCGTCTCGATAGATCTGCGCTCGAGTTCGTCCGAAGAAGGCGGCACCGACCTGGGCTGGACCGCCGTTCATAAAAACCCGGAAGGCAAGGTCATCGCGCGCCAGGCGCTCGAACTCGACAAAGGCTATATCCCCTGACCGCCGCCGCGATTGGTGCTGGCCCTTTTTTGATGCTATGCGGGCGAGCCAATTTGAGGGAGAGCGCACGCCATGATGGTCTTGATCGTCGGATTGATTTTATTTCTGGGCGTTCATCTCATTCCCACGCAACCCGAACTTCGCGACGGCCTGAAGGAGCGCATCGGCGAGGGGCCGTATAAAACCCTCTTCGCGCTGTTGTCGCTCGCGGGGCTCGTTGTCATCGTGCTCGGCTTCCACAAGCTGCAGCTCCATCCGGGGAAAAATCCCATTCTGTGGGAACCGCCGGTCTGGACGCGCCACCTCGCCGTGGCCTTGATGCTACCGGCAATGATCCTGCTCGTAGCGTCGATCATCCCATCGCGGATCCGCACCGCGACGCGCCATCCGATGCTCATTGCGATCAAGATCTGGGCGCTCGCGCACCTGCTCGCGAATGGCGATCTCGCCTCGCTTCTGCTTTTCGGGTCCTTCCTGGCGTTCGCGGTTTTCGACCGCATCTCGGTGAAGAAGCGGGGCGCTGCGGGACCGCTCGGAACCGCGGCTCCAGCCAGTGCGCTCAATGACGTTCTCGTCATCGTCGTCGGGCTGGCGCTTTATGCATGGATACTGCTGGTCGGGCATCAGTGGCTGATCGGTGTTGCGCCGATACCGGGTCTTTCAGCCTAAGCCGGGGCCAATACCTTTTTTGTGCTGGCTCGCACGATGAGAAATCGAATGGCGATCGCAATCCACGTTGCGGTCGCGATGATCCAGGCGACCGGATCGACGACATAGTCCCAGAGATTGAGGCTTTGTCCCGCGCCCGCCAGAAACGCGATGATCGCCGCATTGATCGCCAACGCCGTGATGAAATACCCCCGGTAAATGGCGTAGGCGAGTATGACAGCAATCGCGATCGGCAGCAGATATCCGCTATAGCCGAGCACGTAGCTGTCGTAATTGAGAAAGCCTACGGCCGCCGGATAGAGGACAAGGCCCAGAACGGCGAGCATCAGCGTTCCGAAGCGGAATTCGGCTGATGCTGTGGGCCGCCGGTTCATGATTGCCGCAATCGCCAGAACGACGAGCAGCAGAAGTCCCGGGGGCGACGGGCGCTCCACCGCCGATGCGGTCCACTCGAGAAGAGATCGCGTCGAAATCGCGATGAAGAAAGCGGCGACGACGCCCGCAATCCCGGAAGCGGTGCGCCACGCCGGAGATTTGGTGACGAAGCCCGCTGCCGCCGCAGACAGGGCGAAAATTATCAAAACGGCGCTCGACCTGTTCAGCAAAAAATCGAGGGTCATCGTCATTGCCCAGCCGCCGGAGGTTGCGCGCCCTGTTGCACCCAGGCACTCGAAAACCGGACGTGATTGATGGATTTTATCGGTCGCGAATAGACGACATCGAACTGGCCCGGCGCGGACGCGATAAGATACGGGTACGTCACTGTGCTCTTCTTGATCCCGAGATCCATCTGCGCGACGACGCCGACACGTTGATACGTTTTCCCCTCGAGATCGGTGAGCGCGAGCGTGATGTTGCGCTCGATCTCAGGATCGTCATTGAACGCCATGAGGATGTGGGACGCGTCGTATCGTATAGCCGATATCGGTCCGCCGGGGTTCGGAAGATCGATGGGCGCCGGTGGCGTCCAAGTCTGGCCGCCATCCGCCGTTCGGGTTATCAGGATGCTTTTGGGGTGCCTCAGCCGCCGCACGAAGGCGATAGCCGTCGACGGCCCCGTCGGCACGATGGACGGCTGATATCCGACCTTTCCGCCATGCCCCATACGCCGCCGGTCAACGACGCGCCCGCTTTGGTCGAGCACGAGCAAGACCGGATATTTCCGGTTCATCTCGTGATACGCGGGCAGGCCAACCCGGCCGTCGGAAAACAGTATCGGAACCGATTTCGTCAGATGCGACATGTTCAAGAAGGGTGACGCATAAAGCCGCTCAGCCGGGCCCCAGGTCTGCCCGTTGTCGAAGCTGCGTATCAGTCCAATCTCGCAAGTCGCCCAGCCGCTGAGCCTGGAAGCTGCGAAGAAAAGCCATATCTCGTTCGCGGAGCGCCGGAAAGAAACCGGGTTGGCAACCGATTTGATCGTGATGCCGAAGTCATGGCTGACGCGGGTGCTTGTCGTGACGACGGCGTTCGGCGACCAGTGCGAACCGTCGAAGCGCGATGAAACGAGTTCGCCATCGACGGCCCCTTCGTAGGTCGCGCTATACCAAGTCGCGAGAAGTCCGTCTGGGGTGGCGATGACCGATGCCCCGTGGACGAATTTTTTCTGGTCCGCCGGTGTGATGATTTCGGCTTGGGTTTCGATAGGCCCACGCATCGGCGTTTCGGGAACGTTGACCGCGAACGTCCACGGCTCGCTTCGCGGCGACATCTTGTTGAGCAGTAGGGCGATGAGACCGGACGAGCAAAGAAGCATTGCCCACGTTACAAGGGCCCTGATTCCGGCATTTTTCAGCAAAATTGTGTCCCCGCCGGAGTGTTCGTGTCCGGGGGTATAGCTCTATCGAGCCCCCCGTTCAACGACACTGAAACGATATTGAACTCGAATGCCGTCGCGGGTTCGTAAAACACCCGCGGAGGTGTGGTTATCGCGTCAGCACGACGAATTCCGTGCCGTTTCCGTTTTCGTTGAGCGGCAGTTCGCCGTCGGAAACGATCAGCGACGACCCCGGGCGTGCGAGCTCTGTAATCGTCGCAAGAATATCGTCCGGGATCGTGAATGCGCTGAGCGCTTCGGTCGCCATTTGCACGTTGAGCGCGCGTCCTTGCGCCAGCGCCGTCCTGTTGCGCTTTTTCTTGCCCTCTTCGAACGGCTGTCCGGCAAGCGGCGTTTGGGCGCTGACCAGTCTCCAATCGAAGGTGTTGGGATCGGAGCTGTACCGCATGGCGGTGAACACGTGCGTTCCGACCTTGTGCGGCAGAGGTGCGACCGTGATCGGCGCCTCGAGAAGCGGATCGATCCCCTGGCGGATATAGAGCCGCTTGGCGCGAAGACTGACCAGAACCGAAACCGGTTTGGACCTGAGCCGCATTTCCTTGTTGGCGTCAGAGAGCGCGGCCTGCGCCGACGCAAGATCCGATTGCGCATCGCGCAGCACGTCCGCCGCCGTATCGCGACCCGTCTGTGCAGCGGAATAGCCCGCCTGCACTTCCGCGAAGCTCATCTCACCTTGCGCTGCTTGGGCTCGCGCCCGATCGGCTTCGATCGTCAGATCGAGCAACGCCTCCTCGAGCGCAGTTTCGCGATCGATGGAGATGTTCGCATCGGCAGATGCTAACTGCAGCGTTGTGGTCGCACCCGACATGTACGCCGCGAATGCCTTCATAGCGTCCTGCTGGCGCGCTTCTGCAGCCTTGAGGTTTTCGCGGATCGGCTCCACCGCACGCCGCGCCATTTCGTACCGTTGGCTTGAACCGTCGAATTCCTTCGCAGTGGCGGTGGCCCGTTCTTGCGCTGTTGCAAGTGCCGCCTCTGCGGTCTTGATCGATACTCGCGCGCGATCAAGCTTTTCCTGCATGATCTGATCGGCTTCGGCGCGCGTCGTCGGACGGCGCTGCGGATCGCGCGGCATATCGGCGACCGCTCTGATGAGCGCAGGTGATACGCCGATAAATAGCGGCAATTCTTGCAAAGCGTCGGACGTCGAACTGTCGTCCGGCTGGTCGTTCACGGCGAGCTGAGCCGGCTTCGACCGATCGGATTTCATCGCCGACGCTTCGTCGGCCGGAAGTGGCTGGAACAGTTTTGGGCTGTCGAAGGCAATCGGTTCGACTTCTTCAGACGTCACGACGACGCGGGTGCCAAGCTTGGTGAGGCCGTAAAGCTTCTTTGAGAAAGCAAAGGGAAGGCGAATGCAGCCGTGCGACGCGGGGAAGCCCGGAATGTCACCGGCATGAAACGCTATGCCCGACCATGTGATGCGCTCCTGATAAGGCATCGACGCGCCGGAATAGATGTTGCTCGTATGGTAGACATTCTTTTCGAGGATCGAGAACACGCCTGTCGGTGTATTGAAGCCCGGACGGCCCGATGAGATGCGAGACGATGCGATTTCGCCGTTCGCGTCATAGACGCGCACCTTCTGCCGCCTGAGCGAAACGACGACCAGAAGCGGAGACGTCGGCGGCGTGATGATCGCAGCTTCGCTGGCTGATTTCAAAACGCCGGATTTGGATTTTGCATCGACCGCAGACGGGCCGGCGAACATGCTCAATCCGAAAATGCTCAAGATGAGGGCGCTAATCGCGATGGAGCGCGATGCCGGCGGAACTCTGCCTTTGAACTTGGTCGAACAACGCACGCGTCCCACCCGACGTGAAATGAACCACACCCGTCAGAGCGCCAAGCATCAGGCAGATGGTTAACCCTCAACTTGCGCTATAAGTTGGCTATCAGAGGCCAGTCAGAAGGCGCAACCACAGTGCCGCACCGCCGACGATTCGGGGGTTGCGATGTGGCGCTAATTCAACGGTTCCGGCGATATTGCGCCATTAACTGTGGATAGTCAGTGGAGAAATTTACCAAACGATCGGGTTTTGAGCGGGCGTCTATGCTGGCGACAAAGCCCGAGGTTTCGTAAACTGTGTTTTGGCCCGATACGGGTATGACCCGAGGCCCCGCGTCGGTCCAACGGCTCACTTAGAATGCACGGCGTTACCGCCGATCGGAGTATAATGTCCATTCACGTCAAGCGCCGCCGGCTCATGGCGCCGGATATCGCCGCCCGCAAAGGCGGCGAGCCAATCGTTGCGCTAACGGCCTACCACGCGCACACCGCAGCGATCGCCGATAACCACTGCGATTTCCTGCTCGTGGGCGATAGCCTCGGCATGGTGATGCACGGCTTCGAGACGACCGTGCCGGTACCGCTCGAATTGATGATCATGCACGGCCAGGCTGTCGTGCGCGGCTCGAAAAAAGCGCTCGTCGTTGTCGACATGCCATTCGGCACTTACGAGGAAAGTCCGTCCGTGGCGTTTCGCAACGCTGCGAAAGTGATGAAGGAGACTGATTGCGGCGCCGTGAAACTCGAAGGCGGCAGGAGCATGGCGGAAACGATCCGTTTTCTCGTTGATCGCGGCATCCCGGTGATGGCGCATATCGGCCTCACGCCTCAGTCCGTGAACGTGCTGGGCGGATTCAAGACGCAAGGTCGCTCGGTTGATGACTGGCAAGCGATTGAAGAAGACGCGCGTCTGGTCGCAAAGGCTGGAGCCTTCGCCGTCGTTCTTGAAGCCATGACGGCTCCGCTCGCCGAACGCATCACCGACGCCATTCCCATCCCGACGGTCGGCATTGGCGCGTCGCCCGGGTGCGACGGTCAAATCCTGGTCATGGAAGACATGCTCGGTCTGTCGCCGAACGTCCCGAAATTCGTGAAGAAATTTGGCGCGATCGGAGCCGCCATCGACCGTGCGATAGCCTCCTATGCCGAAGAGGTCCGCGCCCGGACATTCCCCGCGCAAGAGCACGTTTACAATCTTAAGAGCCCGGAGGCCGAGGTGCCGGTCGACGCCGTCCGGGCCACGAAAAAGCCCAAGACTCCGACCACTTAGCTTAATTGGGCGGGGGTTCGGCCACGCTTACACAAAGGAAACTTCGGGCCAGGGCTTGCCCGGCGCGCACGCTCCGCTATCTATGCCCCGCCAGCCGGGCTGATCGTGAGGATATTCTCCTCAGCTCCGGCGACTGAATGAGGTTTAAGAGTTAATGGCCGACAACAATGACAGTCTGCTCCGCGAGGTCGAGGAAGAACTCCGCCGCGAACAGATGCATAAACTCTGGAAGCGCTACAACGGCGTGCTCCTGGGCGCTGCGGCGCTCGTCGTGCTCGGCGTGGCGGGCTATCAAATGCTCGAACACCATCGGATTACGGCCGCCGAGACGGGCGGAGCCGAATTCGCGGCTGCCGAGAACCTGAGCGACCAGAAAAAGAAGGACGAGGCGGACAAAGCCTTCAAGGCGATCGCGGAAAGCGGCCCCGCCGGCTACGCGGCCCTCGCAAAGCTGCAACTGGCCGGAGCCCAGGTTAAAGAGGGCAAGACGGCCGATGCTGTTGCAACCTATGATTCGCTCGCGAAGCAGACCGGCGCAGATGATCTGTTGAAAAACTTCGCACAGCTGCAGGCAGCCTCCCTACGCATGGCCGATGCGGACTATGACGAAATCCAGAATCGCCTGACACCTCTAATCGCCGAGGGCGCGCCGTTCGCGAACAGCGCCCGCGAGTTGCTCGGGGTAGCCGCATACAAGGCCAAGAAGTTCGATGACGCGCGTAAGAGTCTCGAACCTCTGCTCGTCGATCCGAACGTTCCTGACGATACGCAGGAACGCGTCAAGGTCATCATGTCCGGCATAGCCGGCTCTGAAGTTGCTGCGAAGGAGCCACCGGCCACGACGCCGGCAGCGGCGGCCGAACCAGCCAAGGCGGCCGAGCCACCAAAGACGGAAGCGCAGCCCGCCACGGGCGGAGCGGCCGATAAGAAGTAAAAGCCGCGAAGCGGTGAGGGGAGAATGGGGTTGGGCAACGGGGGATCGCAGACACGTTTCGGCGCGTCATCGCTGTTCGCGCTCGTCGCTGCGCTATTGCTCGGCGGCTGTGCGGGAGACGGTCCATCGCTTCCCAAGATGAGCGACCTCAATCCCTTCAAGGAAAAGCAAACGCCGTTGCCCGGCCGGCGCATCCCCATCGTCGAGACGACGGAAAGCATTTCCGCCAACCTGGCCGATGCGAACGCGCCGATCGCAATCCCGTCGCCGCGCACGAACGATGCATGGGCGCAGCCGGGCGGCGAACCGGGTAACGCACCGGGCAATCTCGCGCTGAACGGTGCACTACGTCAGACGTGGAGTGCGAGCGCTGGGGAAGGCTCGTCGAAGACCGGCCGCGTCACCGCAAGTCCGATCATATTCGATGGCCGCATTTACACGCTCGACGCGGGAGCGAACGTTGCAGCCTTTTCGCTGTCGGGCAGCAGTGTCTTCAAGATCTCGACGAAGCCTGACACAACCGTCGGCCTCGGCGGCTACGGTGGCGGCCTCGCCGCCGAAAACGGCCGCCTCTACGTCGCGAACGGATATGGCGTCGTCGCCGCTCTCGATCCGGCGACCGGCAAATCGATCTGGACTAAAAACCTCGACGTCCCCGTGCGCGCGGCACCGACCGCGTCTGGAGACCGGCTGTACGTCATCACGATCGACGGCAGGTTCTATTGCTTGAACGGCGTTGACGGTGCGGAAATATGGTCCGCCAGGGGACTGCCGCAAAGCGCGAGCCTGATGACGTCTGCGAGTCCCGCCGTCGACCAGGATGTCGTCGTGGTGCCGTACCCGTCGGGTGACATCATGGCGTTTAAGTTGTCGGACGGCTCGACCGTCTGGACCGAAAATCTGTCCCGCACCCGCCAGACTTCGCAGATCGCCTCGATGAGCGATGTCGCGCGGCCCGCGATCGATAACGGCACGGTCTTCGCCATCGGCCACGCCGGACGAATGATCGCCACTCACGCCAAAACAGGCGACCGGCAGTGGTCTGCGAACATTCCCGGTTCCGAGCCGCCCTGTGTCGTCGGCGACGCGGTTTACGTCGTCGATACGGGAGGGCGTCTCATGGCGCTGACCCGCAAGGATGGAAAAACGCGCTGGACGACGCAGCTCCCCGCGGCAAAGAGCTATGCTGGCCCAGTAATGGCCGCGGGAACCCTCTGGCTGGTGTCGAGTAAGGGCGATATCGTGAGCGTTGACGCCGCAACCGGTAAGGTCGGCGGCCAGATGAGCGTCGGCGATACGGTCTATATTCCGCCGATCGTGGCCCAGGGTCGCATGTTCGTTTTGACCGATTCGGCAAAACTCATCGCCCTGAACTGAGAATTGGGCTAGGAGATCAGCGTTGGCTCTCCGCTCGCGTGCGGAAAGGCAGCGCCCCCCCAGCAATCAGTTTCTTTTTGGCTCCCTTTTGAATCGCCCCGCTCAAACTCCCGTCGTTGCAATCGTAGGCCGTCCCAACGTTGGCAAGTCGACCCTGTTCAACCGCCTGACTGGAACGCGCGCCGCGCTCGTTTCCGATCTGCCGGGCTTGACGCGCGACCGCCGCGATGGCGTCGCTGACATCTTCGGAACCGAAATTCGCCTCGTCGACACTGCGGGCCTCGAAGAGGCGCAGCGCGGTTCGATTGCAGACCGCATGCGCAAACAGTCCGAGCAGGCAATCGCCACGGCTGATCTCATCCTTTTCGTTATCGACGCGCGCGCCGGCGTTACCGGCTCCGACAAGGAATTTGCCCGTATCGCCCGCCAGTCGGGAAAGCCCGTCGTCCTCGTCGCGAACAAAGCCGAAGGCCACAAAGGCACCGATGGCGTGCTCGATGCGTTTTCGCTGGGCCTCGGCTCGCCGATTGCAATCTCGGCTGAGCACGGTGAAGGCATCGCAGATCTCTCGGACGATGTTCTGGCGGCGCTCGGACTGAAGGCGGCACCAACAACAGCGAGAAGACGCCGAGGCGACGCCGCAGTGGCGGACGAGAAGCCGGCGCAAGAGCCGGAGCGCGAAAAGCGCATTCGCGTCGCGATCGTCGGCCGCCCGAACGCCGGGAAGTCGACACTGGTGAACGCGCTTCTCGGCGAAGACCGGATGATCACGGGCCCCGAACCCGGGCTGACCCGCGACAGCGTCTCGAGCGATTTCGAATACAAAGGTCAGGCGATCCGGCTCTTCGATACGGCGGGGCTTCGCCGCAAAGCCAAGATCACCGAAACGGCAGAGAAGCTGTCGGCAAGCGACGCGGTCCGCTCCATCCGGTTTGCCGAGGTCGTCGTGCTCCTGATCGACGCCGAGAGGCCCTTCGAGCATCAGGATCTGACGATCGGCCACCGCGTCGTCGAGGAAGGACGCGCGCTCGTCGTTGCGATCAACAAATGGGATCTCGTTCCCGAAAAACAGAAGACGTTGCGCGAGCTGAAGGCCCGTGTCGCCGAAAGCCTGGCTCAGGTTCCAGGAGTTCCGCTTATCGCGATCTCGGCACGTTCCGAGAGCGGCCTCGATCATCTGATGTCGGCGATCGCCAAAACATACGAAACCTGGAATCGCCGTGTTTCGACGGCGCATCTCAATCGCTGGCTCGAAGGGGCGCTGAGCCGCCACTCGCCGCCGGCGGTGCATGGGCGGCGCATCAAGATCCGCTACGTCACGCAGCTGTCGACGCGTCCACCGACGTTCGTCGCCTTCTCGCAGCGCGCGGAAGCATTGCCGCAGTCATACGTGAAGTACCTGACGAACTCTCTGCGAGAGACGTTCGATCTTCCCGGTGTTCCCGTTCGCTTCCATCTCCGCAAGAGCGAGAACCCCTTCGCTCCCGAGAAGCGGTAGACAGATCTGCGCAACATCCGTCCGGCAAATTGATGCCGTGCGAGCAAAACCTCGTGCTCGCAGAGTCGAAAAAAGTTAATTTTCGAATCGGATGCGTTTGCGTAGAGGATGCCAACCACGAAACTTCGAGGATCGACGAATGAGAAAGTTTGATGCGGCGCTGATGTCAGTTGTTTTGGCAGCTGGCACTGCACTTTTCGCCGGCGTGGCTGCTGCTGCCTACACCGCGAAAGTCAGACAGGCTTGCGCGGGAGACTATCAGAATTTCTGCGCTCAATATTCGCCTGAAAGTGTCGAATTGCGGCGGTGCATTGAAAGCAACAGAAAAGGCCTGACGCATAACTGCGTGACGGCCCTGATCGACGCGGGCGAAGTCCCCGCGAAATATCTCAAGAAATAAAATCTGAAAGAAGATCGCAGCGGGCGGGAGCGAACGGCATAGGCCGCATGCTCACCGCCCGCACGGGCGTCAGCCGATTGAACTGGCGCCGCTCCGGACAGCGTTAGATGGGTGCTCCGCGCCTCGGTTCAAGACCTGCCCGCAAATTGTTGCGTTCCGGCGCCCAGTGCGCCATGCAAGCGGGATGGACGTCTTTTTCTACCATCTTGAGCAGCAAACGCTCGACCGCGTTCTACCGAGCCTCCTCGAGAAGACGCTCGCGCGCGGCTGGCGTGCCGTCGTCCAGGTCGGCAACGAGGAACGGTTGGAGGCGCTCGACCAGGCGCTGTGGACCTACACCGACGACAGTTTTTTGCCGCACGGCACGGCGCGCATCGGTCATGCGAGCGAACAGCCGGTCTATCTGACGTTGACCGACGAGACGCCGAACGGCGCGGGTGTACGCTTCCTCGTCGATGGCGCCGAAGCGAGCGAGTTCAAGGGAGCCGAACGCTTTGTCTACGTTTTCGATGGACATGATCCGGATTCCGTCGCCATCGCACGTGCCCAATGGAAGGCCGCCAAAGCTGCAGGCTGCGCCGTCACGTATTGGCAGCAGTCTGAAACCGGGCGATGGGAACAGAAAGCCTGACGCAGTCGGCCCGCGCCATTGCGGTCTGTCGCTCACACCGAACTCGATCGCTGCACCATGAATTACCACCATGACTATCACGCCGGAAATTTCGCCGACGTCCTGAAGCACATCGTCCTGACGCGCATCCTGACGTACATGAAGCAGAAGCCACGGCCGTTTCGCGTGATCGACACGCATGCAGGCTCCGGGCGCTACGATCTCGCAGGAACGGAAGCGAGCAAGACGGGCGAATGGCGCGACGGCATCGCCCGCCTCATCGACGCCGAGTTCCCACCGGCCGTTGCGGAATTGGTGGCGCCCTATCTCGAATGCATCCGCGCGATCAACGGCGATGAGCTTCGCTATTATCCGGGAAGCCCCCTGATCGCCCGGCACCTTATGCGTGCCGACGACGTGCTGATCGCGAACGAATTGAACGTCGCGGATTTTGCGAGGCTCAAGGAGGAGTTGCGTCGCTTCAAGGCGACCACGGTTCTCAACATCGATGCCCGCCACGCCGTGAAGTCGCTGCTGCCGCCGAAAGAACGGCGCGGGCTCGTGCTGATCGATCCGCCCTTCGAGGCGAGAAGCGAATTTGCGGACCTGGCGACGGCCGTCGGCGAGGCCATGACGCGCTTTGCGTCGGGCACCTACGCGATCTGGTATCCGCTCAAGGATGAAGCGGCAGCGGACCGCTTCGTGGCGACTGCCACCTCGCGGGACGGGCTCAAATTTCTCGACGTCCGACTGGCAGTCTCGAAGTCTTTTGCGGGACTTGGCCTGACTGCGTCCGGCGTTCTCGTGATCAATCCGCCGTACCGGCTCAGAGAAGAGCTCGAAGCGATTTTGCCGGTTCTGAAAGATCTGTTGGCGGAGGGTTCCGGCTCGAACTTCGAGCTACGGTGCGCCGTTCAATAACCGTCATATAGTTGCTGTGCAGCATTTCACCTTGCAAGGAGCCCGTATTTACAGGATAAATTGCCGCACGCTAAGGCGGGCAGCGGCACGGTAGCTCCCGATGCGTTCTACGGGTCCGGCGCGAGTTAGTGCGATCCGGCAGCAGGCGCTTGGGATCATTCGGCTCCGAGGCTCGCCGCGGTGTCCATGCGAAGCTTGGATCAAGCTTGCATCGAATGCCGGGCCGCCAGGAGACGATGTATGCGCCAGACAGGTACTGTTAAATTTTATAATTCCCAGAAGGGCTACGGCTTCATCAAGCCGGATGCAGGGGGCAATGACGTTTTTGTGCATGTGACCGCAGTTGAGCGATCCGGAATTGGTGAACTCAACGAGGGGATGCGAATTTCATTTGAGACCGAGCCCGATAAACGCGGCAAAGGTCCGAAAGCCGTCGATCTCCAAAGAGCAGGCTGAAGTTCTTTGAAGACTGACTTGCTCGCGTCTCGGCTTCGGTCGCGACGCCGGGTAAGTGTTGGCTTGAGCATTCCCGACGGCAAGCTCAAGCGAATTCCGCGTCGCTTTGACGTACGACGAGTCTTACGCATTCGCGATTTGCTGGTCGCTTGCCGCAGTTGGGGAACAGCGTTGCGCGTGCATTGGCGCTATGATGCGTACGGTCAGTCCGAACGATTCGGAGACGCGCTTCGAAGCATTTGGTCTGTTCCGCATTGAGAGCTTCGAAACCGAGGCTTTGAACAAAGGTGTGACGACGGCCGAATATCCGGGATGGGGAGCGGCTCGTCAGATGCGCAACATCATATGCGCTCGTCGGCGAGATTTCGGATGCCGGTATTACGCACCGGTCCAGGGAGACTAAAGACATGAAGACACTTATTCGTACGGGGCTCATCGCGTTTGCGGCCACGGTTGGAATGGCTTCGAGCTCGGCATACGCCGGCTGCGTTCTCGCTGGCGGCGAGTCCGTCATGGTGACGGAAGATCTCGCGAAGTTCATGGCTGGCCAGGCGCTGAAGCACTCGATTGAAAACCACGGCTGGACCGCGCGTGGCGCCGTAAGGGTCAAGTGCGATACGTCGTCGGTCGGCTTGCCGCACTGCACCGCACGACAGAAGGCTTGCGGCTGAACCGCCATTCGTTCTGAGCTGAGTCTTTCTGAGACGAGCCTCGAAAATTGCGACTCGCCGGCCGCCGTGCCGGCGAGTTTTTTGCTGCCTGAACGTTACTTCGCCATGGCGTTGCGAAGAGCGCCGACGATCGCCGTCAGAATGCCGCCGCTGACGCCGGATCCCACAATTTGGGTAATGATGGCAGTTGGATCCATGGCGCCGCCAGCGACTGCTGTATGGAAGACTTGCTCGAGAATTTGCCCGCCGATGCCGCCGCCGACGATACCCGCAATGGCGTTGCCGAGCGTTCCAAGGCTCAGATTCTTCATCAGAGCACCGGTGGCATTGCCGCCGAGAGCACCGCTGAGGAGCTGGATGATCAGTGGAAGATATTCCATGCGCTGTCTCCACGAGGCCAATGGGACAACAGCGAAAGCCGTGCGGTTTTCCGCATCGGAGAAGCCGCGCGCCCTTTGGCGCTCCCACAGTGGGAATCGTACCACACCCGGCGAATAAATCGCCAAGCCTCGCTTCGCGACGGTCACCAAACTCACAGATCCGTTGTCGAGAAGTTACAGCCTTGCGCGCAATTGTGGCGCGCGACCATTTCTTCGGCTCGTGCAATGATAATTTCAGTATCTATGGGTTATAGAATTGCTCGATATTGAACGGCGCAGAGAGGCTACAGCGATGAAAATCAGGATTCTTTCGGCCATCTTCGCCAGTGCTTTGCTTTTCGGCATAGCCGCTCCCGCAATCGCTGCGGATGGCCAGTCTTCGTCGGATGGATATGCAATTCGCCACAAGCGCGGCGGCTACTCCTACGACAAGGCAGACTCGATCAACACCTACGGCACCAACCGCGGCAGGAAGCGCCACGTCGGTCCGCCGTCATTCCGCGAGCAGACGATAGCTGGCCCCTTCGACAACAGCTTCTTCTTCGACTCGGGCGTGGGCAGCATCTGGGGCGGCAACTCGCCCTACATGCACTAGCCATAGGCCATTGGTATTGCTGAGCATAATGGCCGCCTGGTCACACCGGCGGCCGTGATGCTGTGGGTTTTTCCTTCTTCCGGCGACAAACCTGTCAACTGGTGCCGATGCGCCACTCGCCCTCGTCTTGCCATTGTGCTGACAATAGAAAGGCAGCCTGATCTCAAGGTGGGGCTTTGAGGGAGAACTAACGTTATGCGCTTCTCGGTCAAACTTGTTTCCGCATTCACATTGGCCGCGACCTTCGCCGTTGCAACAGCCGTTTCGGCAAATGCGGAGTGCAAGCGTTACGGCTTCACGGTCAACGACTACGGCAAAGACGGCCCGACCAAAGACGCCAAGGATCTGCTCGACAAGCTCATTCAATCGAAAATGACTGAGCGCGGAGTCAGCGATTTCCGTACCGGCAAGAAGACCGTGTCTTGCGAGCTGTTTCTGAATTTCATCGTTTTCGATGAGCACACCTGCACCGCGGAAGCGACGGTGTGCTGGGGTGGCTCGTCGCTCCCCGGTTCCGAACAATCCTCAGCCGACGACGTTGCTGCTGAACCGGAGAAGAAAACCGCGTCCGACGTCACGCCGGCCGATGCGAAACCGGCGAAAAAGAGCGTAACGAAGGAAGCAACGGCCCACACGGACAGCGTTGCGCCAACCCACAAGACGGCCGCTCTGCCGGTGCCCGATCCGAAATCTGTCCTTGCCCACAAGGCGAAGAAGCCTGAGGAGAAGAAGGAAGCAGCAGCGCCGGCGCCCGACGCCAGCGCAGCCGCCGACGCGTCGTCTGACGCTGTCGTGAAGCCGATCCACAACGTCTCGAAGGTCGAGACGGGATCGTTACCCGATATTCCGGCGAAGCCCGCTAAGCACAAAGCGCAGAAAGCGCCGGCAGATGCCCCGGCTGCGGCTCCGGCCAAGGCGGATGCCGACGACGCAGGCTATCCGACTCCTCTGCCGCCAACAGACGGCGACGGAGCTCAGTAAAGCCAACAGCCAATTGAAGTTCGGGCTTGTTTCGCGAACCGCCGTTTGATCAAGCGGCGGTTCGAATTTCTTGAAGCTTCATTTCGACGATCTGCCGGTTGTACGGCTTCAACAGGAAATTATCGGCGCCGTGCGTGAGCGCCCGCTGGATTTCGAGCGGATCGTTTTCGGTGACCAGATAAATGATGTAGGGCCGAACGCTCAGCTGCAGCGCGCGGAGTTTCCCAAGGAACTCGATGCTGTTCGAGCCCGGCATGCGCCAATCGAGTAGGATATAATCCGGCGCTTCCGAGCCCAGCCGCTCTATCGCGGCGATCGGGCTGTCCGCCTCGCTGACGCGAAAGCCTAAGCTCTCGAAAATAAGCCGGGTGTATTTCCGGACGATCTCGGAATCATCGATGATGAAGCAGTGAAGCATATCGAGGGCGTCTCGCAAGCAGAGTGCTGCACCAACCGACAGCAAGGCGACCAGAGCAAACGATGTTCTGAAAAGTGCACGTAAAATACTAACGTGCTCTTAAGATGTATAGCGGAAAGGCAGCCGCGATCAGGAGGCCCGATCGCTTCTGGCTCAAGCCGTCCCGGTCAACCTCAGCTCGCTGGTTTCGCGACGAGAAGAATATCAGCGCCGTCCTTCAGAATCTCGAGCCTCATGCCAGCCGACGGCGCGATGCGCCACGTGTAGTACGCCTGGATCGTGATGGCATCGAGCGCAAGCGGCTTGCCGGCGACGAAGTCGGTTAGATACTGAGGCGGCCGTGCAGCTGTGCCCTTGCACCTGATCAGGAACGTCGGTTGCTCGAACGAGCCGCCGATGGAAACGTCGATCTCTCCGCCGCGCGGCAATGCCGTGACAGCCGAAGCGATGAGGTTGAGAAGAAGCTTCACCTTGTCTTTGGCGACGAGACCCGGCGCGCCACGCCATATCAGCTTGTGCTTGCCCTGCGTGATGGCGACGAAGCCGCGAGAAATTTTCTCGGCGGTCGTCAGGTCGATCATGCTGCCGGCCGATCCGGCGGCGCCGAATGCAAAACGGGCAAATTCCAATCGCGCGGAGGCCTGTTCCGTGACGTTCCGGATGACGTTCAGCGCATAGCTCTTCGCTTGTTCGTCGTCCTCCTCGTCGAGGATTTCCAGTCCGTTGAAGATAGCGCCGACCGGATTGATGATGTCGTGACAGATCTTGCTCGAGATCATTGCCGCGAGTTCGAGATCGGTCGGCGGAACGCGCTGGTTCATTAGTGACCCTTTTCTGAGATTCTCTCGATCGAGAGTGTGCCGCAGCTCAAGCGCGACAGCGCGACGCGAACCGGCGGAGGCGGCTTGCGATAATGCCCCATGCTCTGATACATGCGCCGAACGACGGTTGCCAAGTCTCGCGGCCGGTGGGCCGTCCAGGCCCGGATTTTCATGGAAGACATGAGTCTTACGCGCCACGGTAAGAGCTGGGGCGCGGTCAAGCGTATTCGTAATCGCGGGCTCGCTCCGCGCCAACTGATTCGAATGGGGTTTGCTTCAAGATGTCGCCAATCGACGTCAACGATCACGATGCACTGATCGCAGCCTTGCTTCCGGCTGTCCGTGAGGCGGGGCGCCTAGAGATGGCGCACTTCACGAACGGCGTGAAGTTCGAGCAAAAGGCCGACAGGTCGCCCGTAACGGCTGCCGATCGTGAGGCCGAGGACATTCTGCTGGCGGCGTTGGCGGCGGTTGCGCCGGATG
Source organism: Hyphomicrobium sp. ghe19 (assembly GCF_902712875.1). Classification (NCBI taxonomy): domain Bacteria; kingdom Pseudomonadati; phylum Pseudomonadota; class Alphaproteobacteria; order Hyphomicrobiales; family Hyphomicrobiaceae; genus Hyphomicrobium; species Hyphomicrobium sp. ghe19. The sequence goes on along the minus strand of NZ_LR743509.1, from coordinate 3,190,745 downwards.
TGCCCGTCGTTGCGGAGGAGCAGATCGCGGCCGGCGCCAAATGCGAATACGCGAAGCGTTTTTTCCTCGTCGACGCGCTCGACGGAACGCGGCTGTTCATCCGCGGCAAGCCGGAGTTTTCCATCAACATCGGGTTGGTCGAGGACAGTAAGACGCGGTTTGGTTTGATCTATCTGCCACCGTCCGAGCGCCTTTTCGTGACGAGGTCGGACGGCTTCGCTTACGAAGCCAAGCTTTCTCAAAAAGACGAACTGCCGTTTGCAGCAATGCAGTTCAAGCGCCTCGTCACACGTACCCCTGATCCGGCAGCGCTCGTAGCGTTCAATAGCCGGGGCGTTGGAAGTGCGAGCGCTGGGCTCTTGGCAACTCTCAAGGTTCAGGACACGAGACCGCTCGGATCGTCGATGAAATTCTGCCTCATCGCTGCCGCCGAAGGCGACCTCTACGCGCGGTTTGGCGAAACATACGAATGGGATACCGCCGCCGGCCAAGCCATACTCGAGGGCGCCGGAGGAACGGTCACGAAATTGGACGGATCGCTACTGACGTACGGGCATTTCGAACGTAGCTACCGCAATCCCTATTTCATCGCCTGGGGACGCCAGCCGCTTTGGAGCGGCGGCGAGACCGAATTGGCAGCGCCGAGGGCATAGGCAACGCGAACCGGCCATACTTTAGCAACACATAGCGGCGAATCTGTAGAATAGGATTCGGGCGCACGCTCGGTCTTGTGGAGGGTGCACGCATCGCGTGCGATGACCGGGCCAGATCTTGTCAAAACCCGGTCCTGCCAAAAAACGTGTTGCGAAAAAGAACAAGTGAGGGGTCACGCCGATGCGGCGCCGCGGCTTCGACAGAATAGCGCGAACTAAAGGTGCGGCCAGGAATGTGGCCAGGAATGCGGCATGTGCATCGATCTTCAGTCTGATGGCCTGCCTGATTGTTGGTGGCTCGAGCGCCGGGGCGCAAGACGACGCCTATAGGCCGCCCGCCGACACCTACACCGGCCAAAGCGGCGTCGACACGTACCGCTCATCTCCGCCGCCCCCTGACAATAGCTACGCCCCTCCGCCGCGCGGCGCCCCAGGCGGCGATCCCTATGGCCCCTACAATGGTCCCCGCAACCCAGGTGGGGACCAGGGTGGCGATCCGGGCGGCTACGGCACCCCTTACGCTCCGCCGCCGCAAGGCGCGGGCAGGGATGAACGCTATGAGTCCGGTCCGCCCCCGTCCGACAGAAGTTCGTACTCGGAAGATGAAATCATCCGCGCAGGGAACAGCTTCTTCGGAAAAATCAGCGGCGGCCTGGCGTCGGCAATCGAATGGGCCTTCCAGAAGGCTGGCCGGCCAAATGGTTACATTCTGGGACAGGACGCGGCCGGAGCGTTCGTCGCCGGTCTGGCCTACGGAGAGGGAACTCTCTACACGAAGGATGCCGGTTCCTTTAGGGTCTACTGGCAAGGCCCTTCTGTCGGCTATGATTTCGGCGCCGACGGATCTAAAGTCATGACGCTCGTCTACAACCTCCGCGATCCGAACGACATATTTGATCGTTTCGGCGGCGTTGAGGGTTCGGCTTATCTCGTAGGCGGCGTGAGCGTGCAGTTTCAGAAGTCAGGTCATGTCTCGTTAGCGCCGATTAGGGCGGGGGTAGGCCTCCGACTGGGTGCCAACGTGGGTTATTTGAAGTATACAAGGAGTCCGACCTGGAACCCCTTCTGATGCCGGTGGTCGGCTCAGTGCTGGTTCGATATTGCAGTGAGACCCAAAAGGGGGTTTCTCTGCCGGTCTGGGAACGTTGCTGTCGGCGGGGGCCGCGAAGCTTTTCATTGCAGGGCGAGTTTTCTTGATAACCCTTTCCGCCGCGATGCTCGTGATGTTGGGCTTTCTAATCGCGGCCCTGATCGTGGTTGTGCTTTTGCCTGCGTACCGCCGCCGCGTCGAACGCTTTACCTCCGAAGCATTGAAGCGGACGCTCCCGCTCACCGAAGCCGAAATTCGCGCCGACAAGGACCGCTTGCGCGCTGACTTCGCGATGGAATTGCACCGCCTCGAATCCAAGCTCGAGGAAGCCGGCCTTTCCGCTGCCCGCCAGCGGGTCGAGGTCAACCGGCGCGACGCGAAGATCCAGGAATTGTCCGAGGCGATCGCCGACCAGAAGATGAGCGTCGAGGAGCACGAAAATGCCCGCCGCGTTCTCGAACAGGCGATCCTCGATAGGCTCCCGAAAGTCGAGCAGCGTCTCGCCGAAACACGAAAGCTGCTTGCAACGCGCGATCGCGAAATCAAGACGTTGTCTGCAACGAGCGCCAAGCAGGCTGCGGCGCTCGAGGAGGCATTGCAACTCAATAAGCAACGCGAGAGAGAGCTGGCGCAGCTGCGTACGACGCTCGAAACGCGAGCCATTCGCAATCGTGGCGCCGCTGCAGGCGCGAGTGCCGATAGCAACGTTGCTCTTCGCACAGAGCTCGAGGCGATGCGGGAGAAGACGCGCGAACAGGCAGCACTGATCGAACGCTTGAAAGGCGCGGCCGCCGTCGCTCAAACGTCTCCCGATCGCGACGAACAGAATGCAGAGATCAAGAGGCTTCTGCTCGCGCTCGCCAGGACGGAAGCCGAGCTAACCTCGCTGAAGTCGAGCATCGGCGGCGACGACGCCGAGCGGATGGCGCTGGAGGATCGCGTTGCCGATCTTCAGGCAGCCGTTGATACCAAGTCGACCGAAATGGCGAAGCTCCGGGCCGCACTCAAGGTCTACGAAGAGAAGGATGCGCCGGCCGCCGGTATGATGGAGAAGGCCGACTTCAGCGCTCTGCAGGCCGAACTCGAAAACCAGCGCCGCGTCATTACGGAACTTCGCGCCGAAATCGCCTCGGGGCAGGAGCGCCTGTCGCGCCAAGCCCTCCGCTTCCACGAAGAGCTGCGCCGGATAACTCCCGAGACGGTTGTCGAAACGCCATCCGATAGGTCAAACCCGGCAAGGCCGTCGCTCGCCGAACGCATTTCAGCGCCTCGCGGACCGCGACCCTCGGATAATGTTGCCGGCAAGCCGTCGAACGGCGATGGCACAGAAGCGCCCGACCAACGCCCTGATCAGCGCCCTGATCAGCGCCCCGATCAACGCCAAGGATCGTACCTGCGCGCCTTGAACGGCAATGGTGCTGGCGGACCTGGCGATGCGGCCCCCGAGAGAGCCGACCGGCCCCCGCCGTTACCGGCCGGCGAAGCCGACAAGAATGCGGATAACCCCGTGCCGGCTCCCCATCGTCCACGACTTCTCGAGCGCATAAGCGGCATCGATAAACGCTAGCAGACTGAAACGATTGGATCGGACTCGGGGACCCAGGCGTTCTCGGATTGCGTTGTCAGCCGAAATTCCCATTTATCGGGCAGCGTAGGCGTTACGTTGCCCTGCAATTCCTCTCGCGAGCGGCGGATCATGAGCGAAGCCCCAGACCCACGAGAAGACCGACGAAGCGACCGGCATGACGGACACGATGACGGCCACGACCACGCCGGTCACAATCACGGGAGCGGATCTCACGGCCATAGCCATGCGCCGAAGGATTTCGGTTTCGCGTTTGCGCTGGGTGCGGGCCTCAACATCGGCTTTGTCCTCATCGAGGCGATTGCCGGCTTCTTTGCCAACTCGATGGCGCTCGTCGCGGACGCAGGTCACAACTTCGGAGACGTGCTTGGTCTTCTGATGGCTTGGGGCGCAAGCGTCCTCGTAAAGCGCCGGCCGACCCTGAGCTTCACCTATGGCTTCGGATCTTCGACGATTTTGGCGGCGCTTGCCAACGCGGTTCTGCTGCTCGTCGCCGTGGGCGCCATCGTGCTCGAAGCCGTTCAACGGTTGATCGAGCCCGCGCCCGTAGCCGGCGGCATGATGATCGTCGTGGCATTCGCCGGTGTCCTGGTCAACGGCTTCACTGCTTGGCTATTTGCGTCAGGCGGCGAACGGGACGTCAATATCCGCGGCGCCTATCTGCACATGATGGCAGACGCAGCCGTCTCGCTCGGCGTTGTAATCGCTGGTATCACCGTATTGCTGACGGGATGGTACTGGGTGGACCCCATCGTCAGTCTCATCATCGCTGCAGTGATCGTCTGGAGCACGTGGGGACTGCTGCAGGATTCTATGCGGCTCGCGATGCACGGAGTGCCGGGGAATATCGATGCTGCGGACGTGCAGAACCGGCTGCAGCAGCTGCCCGGAGTCGTAAGCATCCACGATCTCCACATCTGGCCGATGAGCACGACGGAAACGGCGTTGACGTGCCACCTCGTCATGCCGGACGGGCACCCGGGCGACGCTTTCATCGAAATGGCGGCTAAAATGCTCCACGACCAATTTGAGATCCGTCACGCAACCCTTCAATTCGAAGTCAGCAGCGATGCCCCGTGTGGCCTGGGCGCAGGCTGCACCGCGGGCAGCAGCACCCCGGCTACGCATAACGCGCACGCTTGAAGCCTGCCGCTGCTCTAGAAGGCTCCGCGAAAACGCAGCTCTTGCAGGGATCGATAAGTAAAATCGATTGAATTGAGAAAGATTTTGCGTTGGAATGATGTTGAGACGGAAGGCATGCTGCGGCAGAGCTTAGCCGGAGAATTTCATGCCTCCAATCGCAACAGTCATTCCGCGCTCCTCGCCAGCGAAGCACGTGCGTGCGACATTTGGGCGAGGCATCTGGCCGGGGCTCTTTCTGACAACGGCGATCGCCTGCGCGGCCTTTGCCCTTCGCGAAATCCCGGGCGTCGCGACCTTCAGCCCGATGATCCTCGCGATCGTCATTGGCATGGCTTTTCACAATATCGTGGGCACGCCCCCGCAGGCCAAGGACGGTGTCGCGTTCTCGCTTCGCCGCATCCTCCGCTTCGCGATCATCCTGCTCGGCTTTCAGTTGACGGCACAGCAGATCGCAGAGGTCGGCTCGCACGGATTTACAATCATTGTTGCGACGTTGTTGGCGACGTTCACGTTCACAACCTGGTTAGGGCGCATGATTGGCGTTGATCGCAAGCTCACTCAACTCATCGCAGCCGGAACGTCGATCTGCGGTGCGTCCGCCATCATCGCAACAAATACCGTCACCACAGGTCACGACGAAGACGTGGCGTACGCCGTCGCTTGCGTGACGATCTTCGGGTCGATCGCGATGTTTGCTTATCCGCTCCTGCCGGGTCTGCTGAACCTCGGTCCACATGCATTCGGCTTATGGGCCGGCGCCTCAATTCACGAGATCGCTCAAGTCGTCGCGGCTTCATTTCAAGATGGCCAGTCGTCCGGCGAGTTTGGAGCCATCGCCAAACTCAGTCGTGTCATGCTGCTCGCACCGATGGTGATCGGCCTCGGCCTTCTCGCAGCGCGGCGCCAGCGACACCCAGGGACGGCGGCGGCCGCGCGAAATGCGCCGATGCCATGGTTTCTATTAGGTTTCATCGCCCTCGTAGCGTTGAACAGCGTGGTCGTCATTCCATCCGAACTTAAGGCCGCGATCGTTCCGTCAACGACCTTCCTGCTGTCGATATCGCTGGCGGCAATGGGCCTCGAGACGGACATCGCGAAACTCAAGGCCAAGGGCCTCAAGCCGCTTTTGCTGGGCGCTCTATCGTCGCTATTCATTGCGGGCTTTAGCCTGGCTCTGATTAAACTCGCGACTTGACCGTGAAGAGGACCACATGACGCTCGAGCAATTGCGCATCTTTGTTGCCGTCGCCGAGCGCCAGCATGTGACGCAAGCAGCCCAGGAAATCAACATCACGCAGTCGGCGGCGAGTTCCGCAATCGCCGCGCTCGAAGAGCGCTATGCGGTGAAACTGTTCGATCGGGTTGGCCGCCGCATCGAGTTGACGGACGCCGGTCGCATATTTCTCAATGAAGCGCGAGGCGTTCTTGCGCGCGCTGCGACGGCTGAAAAGGCGCTGCAGGATCTGGCCGGAATGAAGCGTGGCACGCTGTCGATCTTTGCCAGCCAGACCATCATCAACTATTGGCTTCCGCCCTTTCTCGCGACGTTTCATCAGCGTTATCCCGACATCAAGTTGAAGCTCAGCGCGGGCAACACGCAACAAGTCGCAACCGCGACCCATGACGGCGCGGCAGACATCGGCTTCATCGAAGGCGCAATCGACAATCCTAACCTCTCGGTGCGCAGCATCGAAGGCGACAGGCTCATCATTGTTGTGGGGCCGGCTCACGCTCTTGCCGCGAAGCCTGTTCTTGACCGCTCCGATATCATGTCGATCAAGTGGGTTTTGCGCGAGCAGGGTTCGGGAACGAGAACCGAATTCGAACGTGCGCTCAGGGCGTTGTCGCTGTCCCTGGCCGATCTCGATGTTGCTCTGGAGTTGCCGTCGAACGAGGCAGTGTGTGCCGCCGTCGAAGCCGGCGTCGGAGCGGCGGCCCTTTCAAATCTGGTCGTGGAATCGGCGCTGCTTGCGGGCAGGCTCGTTTCGCCGGATTTTCCCTTGCCGCGCCGCTCCTTCCACGTTTTGCAACATAAGCAGCGCTACGTCAGCCAAGCCGAATTGGCGCTTCTGGAGCTGGTCGGGGCGGGCACGGCACCCGTACGACGCCGGGAAAAGGAGGCGCCACCGGCCAAATGATCAGTCCGGCAATCGTCACAAGGCACGCGCAAGGCGAACCTGGAACAGATCAGCTACTGTGCACATGACTCGGGGATGGCCATGAAAATTCTTCTCGTCGGACATGGCTACGTCGGGTCCTACCTGTTACCGGCCCTGGTGCAGGCCGGACATGACGTCTCGGTGTGCGATCAGAACGTCGACCGCCTCGCAGGCGTCCCGAACGCGATGCGCTGCCGGTACCAGGAACTGACCATCGCGGATCTAGCGGATTTTTCGGTCATCCTTTGGTTCGCCGGACATTCGAGCGTTCCGATGTCGCTGAGCGATCCCGACGGCGCGCTCGCCAACAACTGCCTCGACCTTCTCCATTTTGCGCGCCGCAAGCCGCTCAATGCGCGTTTGATCTACGCCAGCACCGCGAGCGTCTATTCGGTGATGATGTCGGAGAACGGCATCGCGCCGCCCTCGCTTGACGAATCCGAGACGAGGCTCGACCCGGTCAACCCCTATGACTGCTCGAAGGTTTCGATGGATGCGCTCGCCCGCTGTTTCGCGAACGCGATAACTGGCCTGCGCCTCGGAACGGTCTGCGGGATGAGTGCATTGCTGCGGCCGGAGCTGATCTTCAACGCGATGAACATCGCAGCGATGCGAGACGGCTGCGTTCAAGTGCGCAATCGCAGATCTTATCGCAATATTCTTTTCCTCGAAGACCTCGCGCATTACGTCCTGAGGATTGTCGAGCTCCGCAATGATCTGCCGCCGATTCTCAACACGGGTTCGCTCAACGTCAGCATCGGTCAGCTGGCGGATAGTATCGCAGCGTTCCACGGTGTGCCGGTCGTCGACCACGGCAACGCGCTGACTTACTCCTTCCAGATGAACTGCCAAAAGATCCAGTCGCTGTGCGGCGCGCCGCGACCCATCAGCATCGCCGAACGCTGTGAGCGCTTCCGCGAGGCCTATCACCCCGAGCTACAAGCAGCATCATGACCGCAGATTGCGAACTACAGCGCACGTGCATCGTTTGCGGCGGCGAAGCGAAGCCATTGCTGGAATTGGACATCCAGCCGGCGGCCAACCTTCTTCTCTCAGAGCCTGACGAGCCGTACGAAGCCTTTCCTCTGGGTTTCGCGATCTGCCGAACCTGCACGCATGGGCAGCTGACCCACTTCGTCGATCCGGCCAAGCTCTTCAAGCATTACCTCTATGCGAGCGGTACGAGCGGAACGCTCAAGGCTTACTTCGAGTGGTTCGCAGACACATTGCTGCGCGCGAGTAGGCCCGGCGCGCGTGTTCTGGAAATCGCTTCGAACGACGGCAGCCTTCTGGGGTGCCTGGAAGCACGAGGCTTCGACGCTGTCGGCGTCGATCCCGCGGAAAACCTCAACAAGATCGCTGCCGCGGCCGGCAGGAAAGTCGTCACCGGCTTTTTCCCCGACGCCCGGCCGGAGGGGCAGTTCGACATCATCGTCGCGATGAACGTCGCGGCGCACACGCCGGACCCGGCGACGTTCATGCGCGGCGTGCGCGAATGCCTGGCGCCGGGCGGCGTCGCGATAATCCAGACCAGCCAGGCATTGATGATCGCCAACGGCGAGTTCGATACCGTCTATCACGAGCATTACTCGTTCTACACCGTCGCTTCGATGGCGCGCCTCGCTGAAAACAACGGCTTGCGCGTCGAAGCTTCGCAGCTCACCTCGGTGCACGGCACAAGCCTCTTGTCGTTCCTCCGGCGATCGGAAGACCACGTCGCGCCGTTTGCTTTTGATGGCAGCAAACCCTTTTCCGTCGCGTGGCCGTCGCCGACGCCACCCTCGCTGTCCCGCGACCTTGGAGGCCCCGAGGTCTTGAACGCATACGCAACATTCGCCGACGGCGCGAAGACCGCAATGAGCGCCGCCGCAGCCGTCGTGAAAAAGCATCGGGCTGCGGGCCGAAAAATTGCGCTCGTCGGCGTCGCCGCGAAGGCCCTGACGTTCGTTCGCGCTGCAGGCATTGTTCCGGACGTCTATCTCGACGAAGCCTCCTTGAAGGTCGGGCTGACCATCCCGGGCACGCCGCATGCGATCGAGCCATTCAGCGCAGCGGCTGACATCGCCCACGACACGACGTTTCTCATCGGCGCCTGGAACTTCGCCGATGAGCTGATGGCGAAGATCAGGCGGCACAGCGGCAGCGCTTCGCCGAAATTCGTGATCTATTTTCCGAAGCTTGTTGAGATCGGGTGAGGCTGCAATGGCCAAGCGAGTCGTCATCTCGCACTTCTTCAACGAAGCGTATCTGTTGCCCTGGTGGCTTCGCCATCATCGCGAGATATTCGATCACGGCGTCCTGATCGATTATCATTCGACGGACGACTCCGTTGCGATCTGCCGCGAGCTCGTGCCCCACTGGGAAATCGTCTCCTCCGAAAACGCCACGTTTGCAGCGCTTCTGTGCGATTTCGAAGTGATGAAGCATGAGCAGCGCTTTCCGGACGCCTGGAAACTCGCGCTCAACACCACCGAGTTTTTCGTCGCTCCAGGATTGGAGAAGATGGAGCGCCTGATCACTCAGCACGACTTGACCGGCGTGCGCCTGCCGGGTGCCGTGATGGTCGATACCGACCCGAACAATCCGCCCGATCCGTTGCGGTCCCTGGTCGAACAAAAGGCAACAGGCATTTGGGAGGACGAGATCGACTTCGCCGCTCTCGCCATACCGGGACTGACATTTCCGACCCGAAGCAGGCTCTATCATCGCTACGCGATCGGCGCCTACACACCCGGCCGTCACGGTTCGCATTTGCCCAGCCAATGTAACGGCAGCCGCGAACTCGGATCGATCAGGTGGTACGGGTTCAGTCCGTGGTCGAATGCATTCAAGGCACGCAAGCTTCAGATTTCGCACCGGCGCGATAGCTTCGACGTCAAGAACGGTTTCGGTGCCCAGCATCAGGCCGACATCGCCGAGCTTGATGGGCGCTGGTCGAAGCTCAGGCCCTTGAGCAGCAAATTGCGTAACGCCGCTTAATACGGCTGAACGCCGCGACTGCGCGGCTAGCCGAAATTTGGCATTTCCGTCGCGGCAATCGTCTCGCGCAATATTCTCGCTTGATCACGTTTCGTGAACACCTCGAAGCCCCGTCGCTCGAGTTCCTGACGGCGCGGCTCATCGCGCACGAGCGCTACGCAGCTCCTGACGATATCGTCGTAGGGCACGGCCAGCATTGCGCTTCTGATGTCCTCGTCGATCTCCGTGCGAGGGCCGCACTCCGACACGACCGCTTTCCGGTTTGCGAGAAGATACGAGGTCCTGACGATCTCGTGGATGCTGTCTTCGTAGAAGTGCACGTTCAGAACGACTTTCGCTTCCGCAATCGCTCGATCTCGCGCCTCGCCGTAAACGCTGAAGAGATGCTTGACGTTGAGCCCGGCTCCCATCAGTCCCGCAAGGATCGCTTGGCGGCGCGGATTGGTGCTGCCGTAGAAGAGGACGTCAGTCGTCTGCTCGGATGGCGGCAGATCGCGTGTCATCTCCGGCGTGTAGCCGATGCTGAAATGGCGGACGTACCTGTTGCCCGTAAGGCGGCGCAACGCCTCGATATTGCGCACGCTGTAATCCCAAACCGCGAGCCGGCTCAAAAGGCTCAAATAGACGGGTCGCGAGCGCACATCGAATCCAGTGACCTGCTCGAGATTGATGATCACCGTGTTCGACGGAATTCGGTCCGCAAGTTCTTGCGTGCCAATGAGATGAGCGCCGAGCAGCAGATTGATGCCGGAGTTTCCGAGCGCATTGGTTTTGCGCTGAACGTCGACGCCGAGCGATTTGAATGCGCTCTCGAAGCCGAGCGTAAGATCGTCGAACGCAGCCGAGTGCGGATTGCCCTCAGGCGTGATCGTCACGATGGTGACCTGGCGCCATGCTGGAGGGATGAGGTCGTTGCTGAGGAACTCCAGCCCAAACAAGTCTGCATCGGGCAGCGCAGCGGGTTGAACAGCTGGCGGCGCGACGGACGCGGACGTGAGAGGAGCCGACCGTTGCGAAACGGCGGACTGGAGCTTGCTATGCAACTCCAGTGCGCTCGGCTCAATACCGAGGGCCGTGGTGTAAGCTTCCGCAGCCTCGTCGAACTGGCCGAGATTGATGAATATGTCGCCCAGCATCTCCCACGACGATGCGGAATTGTAGCCGAGGCTGATGGCTTTTCCTTTGGCTCTCGCCGCGAACTCGAGCTGGCCCATGGGGATGAGAACAGTTGCCAGCGCTTCGTACGCTTCAGCCGCGTCGGGCTCTTTCACGATCGCCTTGGCGAAGAGCTCTGCGGCGGCATCGAGCTCGCCGGTGCGAGCCACCTGCAACCCTTCGAGAAGCAGTTCTGTAGCCGAGGCCGCAGCGGCATCGAATGCCGCGACGTTGCCGTGAAGCCCGTCCGCTGGGGTCTCGCCGTCATCGATCAGGTCGGAAAGCGAAGGCCATTGATTCGTCGCCATCGAGTTCTCCGGGCAAACACGTTCAAACGGAGATCTCGCCGAAAAGCGGAGCCGCCGAGCGCATTTTTGAGATTTAGACCGGGAACCATGCGCGAGACTGTCACGCGCGTCCAGGCTTAGAGCGATCCGGAGCCGGAATGACCGGTGCTGCCCGCTCGCTCCTTGGCGATAGCTGCGATGGCTCGAATGCGCAGTTGCTCGATGGCGGAGGCCTGGTCTGACAGGAAGAGGTACGCCGGGTGTGCCTCGTCGAGGGCGGATACCAGTTTGATCCCCGCCTTGTGCCACACGCACCACGCGATCTCGCCGGTGAGAACTATGTCGGGAGAGAAAGAGATCTGAATGGGGTCGCCGGTCGCAAGACCCTGAATTCCATCGACGCGGAGACCGGTAGCGGAAAAATCGACGACCCTCACGTTCTGACTGACGCCCCGGCACTCCAGGATCGCAGTAAAGCTGACCCGCTGCCTCGGATCCCGTCTGCGCAAAAAATTCTGTGACAAAGCCATTGCGGCATCCGCCCCCAACCATCGTCGAACTGTCAGAGCGTGCCGGGAGAGGTAACCCACAACACGGCCTGCTCTGAACGCGATTCAAAGTGGTTACAAAGTACTATCTAAGAATTATCAGATCGTTACGACAGTTCCGAAAAACCGACGCGCGCGATCCATTCCACAACTTTGGACAATGCCCGGCACGACGAAACGTTGCATTTCACCCAAAGGACTAGTTAATTAAGGTTAATACTCTCGATTCGAGGAGAAGACTATGCGACCAGAACTTGAGGCCGTCCTTGAAGCCTACCGGCAGGATGCAGCTGTCGAGGAGCAATTGATCCAGGAGATCTTGACCGTGCTCGCCGTAACCGGTGCGGCGCGCAAGCGGACTATCCAGGAGTTATCGCAGGTCATCAGTCGTCACACCATCAAGGCTGCCGAAGACCGCGACTATCGTCAAAACTCGGAGGAGCTGGCGCGCTACGATTTTCATCAGCCGCTTCGGCAGATGTAGCGCGGGCGCGGAGCGTGCGGTCTCGCAAGCCCTCCCGCGAGGTCCGTCCTTTCATGAGCAATGCGGCCAGCCTTCGCGATGATAAATGAAAAGATGAAAAGTTCTCTTTCTTCCGTCGCCCGCGTAAGTGCCGGCATTGTCGAGATGACGGGCAACATAGCCGACGGTGTCCGTCGCCACGCATCGCGACGAAACCCGCGCGGGGACGAGTCAACGCCAAAAAACGCCCCAGACAGCCCGAAAAGCCGTGCGAACGACCAGCCTCGCCGTCAACCGGCATTGCGGCGAGCTGCAGCATCTAAGCATCAGGCGGGCGCGTCTGAATACGCGATCGAACATCGCAGCAGGCTGGAATTCGACGTCCAGCGCTTTTGTTCCGAGCTCGAGGAGTGGCGCGCCGCATTGGTCTCGCTGCCAACGGAGCCTTGCGCAATCAGATATCAGCATCCGGTGGAACAGAGCGCAGAGCTCCCGAGTCATCATCGATCGATAGCGCCTTACGAGGCGAACAAATCATCGGCTTCACTCGAAGCCAATGTAGCCGATGCCGTTCAGAGGCTCGGAGGCGACTCCAACTTCGGTCCGCTCGATCCGCGTGGCCCGTAGCGCGCGATCGCTTGATTCCCAGATGGCTATGTTGATGTTGATGATCGCCGCTGCTGCTCCGTAATCGGCGCAGGGTGTGGCGCTAGGCTCTCGTCAAAAACCGCTCTCTAATCCCTGCGTGCCGACACGTTCGTCAATGCGGCGACTACGGCTGAGGTGATTAGGCCACGGTTCCCAGAATAACCGGTCAGCGCACAGATTTATGTGAATCGAAACGAGGTTCCGGTGCGCGGGCACCTTTTATGACTACTACTCATATAGTACCTAATAACTACAACTCGCGATTCGCGGTGTCATTCACCGCGCCGCCAATTCGAACGGAAGGCGTCCGCTTTTCCGAACGCGATGTTGCGTGTGCTGCGTCCTAACATTCAGGGGACTTATTGCATGGACCGTAAGCGCGCATCAGCGCTCCACAGCCTCGGCCGAAATCGCAACGACGGGCAATCCGGGATTGGACGATGGCTGCCGAAGCGACGTCATTTTCAGCTGTTCGCACCTCCGCCCTGCTTCATCTCCGCGTTGGCGCTGAGCTTGATGGTCGGCAGCGGAGCAGTGGCCGCGGACCCGAGCGGCGGCGTCTATATTCACGACCAGAATAAAGCCAAGGTCAACAATGACCGCGATTACATCTCCAATGTCGAGGGGCCGGGCGTATGGATCGACAACATCAGCGGCAACGTGTCGGTGAAGAACCGTTTCGGTTGGGGTTGGGACGACGCCAGGATCGAGGGCTCCGAAGAGGGTGTGAGGATCACCGATGTCGGCGGCAAAATCTCGATAGATAACAGCTTCAAGGGCAAAATCATCGGCCATGGGGACGACGGGATCTACATCGACGACGCCGAGGGCAGGGTCGAGATTGATAACCGCTTCGGCGGCCGCGTCTCCGGCCATGACGACGGCGTACACATCAGAGACGTCGACGATCGTATCACCATCGATAATCGCTTTGGCGGCAGCATAACCGGCAAGCATGACGACGGCATCGACATAAGGGAAGTCAACGACGATGTGCGCATCCAGAACGACTTCGGTGGCCGGATAACGGGTCGCGACAATGGCATTCAGATTCGGGACCTTGGCGACGACGTGACGATCTCGAATAGCCACGGCGGTCAGATAACCGGCAAGCGAGGCGATGGTATCGATATCAGCCACGTCCGCGATGACGTGACGATCGACAATGAATCCGGCGGCAAAATCTCCGGCGACGACAGCGGCGTCAAGATTTCGAGAGTCCGTGGTGACGTCACGATCTATAACGACGATGGCAAGATCACGGGCCGTCACGACGATGGCGTTGATATCTCAAGGGTTCGCGGCGACGTCGCCATTTACAACTGGGATGGCAAAATCACCGGACGCGATGATGGCATTCGCGTACGTGACGTTCGCGACGACGTCACAATCAACAACAGCTTCGGCGGCGAGATCACGGGACGCCATGACGACGGCATCGATATCAGCCGCGTTCGCGACGACGTCAAAATCCACAACATCCACGGCACGATCACCGGAGGCGACAACGGCATCACTATTTCCCAGGTTGGCGACGACTTTCGCATCGATAACCGCTATGGCGGCCGCATCACCGGCTACGACGGCGACGGCATTCGCGCCAGCGACATCGACGGACACGTCACCATAAACAATGCGCACCGGGGCAAGATCACCGGGGAAGATGATGGCGTCCACATCCGGAATACAGACGACCGTGTCACGATCGACAACCGCTTCGGCGGCAGAATAACGGGCGAACATGACGACGGCATCGACATTAGAAACGTCGAAGACGACGTCAGCATCGACAACCGCTTTGGCGGAAGGATCACCGGGCGCGACAACGGCATCCAGATCGAAGACGTGGACGATGACGTTAAAATATCAAACAGCTTCGGCGGAAAAATTACGGGCCGGCGAGGTGACGGCATCCGCATTGAGGATACGGACGGTGACGTCCGCATCGAAAACCGCTTCGGCGGAAAGATCGCCGGACATGACGATGGTATCCACATTGAGAATACCGATGATGATGTGAAGATCGACAACCGGTTTGGCGGCAGGATCACGGGCGAACATGACGACGGTATCGACATCCGCAATGTGGATGATGATGTCAGCATCGACAATCGCTTCGGTGGCAGGATTGCCGGCCATGACGATGGCGTGAAGATCCGCAATGTCGACGAAGATGTAACCATCTCCAATGGCTTTGGCGGCAGGATCACTGGCGAACGGGGCGACGGCGTCAATATCCGCGATGTCGGCGAGGATGTAATCATCGTCAACAGCTACGGCGGCAGGATTGTTGGCGAGCGAGGAGACGGCATCAATATCAGCAATGTGGATGACAACGTCGGCATCGACAATCGCTTCAGCGGCAAGATTACTGGCCATGACGACGGCGTAAATATCAGCAATGTCGATGACTATGTAATCATCGCCAACAGCTACGGCGGCAGAATTCGCGGTGAGCGGGGCGACGGCATCAACATCAGCAACGTCGATGATGACGTCGGAATCTACAATGAGAGCGGGTCGATCAAGGGCCGCGAAGACGGCATCAAAATCCGGCACGTTGACGGCGATGTAACCGTCGACAACGGCGGAGGCACCATCCAGGGCCGCCGCGGAACCGGCATCGATGTCGAAGCTGATGGAGATGTCACCATCGACAACGGTGACGGCGCGATCAAAGGCCGAGAAGGTGCGGTTGTGATCAATGCGAATTCTGCAACGATCAATTCATCGGGCTTGATCCAAAGCTCCGGTGGATACGATGCGACGATCGAGCTATCGAGCGAAGATGGGGCGACAATCAACAACTATGCCGGCGGCCTCATTCGCACTTCTCGCGAGTCGACGTCGGATCTTATTGTTGATGCGAGCGGCGGCGCTGTCACCATAAACAATGCTGGCACGATGATCGGGCGCATCGATCTGTCGAATGCAGGCAGTACGGAGGCAGCGAACACTTTCAACAACACCAGCAACGATAGCTGGCACTTTACCGGCACCAGCGATCTCGGCGGCGGATTGGCGGATGCCTTCAACAACACGGGAACGATTTATACAACTGATCCCGACTCGCCGTCCTACAACGACAACACCGTTCTCGCAGGCGTCGAATTCTTCAACAACGGCGGCGTCGGTGTAACCGGGACGATCGATCTTCAGGACGGATATACGGGCGATACCTTTACGCTCGTTCCAACTGATGGGGGTACGCTGACATTCCACGGAGTTGATGGCGAGAGCGCATTGAAGGTCGATGCCTTCCTTGCCGGCCCATCAAGCTCGAGCTCGGATACGCTCATCATCAACGGCGATGTGACGGGCTCCACGGCGATCTATGTCAACAATGTCAAAGCCGGGTTTGGCGCCTACAATCCGACTGGTATTGATGTCGTGAATGCCACGGGATCTCTACCGCAAGGCAGTTTCTACCTGGCCAACGGCCCGATCGATACGGGAATGTTCCAGTACGATCTCTATCTTAATGGCGAGAACGAATGGGTTCTTGCCAGCAGCCCGAGCCATTCGTTCTTCGAACTCCCAAGTCTGACGTCCGCAGCTCAATCCATCTGGCACAACGCGTCGGGCGCGTGGCTCGACCGAACGGCGGATTTGCGCACGGCATTAAATACGACGTGTGCGCCAGTCAGCCTCAAGGATTCGACCGCGGGATGCGCAAAGCCGGCGTCTGGCGCTTGGGCGAAGGTTCTGGGATCTTCGGAATCGCGATCGACGGACCACTCATTTACGCTGATGAACACCGTCGAGAGGCATTCGGTCAATTCGCAGCTGGATGGTGGCGGCGTGATCGCGGGCTACGACGTTATCCGCACGACTGAAGGTGGAAATGGAATCTGGATGGCGGGCATAATGGGTGGCTATCTGAGGTCGCAGCTCAATTTTGACGGCTCCGCAAACAGCGCCGATTTCCAGAGCGGCGCCGTGGGTGCGTACGTGACCTACCTGCAAGGCGGTTGGTTCATCGATGGTCAGTTCATGGCCAACCTTGGAAACGTCAAATACTCAGGCGTCCAATCTACGAACGAGCACGCGAGCGTGACCGCCGTCGGCGGCGTTATCGATGCCGGATATCGATCGACGTATAACAACGCGTTTATCGAGCCTGGCTTCACGCTCTCGTACGTTAGCGCGAACATCGACTCCATGAAAATCTACGATACGTCCGTGAATTTCTCGAGCGGAGACAGTTTGCGCGGTCGTCTCGGTGTGCGCGTCGGAACGACGATTGCGAAGGAGCAAGCAAAGTATGAACCGTTCATCGGTGTTGGCGCCATCTACGAATTCCTCGGTAACAACACGGCGGACGTGACGAGCGGCGATTACGTGCTCGAGGCAACGGACAACCTCTCCGGCGCCCTCGGTGAAGTCACCGGCGGTGTCAACATGTTCAGCCTTACCGGCAATGGGCTCAGCGCCTTTGCCAAGGGCAACGTGCAATTCGGAAAGGATGATTTCGTCGGATACGGCGGAAGCCTCGGCGTCAGGGTCGATTGGTGAAGTGAGGCCGAAGGACGAACGGCTCCCTATCGTTCTTCGGTCGCACAGCGGGGTTCTGGTGCCGCAAGGCGGCGGCCCAGAATCCAGTTGTCAAAGTATCCAGTTTTCAAAGTCTGCGGTCTTCAAAGTGTGCTGTCTTCAACTGGAGATATTCGGATGAAAAAATACGCGTCGCTTTTCGCTGCCTGGGCTGCGTCGATGGCCGCGTTCGGTATTGCGAATGCCGCGGAAGTTCCGCCCACTGTCGAGGCTGCGGGCGACCCGGCAACGCGAAAGATCATCGGCGACTGGGTCTTGGCATGCACGCCCCCTGTGAAGGGTCACAAATCTTGCGTGATGTCACAGACGCTCGTTAGCGACAAACTCAAGAAGCCGGTCGGCGTACTGACGATACACAGGGATCAGGCCGGCAAACTCAAAGGGGCTTTCCGGCTGCCCGTTGGCGTATCGCTGCCGGCAGGCGTCGTCGTGGGTCTTGAGAAGGAGAATTCGTTCGCCGTCTTCTATACCGCATGCCAACGCACGGGATGTTTCGCGTCCTTCGATCTAACCGAGCCACTGCTTGAGCAGATACGGAAGGCCCCAAAAATATCCGCCGTCGTCCAAAACACGTCGAAGCAGGCGCTCGACTTCACGTTCTCGACGCGCGGTTTCCCGGACGCCTATGCGGGCTATCTCAAGGAAAGCAAATAACGCCTCTCGGATGCTGGCTCTCTCACCCGCTAGGCACAACCCATGATTGCCATTATCCATTAATGGACTTAGTTTTTATATGATGCAATTGGAAGTTGCCGGGGTTCGGCCATGCTCCTGAAGCAAGATGATGACGAGGCGGCTCGGGAGCTGACGGGAAAAGTCATAGTGATTCCGTCCGCCAAAGCCCGTTACGACGAGCCGTTAAACGAACTGGTTCTGGAGCAGGGCGGTAGGCTGGCTCTCGGCGCTTCGGCTGCCCAGTTCGAAATGCTCGACGCAAAAATCGATGGCCGCGATGGCGTCTACTGCCAACCGATAGATTTGGATCGCCCGAAGTCTGTGAGCGAGTTCTTTCAAATCGCATTCGCCCAGTTCGAACGGCTGGATGTGGTTGTCCTCGAGATCGCTGCATCGAAGCGCCAGAGGATGACGACGGAAAAAGCGATCGAACTGGAGACACGCCGTCTGCTTCATTGCCTTGACGCCGTGCTTCCTTATATCGACGGGGATCTGCACTTTCTGTGTATAGCGCCAGCATCCAGTGCTGCCGCGATACCCATCGCGACGGCGTTTCTCGCGGCCAAGTTTGCCGCGACGCGAGCGACGGCGCCGCGGATACGAATGTCCATCGTGTCGCCGCCAACTGATCGTTCCGAAGATGATGCTTCCTTTGCGAGAACGATCGTCCATCTGATAAGCGAACCGCGAATGCCCGACATTATCGAAACGGTGCTGTCGTCTGCACGGAAGAAGCGGAGGACCACAGCAAAGCCGCCCTTCGACGTCAGGGCGAAAATGAGTCTGCAGGCGTGATGCCGGAGCTAATCCTTGACGCGGATATTCAGTTGATTTGCAAGCATTGCAGCCCGCGTTCTGTTAGGCAAACGCAGCTTTTGCAATACGGCCGTCACGTGCCGCTTGACCGTATTCAACGAGCAGGAAATTTCCTCGGCGATTTCGGCATTGCTCTTGCCAGCCCCGAGCAGCATCAAAACTTCGCGCTGTCTCGGACTCAAGGAGTCGACGTCAGGATGCAGCATTGGGGTCGCCGGCGCCTCGCCAAAACCGGGGCCGAATTGTTGAAAGAGAGCCCGCGTGATGGTGTCCTGGATAAGACCGGGATTGAGCGTCACCGGAGTCTTCGGCTCCTTGGGATGAGTGTCGGCTTCTTTCGCATCGGGCACCCACGCCGCGATATCGACATGCATGAGAACGGCGCCGCTGCCGACGTCCGGGCTGACCGGAACGCCGATGACGACGAACCATTGCTTCTGCTTCGGCCGCGAAGGTACGACGAATGAGATGAGGCTGCGCTTCCGTTTGAGAAGCGATTGAATTTCGGAGCGATGCTTATCGTCATCACAGTGATCGAAATAGGAGTCGCCGACTGGGTACCGGGCGAGGGCAACTTTGTGATTGCCCTCTTGCGTTCCGGCTTTAGCGTTCACGTCCATAATCACACCTCGGCTGTCGACGAGGACGACGTAGACGGGCGGTTCGCTCGAGGTGGAAGATTTCATCGCGGTCCCGTACCAATGGCATCCGGAAATCGCTGATGACTAGCGAATAGGAATCATCCCTCCCGGATCGACGAGCAGGGATTAGCGAACACTGGTCGCCAAGGCTAGCGGCGCATTGTTGCAATCGGGAAATGAACACCCTTAATCAGCGCCACGGCAATTCCACTTTAAATTGCAACGAATGGAGCGCCGTGAAGACTAGTTAATAAGGGCTATGCGCTCGCCGCGACGATCGGGAATGTCATGATCGCGATTGAGCAAAGCTCGCAGGCTTGATGCCGGATGCTGCTGCGATGCCGTTCCCACCGGTTTCGAAATAGGCTGATACCTCGGACGCGGATTTCGCAGCGCTGAAGTAATAGCCTTGGATCTCGGAGCATCCCTCGGCCTTCACGATATCGTACTGCTCTATCGTTTCGACGCCCTCGGCGGTCGTGTGCATCCCGAGCATCCTCGCCAGTTTGACGATGGTCGAAAGAACCAATCTCGCTTCCAGGCTCGTCGTCAGGTCGTTGATGAACGATCGATCGATCTTCAGCCTGTCGAAAGAGCAGTTTCGAAGGCAGCTCAATGACGAATAGCCGGTTCCGAAATCGTCCATGGCGGTCTCGATGCCGAGTTCGCGAAGTTCTCCGAGCAGCGCGTTGGCCTTGGCAAAGTCTGACATGATTGTCGTCTCGGTTATTTCAAGCTGCAGCCGATTGGGCGCAAGACCGGTTTCGGACAGGGCCGACTTCAGTCGATCCACGACGTGCGAACATTCGAACTGGGCTCGCGAAAAGTTCACGGATATTTTTATATGATCTGGCCACCTGGCCGCGTCGTGGCATGCCCGTCGAAGAACCCAGTCGCCGATCGGCGCAATCAGGCCAAGCTCCTCCGCGATCGGAATGAATTCGGCGGGTGATATCATCCCGCGCTTGGCATGACTCCAGCGGATGAGGGCTTCGAGCCCAATCACTTCGTTCGTCGCGAGCCGCACGATCGGCTGATAGTGCACGTCGAAGCTGCGATCGGCGACGGCTTTTCGAAGTTCTTGTTCGAGTTCTTGCCGCTGTTGCAGTCGCCGGTCCATGCCGGGTTCGAAAAATTTGTAATTCCCGCGTCCCGTCGACTTCGAGCTGTAAAGCGCCGCATCCGCGCGCCTGAAGAGTTCTGAAGCCGAACTCGTGTCGGGCTGCCAGCATGCAACGCCGATGCTCGCGCCGACACGAATGTCATGATCGCCAACCGTCGTCGGCGCATTCAATAGATCCGAAATTCGCTTGGCGACGATCTCGGCTGCTGCAGGCTGTGTGCCCCTGTCCAACAGCACGGCGAATTCGTCATCGCCGAGACGGGCGACAATGTCGGTAGCTTTCACGCTACAGCGCAATCGCCCCGCAACGGTTTTGAGCAGGTGGTCGCCAACATTATGTCCGAAGGTGTCGTTGACGGATTTGAAATTATCGAGATCGATGAACAGGAGCGCAACTTCGTCGCTCCTGGATTTGGCGGCGCCGACGAGCTCGATGAGGAGGGCCCTGCTTGTGAGGCCGGTTAAGCAATCGCGATCGGCGGAATATTGTGGCCCCCACTCCATCTTCGGATCTTTCGCGGACGCGAATGCGGTCTTCGTATCGGACGGGCGGCGATGTCTCTCGAAAAGAAGGGCAGCGATCAACAGCTCTCCCGTGTTGGCGGCGGCAAAGGCCGCAGCGGCGATCAGAGATCCCCCAAGCGTGCTACTGATCATCATGGAGGTGAGCGCTGCGAACCCGACTATCACAAAGCGCAATTTGGCGTCGGATGAAAGGATGAGCGCTATCAACAGAACGGCGTGCGCGGGCAGAAACGCGACGAAATTATCGGACGAGATCGTGGTCGCGACGAAAAGGGACGCTCCCAATGCAGCAGCAACGCCAGCGGCCCACAACGCTCTGGTCATCGGCGAAAGAGGCTGCATCGGCTTCCCCAGGAATCTGCGGATAGGCGCGGGATTTGAATGCCTCTCCCCCGTTGTTCCGCGCCTTTAGAAGTAGTCCTAAAGAGTTATTATAGCCTTAATTGCGGATGGCTGACCGCTGGAGCCGCGAATTAGCCGGCTCGATCCCGTTCGAGGTGTTCAGCGAATGTCGTGGCATCGTCCGGTTGGGCCGGAATTCGGGGGCGACTCGGAGCTGCTACGGGTCGCCACGCTTCGGGCCACTCACCCCGGGGCACCCAGACTTCGCGCGCGCTCGGCAATTGGCTCGAGCCGTCGTTGCTGCCACCCGGCAATGGATCATGAGCAGGCGGCGAGCCTTGTTGCGAACTGTTACGCGGGCGCCGGCGCGTGCCATGGCGCAGGTTCTGTCTCCCGAGTAATTTTGCGGGCTTGATCAGGAACGCGAGCGCCACAGCCGCAACAGTCATCATCGCCGTCGTGCGAAGCGGATAATCGACGAACGAATGCGCGAGCAGCAAGAACACGGCCACCGAGGCTGCACGCGCAAGCCCAAGGTCGATGCCGTGGATCACGCCCGAACCATCGTTCCACAGCGAATTGGTGCGCCGGACTATCCACACGCCGAACACCCCCATCAGCGCGATGCCGAATATTCCAGTCTCCAGCCAGACCTCGAGAATATCGTTGTGAGCATGATTTGCGTAAGTGAGACCCAGATCCGAAGTCTTTTCGTAGAGCTGATAAACGGGAACGAACGATCCGAGGCCAGAACCGAACGGCATGTATTGAAGAGCGGCGGAGATCGTCTTGCGTGCGAAGCTGATGCGCGCATCCGCGAAAGGATCGGCTCCGAACCGGTCGAGAATGCGGTAGAGCGCAAGCGGCAGAAGAAGGAGAATAATTCCAGCAGCAGTTCCCACGATCAATCGACCGAAGCCGGGGTTCGAAGTTGCGATTCGCCGATCGGTCATGCCGACGGCGATTGTAGCGGCCAAGGCCAAGTCAGTCAGAACAAGTCCGGCCCGAGATCGGGCCATCAGCTGAGCGGCGGTCAGCATCAAAAGCGCCGTTAGCCACGTCAGCAGAGGTACGGCCACGTTCGCGTCTGCTCTACGTCGCGGTGTTCTTTGCCCCATGATTCCTATCGCGTCGATAAGATGGGCGGCGACGAAGAGTGTCGCGACATAGAGGAGTGCCGCGAAGTGGTTCCTATTGGCGAAAAAGCCCACCGCCTCGGTCTTGTTGGTGATCTCGTAAAACCGCAGCGCGCTGTTCGGCCCCTGAGCCAGTTGCAACAGACCGAGAAGAACGCTGACGATTCCCATTGCGATAAGGACAAAGCTGACGCTTCGTCTATGCGCGTAGCCGAGCGTCAAAGTTCCTAGAAACACAGCCGCGGGAGGGAGTAATGCCAAGCCGCTAAGGTAAGTCGCGGACGGTGTTAAGGAGAGTGGAAACGCGGGACGAGGCTGACCGATGAGAGCATAAGTTTGCAAAATGATCGCGCGTCCGGGCAGGCGAGACCACAGCTCCGCAGGCAAAGGAAGAAGCTGGACCATCGGCACGAGTGCGAGCGAGCCCAAAAAGATCAGGGGCCATTTGAAATGACGAACCGAACCGGAGAGGACGATGTCGCGAAGCGCTGCGATCAGAAGGATGATGGCAAGAAATTGAAGCAGGACATCTCCGGGATATCCGTTACGCGTCGCTCCGCCGAGCGCAATCGACGCGGCTAGAACGCCTCCCGTAAGACACGCCAGCCCGTGCTCGGAAACGATCTCCCGCCACGCAAAGCGTTGGGGAGTGCCGCCGAGCAGCAAAGATCTCGAGCCGAAAATCTCAGCGTTTGAAATCATCGATCACAATATGAAGTCATTGCGATGGCATTCCGGAGAGTCGCTACGGACTTGCCGGACTGTCATCGCCGCCGCCACCAAGACCGGCAACGGCAGCAGTGATGCCCCCGATCGCCGCCGCGCCGAGGAGGTAGGGCGCGAAATTAGGCTGCGTCGCGTTGAAGGCCGTCGTTTGCGTCACTGCGGTCCAATCCTCAGG
This sequence comes from Hyphomicrobium sp. ghe19, assembly GCF_902712875.1. Classification (NCBI taxonomy): domain Bacteria; kingdom Pseudomonadati; phylum Pseudomonadota; class Alphaproteobacteria; order Hyphomicrobiales; family Hyphomicrobiaceae; genus Hyphomicrobium; species Hyphomicrobium sp. ghe19. The sequence continues at coordinate 3,167,322 of NZ_LR743509.1, read as the reverse complement.
GAGCGTGGCTTCCGCTGATGGCGGGCCGTTGCTGGCAAGCGTGGCCGGGCCACCGCATGGTGGAACCTTCGGCACGCTGAATACCATGCCGCCTCCAAGGAACACGGCACAGCCATTCGAGAACGTGACCTTCACCGAGCTTCCGGGCGAGGGGACGACAATGTCGCCCGCATCGACGTTTGCGGGTCCCTTCAGCGCCTCGTAGCCGTCGCCTCGACTGACGAGCGCCTCTCCTCGGATCAAGGTCACGCTCGCCGCCTGCGCCATGGAAATCGTCACCAGAAGCGAAGCCGCCGATAAGCCAGCGCGCGATAGCATCATGTGTTGCCTCGGGAAACAAAACTAACACCATAGAACTACAATGCGTCGTCTCTAAAAGAAAGCGCTTCGGCTGGTCGCCCTGGGGGAAAGCCGGTTAGAACGCCAATGATGTAAGGATGACACGGCCACACAGCAGACCGATTCCGAGCCTTGACACAGACCGGCGAAATGCCGATAGCTGAAAGAAGAAGTAGCACGAAAGAACTAATTCCGGGTGCGGGGGCGGCGTTTGATCGATCTTCATTGCCACATCCTTCCGGGTATCGATGATGGCGCGGCCGGTCTCGAAATATCCCTCAAAATGGCCGCCGCCCTGATCGATGACGGAGTAGAGGCGGTCGTGTGCACACCGCATATTCTGCCAGGGCTTTATCATAACACAGGACCACAAATTCGCGCGGCGACCGAGGAGCTGCGATCGGCCCTCGCCCGATCCGGATTACGACTGAATCTGTTCAGCGGTTCCGATGCCCATCTCTCTATGGACTTCGTGTCGAGGCTGAGAAGCGGAGAAATCCTCACGCTCGCCGATAGCCGCTATGTGTTGGTTGAACTGCCGATGCATGTCCGCCCCGAGCCGCTTAACAAAATATTCTTCGAGCTGATCGTCGCGGGCTATGTTCCAATTCTATCGCATCCCGAGCGCCTTCCCTGGATCGAAGACCAATACAAATTGATTGAACGTTGGGTCCAGACCGGCGTTTGGCTGCAGCTGACGTCGGGGTCGCTACTCGGAAAGTTCGGCCGGCCTGCAAAATATTGGTCGGACAGGCTTCTCGACGACGGCATCGTGCATCTTCTCGCAACCGACGCTCACAACATGAACCGCCGCGCACCCGACCTGAAGAGAGGGCGCGACGCTGCCGCGGCGCGCGTCGGCGAAGACGAAGCGAACAACTTGGTTATGGCGCGCCCCCGCGCCATTCTCGCCAACCAGTCCCCATCAAATCTTACTTTGCCATTGGCCCAAAGATCGAATGCCATACAGAAAAGCGCCTGACCGTGCTGAAACCGTAAACGACAGGAAGCCGGCTCGCGCAGCGTTGCTTTCCGCGTTCATGCTCGGGCTGATGGTTGGGGGCTGCGGCGCTTCTCTGGACGAAGGCTCGCATCTCACGGGCACCGCTTCAGTCACGAATAAAAGTGAGGCGGCTATAGGGTCATCTCATCCCGCGATTGCTCTAGGCGAAACCGAATCTCGGCAAGCCGCGGAGCTGACGTCGATGTCGAACCCGGCCAATGCTGGCTACAAAATCGGACCGATGGACGTCGTCGAGGTTTCGGTTTTTCAGGTGCCCGAACTTTCCAAAACGGTTCAGGTTGCAGCCAATGGCACAATCAACCTTCCGCTCGCCGGAGAAATCCAGGCAGTCGGAAAGACACCGCGAGACGTAGAGCGCGACCTGACGAAACGGCTCGGCCGTGACTACCTTCAGTCGCCCCAGGTGAATGTCTACATCAAGGAATACAACAGCCAGCGCGTCACCGTAGACGGCTCGGTAAAAAAGCCGGGCGTATATCCGCTCCGGGGACCGACGACACTGCTGCAGGTCATCGCGACCGCCGACGGCTTCACCGATACTGCCGACGCGTCGGTCGCGATATTCCGCAATTCGAACGGCACGAGGTCCGCCGCAAAATTCGACGTCGGAGAAATTCGCTCCGGAAGAGCCAAGGATCCACAAATCGTCGAAGGCGATGTCGTCGTCGTCAGCAGCTCGGCGATGAAGGAATCCTATCAGGCGTTGCTGAAAGTTCTCCCGGTCACCAACTTTTTTGTTCCGTTCCTGTAAGCGGTGCGATCGCCGCGCTCTGCGCATCCAATGATGATGAGGGCCATGACCTCTGCCAGTGACGCAAATAGTACGCCCCTCACGCATGCCGATATCCGGGCACTCGAGCCGAATGACGCATATGAGATGTACGGCGGTCGAGCGCTGGATCAGCCGTCACCCAACGGTTCCCACTTCGCCGCCACGGTAAGGGCGGCGATCCGGCTGTTGCGCAGACGCAAGGGGTTGATTTTCGCCGTCACCATGGCCGTGCTTTCTCTTGGCACTGTGCGAACGTTTATGATGACGCCGCTCTACACATCCAAAATCCGTCTTCAAATTGATCGGAGCGTCGCGAAGATTGTCGAAGGCGGCAACATTACGCCCGTCGAGGGAGCGGACGCCGACTTCTTGAGAACGCAATATGAGCTGCTTCTCAGTCGGAGCCTGTCTGAGAGAGTGGCGCAAATGGCGCGTCTGGCCGAAGATAAGGACTTCTTTGTCCAGCGTTCATTCTCATTCCTGAACGCGATTGTGAGCTTCCTTCAGCCCGCCCAGTCGGGCCCGCCGAAGAGCCAGAGAGAGCTTATGGATATCGCGGCCGGCATCGTGCAGCAGAACGTCACTGTGCGGCCCGTGCCCGGCTCGCGGCTTGTGGACATCGTCTACTCCGATCCGAACCCGGCGCGCAGTCAGAAAATCGCGGCCGCCTATGCGAACGCCTTTATTGCATCCAATCTCGATAAGCGCTTCGAGGCGAATGCCTACGCCAAGGCGTTTCTCGAGGACCAGTTAAAGCAGCTAAAATTGCGGTTGGAACAGTCCGAAAAGACGTTGCTGGCCTTCGCGGAAAAAGAACAAATCGTTTCCATCGGCTCAAGTTCCTCGATGGTCGAAACGGATCTCGCAAATTCCAGCGCCGCGCTCGGCAACATTTCGCGCGAACGGATTAAGAATGAGCAGCTCTGGAGGCAGGTGGAAAAATCCGATGCGCTGAACTTTCCGCAATTTCTCGCGAGCGGCGCCGTCGATGGATTGCGCGCCAAGCGCAACGATCTCGTGACGGAGTATCAGGAACGGCTCCAGACGTTCAAGCCTAATTACCCGGCGATGGTTCAGATTAAAAACAAGATTGCGGAAGTGGACCGGCAACTCAACGCCGAGGTGAAGACGATCCGCGCGTCGCTGAAAAATAGCTACGAATCCTCGCTCGGCCAAGAAAGAGAAATCGCGGCGCGCGTCGCGAAACTCCGGACCGATGTGCTCGACTTTCAGAAGCGATCCATCGAGTACAACATCTTGAAGAGGGAGGTGGACACCAACAGGGATCTCTACAACGGACTTTTACAGCGATATAAAGAAGTCGACGTGGCCGGGGGAGTTGGAAGCAACAACATCTTCGTTGTCGATGCTGCAAATCTGCCAGGATCGCCATCGTCGCCGCAGCTTTTCAAATCCATGCTGCTCGCACTGTTTCTCGGCTTCGGAGGAAGCATCGCGCTGGCTTTGGTCATTGAGAATTTCGACGATGTTATCGATTCTGTCGAAGAAGCCGAGCGTGTCGGAGGACTGGCGACGCTTGGCATCATCCCCCTTGTCAAAGCCGGCATCGGAGTAACGGATGCGCTACTCGACGTCAGGTCTCCGGTCGCCGAAGCCTATCGCTCGCTGTGCACCTCGCTGCAATTCACGACGTCGCGCGGCATGCCCAAAACGCTCTTCGTAACGAGCGCGGGGGCGAAAGAAGGGAAGTCCGTCAGCTCGATCGCGATAACGCAGCACTTCGCGCGGCTCGGTCTGAAGGTTCTTCTTATTGACGCCGATATGCGCAATCCATCGCTCCATAGATATCTCGAAGCGGACAACTCGGTTGGACTGAGCTCGTGTTTGGCCGGTGCATGTGCGCCACCGGACGCCATTCAGAAAACGGCGGATCCGAACATGGCCTTCCTCTCGTCTGGCCCCCTGCCGCCGAACGCCGCCGATCTGCTCGGCAGCCCGCATCTGATGTGGCTGCTCTCGGGAAGTCTCGAAGTGTTCGATCTCGTAATCATCGACGGACCGCCGGTGCTTGGCATAGCCGATGCTTTATTGTTGTCGAACGCGTCCGAGGCGACAATTTTCGTGATGGGAAGCGGATTGGCGCGCGGCGGCGCGGTTAGAAGCGCTCTTAAGCGTCTCGAAATTTCGAAAGGCCCTCTGATCGGCAGCGTCATCACCAAGTTGGATGCGAGAGCAGCAGGCTACGAATATGGATACGGCTACGGATACGGCGCCGATGCGTTCTCTTACGGCGCGTCGATTTCGAGCACGCGCGGCGCCTCGCAGACAATCGCCGGCCCGGCATGAGCGCAAGTCAGGCTCAGGCCCTTAAGGCCGCGCTCGATCTGCTCCGCATGCCGTCTCAAGTTCGAGTCATGCGATCAGCACCGTTGCCTCCGGGCGTGCTGCTGCTGTTGCGCCTCGCCGCCTCCGAATTCGAGGCGGAGCGCGAAGCCGGGAAGATCAATAACCGCGCGCCCGATGCCAATCGAGAGGCGGCAATATTCTTCATCGAGCAGATTCTGCTCGCGTCAAATTCGGATGCCCACCGTGTGCTGGGCCTCGACGATACGGCAACGATCACTGAACTCCGTCGCCATATGGCGTATCTGCTCAGATGGCTTCACCCAGACTTGAGTAGAGATCCTCATAAAGCGCGGCTCGCGCAGCGCGTCCTTATTGCGTGGAATGAGCTGAAGGCCGGGAAGCGTGCACGCGAAGGGCAAAACAATTTCACACCGCATCTGTCACGTGCCGAAAATTCTAGCTGTCGGCAGCGTGCATTGCGAGCGACTCGGCCACCAAGCGAACGCCACACAAAGGAGTGGGCGAGCGCCGCCGGCTTCGCAAGCCTATTTCGCCGGCGGATCTGGCCACTGTGAGTGCTGGCCTGCAGGGTGAATCGAAGTCCGGCGCAGCGATCTCGGATTTTGCGCGTCTTTGTTTGAGGGTTTCGCTGGCAGCATTGGCGGTTTTGCTGTGCTACCTCGTGCTGACGCGAACATTCGTTTCCTATCTCAACCGCGTTGATCCCAGTTTGGCGCTCGCGATCCGCGGCTCTGACGCGGAAGCCGAACTGAAGCTCGCAAGAATTCAACTCGCGAGCGCTGAAGAGCGCGACGGCGACGGACACGAAACGACTGAGCAGATCCGGCAACGGCTTCTTCATGCGCTCTCGGCCGAACCGCTCAATGCCGCGGGATTTGAGCTTCTCGGCGTTGTTTCCGCACAAGCTCGCGATACCGCATCGGCGACGGCCTTCATGCAGGCAGCCTCGGCGAGATCGCGAAGGACGCCGGGAGCGCTCCTCTGGCTGATGCATCAAAAATTCGCGGAAGGCGACACCGAAGCGGCGATCGCTTACGGCGATGCCTTGCTTCGCATTCAGCCGAAAGCCATATCCGGCGTCGTGCCGGCATTCGCTCAAATTGCCGAGATGCCAAGCGGCGCGGATCAATTGATCGCCACGCTCTCAACGCGGCCGCCGTGGCGTGAAAATGTCCTTTACGCACTCAACGGAAAAACGAGCAAACGAGAGACGCCGCTCATGTTGCTTTCGGGCCTCAAGAAATCGGAGTATCCGCCGACTGCGCGTGAAATCGGCGCCTACCTTCGCTATCTGATAGACGCCAGAAACTACGAGATTGCATATTATTCCTGGCTCCAACTTCTCGCCCCAGAGCAGCTCGGATCGGCGGGACTGCTCTTCAATGGCGGTTTCCGCTTGCAGCCCTCGGGGCTTCCCTTCGACTGGACGATTGAAGGAGGAAGCGGCGCGATCGCGGAGATAGCCATCGGGCAAGGGCCGAAAGAAACGAATGCTCTATCGTTGGAACTTGGCGGAGGCCGTGTCGACTTTCGGCCGATCTATCAACTCATCCTATTGGCGCCTGGCCGGTATCGCCTTGTTGGTCTCTCGAAAGGGCACCTCAAAGGACTACGTGGCTTGCAATGGCAGATCGCGTGCCTCGAAAAGCGATCAGAGGCCGTTGGCGTAAGCGAGCCGTTTCTCGCCGGATCTTCCGTCTGGACGGAATTCACGGCAGCTTTTGAAATTCACGCAGGCTGCAAAGCTCAAGTTCTCCGGCTTGTTCTTGATGCTCGCTCGGCTTCCGAAACTTTCGTTTCCGGATCGTTTGCTTTCGCCGGTCTCAGGATCACAAGAGACGAGGCGTGATGCCCACGAACGATGTTCCACACAAAATGATCACCTGATGCCGCAACGTGATTGCGAAACATTCAGCAAGGTGGTAGTTCTAAAGGATCATTAGTGCGCAGCAACATATCAAAACTGTTGGCCTTCACCCGGGCTGCGGAAGCAATGGCGAACGCACCGCGCGTCGAGCAGACGAGGGCCGATCGCTTCTCATCGTGCTGTCGTCCCTCGCGGCAGAAGGCACGCCACGAATGGGCCTCGTCCTATGCCGGCATTGGCTGTCGTGGGGAATTCGCCCCGTTGTCCTCATCCTACACGCCGAACCGGCAGAGCTCGCACCGGATTTCGCTGCCCTCGGCATTGATTGCATCACACTCGACATTCCTCGAACGGGTCGCACGCGATATTTCATTCTCGTCGCCCGCGTGTTTGCACTGGCTCGCAAGCATCGCGCGCTAGGTCTCCTCTCGATGCCCTTCGGATGGCACGCCTTCATCGCATTGGGGGCTCGGTTAGGCGGCGTTCGGCGCGTCGTCGCGCACGTCGGCAATTATCCGAACATTGCCAACCGCTTTGCTTTTGCAAAGTTCAAGATCCTGGTCCAGTTGGGCCGGCCCCTCACCGATCGGCTCGTTTGCTGCAGCCGTTATGTCCAACGGGGCGCGACGAAACATTTCGGCGTTCGAGAAAGTGAAACGGCCGTGGTCTACAACGGCGTCCCCGTCGAGGCATTTGCTGCCGGCACAGCGCCCCGGCCAAGCGACCCGGCCAAGCCGTTCACGATCGGCATGGTGGCGCGGCTGGAAAAGCATAAGGATCAAGCAACGCTGATCCGTGCAGCAAAAATACTGAAGAACCGCGGCCGCAACGTGCAGGTCAAGATCGTCGGCGACGGCAGTCAACGTCGCGTCCTCGAGCAAATGATAAAGACCGAACAACTCGCTGACTTAGTGAGCCTTCTTGGCACGCGCCGCGACGTGCCTGCGATCATCGCAGATCTCGATCTCTTCGTGTTTTCGACGACGCCCGACGAAGGCTTTGGCATAGCGCTCGCGGAAGCCATGATGGGGCGCGTGCCGATTGTTGCGAGCGACGTCGGCGCATGCCGCGAAGTTCTCGGCGACGGTAACCTCGGGTTGCTCGTCGCGCCCGCCGATCCGGTTGCCCTCGCCGATGCAATCGATGCGGTGCGCGCCGATCCTCAAGCGGCGAACATACGGGCAATTCGTGCGCGCGAAAAAGCCATGAGGCAATTTTCCGGGCAAGCCATGGCGCGCGCATACGGCGAGTTTTTGGGCGTCTCGCCACTCGAAAGTCCCGCAGCATCCGCTCATATTGGGCAAACGGCGTGACGGCGCGCCTGCATCTCATGCATGTCGTTCGCGGATTGGGAGCAGGTGGCACCGAGATGACGTGCTTGCGCTTGGCGCAGCATTGGCAATCTGAATTTCGTCAGCACATCGTCGCATTGGGCCCCGAGACGCGCGCACTGGAACCGGCATTTCGTCAGCTTGCAAATAGCGAGCTTACAGTCGCGGCCGGAAGACCGCTGAATCACATCGCGATGTTCTGGCGGCTACGACAAATCGTGAGAGACAAATCCCCGGACGCGCTCATCATTCATGTCTTCGGCATTCCGCATTTGGTCGCCGCGGCGGCGGCAAGGAGCGCGGGTGTGAAGTCGCTCGCGGTGAAAGCCGGAAATCCGCCACCGTTGAAAAAGGCGCTGCGCCGCAAATGGGCAGCCGTGGTGTTGGGCTCGCAATTGCTGCGCTGTCCGATCGCGTCCTGCTCTGTAGTCGTCGATAAGGAGCTTAGAAAGCTCGGGGTCGGCATGCCGAAGAATTCACGAGCGCTTCCGAACGGCATCGACATCGCTTCGCTCGCAGCCAGAGCTTCGCGTTCGCGGCGAGCGCGATCAGACCAGACGCCGGTTATTGGCATGGTCGCGCGGCTGGACGCGATCAAGGATCACGACACGCTCTTGCAGGCATTTGGCCTCGTCCGCTCAAGAATTCCGGATTGCCGGCTTTGGATTGTCGGAGATGGCGCACTGAGAGGCGCGCTCGAAGCGAAAGCACACGCCTATGGGATCGCAGATTCGACGAAGTTCCTCGGTGATTGCGCCGATATTCCCGAACTGTTGGGTCAAATGGACGTCTACGCCTTCAGTACGACACGCGATGAGGGCTTCGGCATCGCGCTCGTCGAGGCGATGGCGGCAGGAGTCGCCGTCGTGGCATCCGATGTGCCTGCATGCCGTGAAGTTCTGCGCGATGGCGAAGGTGGAATTCTCGTTCCTCCCGAAAATGCGGGCGAACTTGCTCGGGCCATCGTTGACGTCCTGCAGAACACTGCCGCGCGGGAGAATAAAATCGCAGCAGCCACAGCGCGCGTTGAGCGCGAATACACGATCGCAAAATGCGCCCTGAGTTGGGAAGCTCTGCTGTTTCCAAATGCCGAGTCTGGCCGTGTCCCGGATCTCCAATGCGCATACTGACGTGCCTCGGCGATGCAACGTCGATTGATACGTGGAGCAACACGCCATTCTTCCTATTGGAAGCCGGAAAAATCGCTGGTTTCCTCGACGATGGCTGGCGTTTGGATACGAGCGTCCTTCGCTATCATCGCCTCGCGTGGAATGCCGCTCGAACGATGCAACGACTTGAGATGGGCGGCTTTCAGTACAGCCCGTCTTTTCTGCGGCGCCTCATGGCGCAGGTCGAACCGATAGATCCTTTCGCCGAAATCATAAGTCATTTTCCACTCTTCCCGCCGGTCGAGAGCGGGCTGTGCAGAATGAGCTACTACATCGACGCGACGCTCGCTCAGAACTTCCGCGATTACGGCTTGGCCGGACGAGGCGGCGTGGGAAAGTCGATGGTGGCTGACGCCATAGCGCGAGAACGCGACCAATACGAAGCGGCGGAGCGCATCGTATGCATGAGCGCCTGGGCCGCGCGTTCGGTGGTCGAGCATTACCGAATTCCGCGCCGCAAAGTCTACGTCGTGGCGCCGGGAGCGAATTTGCAATTGGACTGCGACGGCTCATTCGCGCCAAGTCTTGCCGGACCGCTTTTCCCAGTCAGATTGGGATTTCTGGGAAAAGATTGGAAACGCAAGAATCTTCAGTTCGTGCTGGAAATCGCCGACGTTCTGCATGCGCGGCGCATCCCGGTTGAAATCGTGGCCGCCGGATTCGATCCGAATGCCGGCCCGCGCCATCACCTCATGAAAGCCATGGGCTTCATCGACAAGCGCCACGACATGGAAAAAATCGCGCGGCTCATCCGCTCCTGCCATTTCACATGCCTCTTCTCCAATGCCGAAGCACTCGGCATCTCCAATCGAGAAAGCTTGCAGCTTGGAGTACCCGTTCTCGCGCGAGACGTCGGAGGAATTCCCGATTCGATACCGGAAGGATGCGGCTATCTTTTCGATCGCGCCGCGCCTGCGGGCGATATCGCAGACACGATCCAATCGTACGTCCAAGAACCCGATCGATATTGGGCGCTCCGCGAGGCCGTCGCCGGGAGAAGCCAGGAATTCACCTGGGCCGCCGCCGTCCAGAAATTGCAGGCAATCTGGTCCGGCTCGGATCGGCACGCATATGCAAGGATGAAGTCTTATGCATGATCAGGCGTCCTTGCGTTTTGCGGTGCTGCAACCTGGTGCCCGCCTGCACTATGCGCTGCCTGCAGTTTTGCAACGCGCCGGAATGCTTCAGCGCTTGTATACGGACTTCGCCAACGGCGGCCCTTTGCGCCACCTGGAAAAGGTCTTGCCGCGCTCACTGCAGCCGGCACCGGTCCGTCGCATGCTGGGCAGGAAAGTTCCGGCGGAAATTCCGCGCTCGAAGGTGAGACAGGTTCACACCGACATCGTTCGCGAGCGTGTTGTGAGATTACTCTCGAACGGCTCCTCGAATAGCGCCGCGTCGATGCTCGCCGTCGCGCGCAAGGAGCGCTTCGGTGGCGCGAACGCCATCTATACCGTTCTCGTGAACGAAGATATCGAAGCCTGCCGCGAAGCGAAGGATGGCGGTCGCACAATCGTGCATGAGGCCATGCTTGGTCCTGACGTCGGCCTCTGGCTGGAGGAAGAGCATAAGCGATTTCCCGGCCGCCTTCATGGCGCATTCTCGGTTGACCGGGTACACGCGGGGCGCGAACGAGACCGCATGAAATATCAGCTTGCGGATCTGATAATTGCGCCATCTGACTTTGTGAAAAGGGCTGTCGTCGATCTGGGTGCCGATGTTTCACGGGTGGCAGTCGTTCCATATGGCATCGACGAAAGCTGGCTTGATGCCGATCCGCGTCCCGTGCAAGGACGCGCGTTGTTCGTTGGAAGCGTCGGGCTTCGTAAGGGTAGCCACTATCTCGCAGAAGCCACTCGGTTGCTGGCGCAAAGAAGAGTTTCCTGCGATGTGCGTGTCGTCGGCCCTGTCGATCGTCGCATCTTACGCGATCCCATGTTCTTTGGTCCTGACTATGTCGACCAAATCCCCCGAACCAAGGTGAGAGAGGAATTCGCCACCGCGGATGTCTTCGTGCTTCCGACGCTATGCGAGGGCTCCGCTTTGGTCCATCTCGAAGCGATGGCATGCGGCGTGCCTGTCATCACGACACCGAATTGCGGCTCTGTCGTCCGCGATGGCGTCGACGGCATCATCGTTCCGATCCGATCTGCGATTGCCATTGCCGACGCAATCGAACGCATCGTGACAGATCGCAAGCTGCGCGAATCCATGTCGCGCAATGCCAGAGAACGTGCCGCCGAATTTACATTGGAGCGGTATGGCGAGCGGCTCGTCTCAGTGCTTCGCAAATTGCAGCCAACCAACTAAGCCGCGAGAAACAATGCGAGCAACCGCTTTGTTCAAGCCCCGACCTTCGGTAAGCGCGTGTACTACGCACTCTTAGGCTTGTCGGCCGCCGCTGGCGCATTCGCGATATTCCGCGATTGGACGCGCTGGCGTGACGTTTTCCATCCGACGATATTCTGCGTGCCGCAGTTGTTGTTCCTCTACGTCGCGATGCCGCTCTTCGGGCTTGCGACAGACGAGTTCGAATTCGTTTCGCGCGCCGGCTACTGGGATCTACTGATCGAGTTCCAATTGATCGCCGCCGTCATGAGCATGGCATTGGTCGGCGGAATTTGGTTGGGTGCGCGTCATGCTGGAGGCGTCTCGATCTCGATCGGGGGACGGGACGCGAAGGCCATTTTCGGCGTGGCGGCTTTTATCGGGGCATTGGGATCGGTGGCTTGGATCGCCGGCATCATCAATGTCGGCGGATTCGGTGCAGCCTATGGACGGGCTTACGGCGGTGGCTGGGACGATAGCGGTTACGTTCGTGAAGCAGCTCAGCTCGGATTTGTGGCCGCACCTTTGCTCGTCCTGTCGCGCCGCAAAGGTGGAATGAGAACGCAAGACTGGATGCTCGTGTTCGTCTTTCTTCTTCCTCTGCTCGTCCAAGGACTTCTGGGTGCTCGCCGAGGACCGACGTTTCTCGCGATAACAGGCCTGACGGCAAGTTACGTTCTCGCGTTTCGCCCGCGCATACCTTTTCTGCTTGCGTCGACGGCAGCGTTCGCGATCGGCATATTGATGTTATGGCTCGTCGCCAATCGCGGCGCGATTTATCTGGGTTCTGACAAGCCGCTCGACAGTCCGGCATCTCAGATGCTCGAAAACTGGTCGGGCAACGAATATCTCTTGTCTTCCGCCATCGTCAGATACGTCAGCGCGGTGGGCGAACCATTCTATGGCAAGCGTATTTTAGCGCACATGGCGGGCCGGATCGTTCCATCAGCCATTTGGCCAACCAAATATACGGACATCGTCGCAGCGTTTGGACTCGACATCGACTTGACGCAGCAGGCCGGCATTCCGGTTGACAGCATCGCGACCGTCACCGGCTGGAGAGTAGCAAACGGCGCGGCTCCGGGCCTAGTTGGCGACTTTTGGATGGAATTCGGAATGCTCGCGCCTCTCGCGGCCTTCGCTATCGGATGGCTCTACGGCAAGCTCTGGCGTGCAAGTCGAACCGACCACAGATTGCAGCCGGTGTACGCAGTACTGGCCGCGCTTTCGATCTATATTCTGACACAGACCATCGAAGCATGGCTGTTCAGGGCTTTGCTGTTTGGCTTGCCCGCGATGCTGCTTCTGAAAATATTGGCGCGGCGCCCAAGCGCAACTCCGGCGCAGATTTGGCACGCGCATCCGCTCATGCGAACGCGTCAGGCGCGCCGATGAGAATAGCGCTGCTATTTCGCAGCTACGGGCCGTATCACATCGCGCGCCTGCAAGCTCTCCGGCTATGTCATCCGGCCGTCGCGCTGGAGCATTCCAGTAACGATCCTGATTACAATTGGGACGCGATTGAGAAAAAGCACGAAGCGCGCGTTGTCTCGCTGTCCAAAGGTGAGGGCAGTAGCAAGAGCGGTGCATACTTCATGGCCAATCTTGCTGACGAACTTGTCCGGTTCTCGGCAGACGTCATCGCTATTCCAGGATATTCTGAGCCGTTTGCTTTGGCGGCCCTCCGCGTGAGCCACGCACTTGGATTACGGGCTGTCTTGATGAGCGACACGCATGCGGGCAGCGTTCGCGGATGCTTCAGTCGCGAAATATTGAAGAGGCAGTTGCTGCCTCTCTATCAGTCGGCACTGGTCGCAGGGTCACCGCACGCGGAATACCTGGCGTCGCTCGGCTTCCCGGAAGACAAAATCGAAACCGGCTTTGATGTCGTGGACAACCGGCATTTTGCGAACGCCATTAGCAGCAGCGCGAACCACGCGTCGACGCGATACGACCTACCGCAGTCTTACTTCTTTTGTAGCGCCCGGTTCATCGGCAAAAAAAACCTGCTGAGCCTGTTGGAGGCATTCGCGGATTATCGCCGCGAGCAAGGGGGGGATGCGTGGGACCTCGTCCTGGCCGGTGATGGACCGCTCCGCGACGCCATCACTCGCCGCGCCGCCGAGCTTTGTGTCGCGTCAAATGTCTATCTCCTCGGTCACAACAGTTACGCAGATCTGCCCGGCGCTTATGCCAGAGCTGGCGCATTCGTCCTTCCGAGCATCGTCGACGAATGGGGGCTCGTTGTGAACGAGGCCATGGCAGCCGGACTCCCGGTGCTTGTATCGAAAGGCGCAGGATGCCATCGCGATCTCGTGGAAAACGGCGTGAACGGCTTCGTCTTCGATCCGATGAATGTCGCCGAACTCTCGAGACTAATGGGAGTTGTCGCGACGTCCGCCGGACGGAAGGAAATGGGCAACGCGAGTCGACGCATCATTGCCAATTGGGATCTCGACCGCTTCGCGACGGGGCTCGTCGCGGCTGCCGAGATAGCTAAGCGATCGCATTCTCGAAAGCGTTTCTGCATCGGCAGCGCGGTCGCTACCGCGCTATCGCTTCGGGTCTGAAGCTCGCCGCAGCATGAAGGTGTTGTTCGTGACCAGCAGCCTTTCGCGATCGGGCGGCGGAGTGGCGACCGCTGTTCAAGCCCTTTCCCGAAGCCTGTTGGCGACGAATGCAGACGTAAACGTTGTCGGCTTGCGAGACAGTGGCTGGGAGAGCGACACGGAGGAATGGCAAGGCATTCCGGCTTCACTGCTTCGCGTCCTAGGTCCGTCGGCCATCGGATACGCGCCGGAAGCACGCAGTTGTTTGGAGCGATCGGGCGCGGACATCGCTCACACGCACGGAATCTGGAAATATCCCTCCCGCGCCGTCGCGAAATGGGGAGCGTCGACTGGCCGGCCGTATGTCGTGTCGCCTCATGGCATGTTGGACCCATGGGCGTTGAAGCATTCCGCCTGGAAGAAGAAAATCGCTGCGCGACTCTACGAGAACGCCCATCTTCGCCGTGCGGGCTGTTTTCACGCCCTCTGCGAAGCTGAAGCGCAAGCCATCCGCGAACTCGGATTCAGAAATCCTCTCTGTGTCATTCCGAATGGTATCGCGCTGCCGTCTCTCGAAGATCGTAAACCGGCTCCTTGGCGGAGCCTCGTGCCCGAAGACCATCGCGTCATGCTATTTCTCGGCCGATTGCATCCAAAGAAGAATATCGCAGCGCTCATCGATGCGTGGCCGTCCGATACAACGAATACGAATTGGCATCTTGCAATCGCAGGATGGGATGAGGGTGGCTATGCAGAAGTCCTTCGCAAGCTCGTAAAAGCGCGGCATCTCGAAGATCGCATTCACTTCATCGGACCAATGTTCGGCGGTGACAAGGACGCCGCCTTCCGCTCTGCCGATGCATTTGTGTTGTCATCGCTCAGCGAAGGGTTGCCGATTGCGGTCCTCGAAGCGTGGTCGTATGGCCTCCCGGTGCTGCAAACCGAAGCGTGCAATCTGCCGGAGGGATTTCGCGAAAAGGCGGCGTTCCGGCTGTCGCCTGAACCAGATCGGATTGCTCGCGAAATTCGTGCCTTCATGGGAATGACACCGGAGGCACGGCGAGAGATGGGGCGGAACGGCCGTCGGCTAACCGAGCGTAGCTTCTGTTGGAGTAGTGTCGCCGAACAGCTCCTCCAAGTTTACGCGTGGCTGCTTGACGGAGGAACGCCTCCTTCATGCGTCCACGTCGAACGGAGCGCATGTAGTGCAGCTTGACGCCTATGACAGCCGCGGCTTCCAGAGAGGCAAGCCGGCCTGGGTCGAAGCACTCTGGATATTGGCGCAATGGGCTTTCTTGCGGTCTCAAATTCCGGGTTCGCCACAGCGGCGCCTGATCCTGCGCATGTTCGGCGCGCGTATCGGAACGGGCGTAACGATCAAGCCGGGTGTCCGTGTAAAGTTTCCCTGGCGGCTGACGATCGGCGACTATTCCTGGATCGGCGAAGACGTGTGGATCGATAATCTCGCCGCCGTCTCGATAGGTTCGCATTGCTGCATATCGCAGGGGACTTATCTCTGCTCCGGAAATCACGATTGGGCAGCCGTCGCCTTTGATCTCCGGGCGGAGCCAATACGCATCTGCGACAGCGTTTGGATCGGAGCACGCAGCGTCGTAGCTCCCGGCGTGACAATCCGGGAGGGCTGCATTCTGACATTGGGCAGCGTCGCGACGCGGACGACGCCGCCTTGGAGCATCAACAGCGGAAATCCTGCGAAGCCGATCAAAGCGCGTCCCCGTTCATCACCAGAGATCGCGTTGCGCGAGGCGGCGCATACGTGATCGTCTTTCCCCATTCAACAATTGAACCAGCCGTGCGCATCGTCTTCATCAATCGCTTTTTCTATCCGGACCATTCGGCGACCGGCCAGATGCTGACGGATCTGGCTTTCGGTCTCGCAGAGAACGGCGCGACAGTCTCAGTGATTGCAAGCCGGCTGCGTTACGACGAACCAGACGCGCAGCTGCCGTCGCGCGAAAAGCAAAGGGGCGTAGCGATCGAGCGCATCTCGACATCGCGCTTCGGCCGCGCGAGCCTTGCACTTCGGATGATCGATTATTTGACGTTTTACATCTCCGCGGCCTGGACGTTAGCGCACATCGCGCGTCGCGGCGACATCGTCGTCGCGATGACGGATCCTCCGGCGCTGTCGATTTTGGTGTCGGTTATCGCAAGGGCACGCGGTGCGATCTCCGTCAATTGGCTTCAGGATATTTTCCCCGAGGTCGCCGAAGCGCTTCAAGTCGCAGGAAGGCGGTCATCCCTGTTGTTCGCGCCGTTTCGCCTGCTGCGTAATCTCTCGTTGCGTCGCGCCTCGATGAACCTCGCAATCGGCACGCGTATGGCCAAGCGCCTTAGAGAATTCGGTGTCGACGAAGAGCGCATTTCCGTCATTCCGAACTGGTCGGATATCGAAGCGATATGGCCTGTGCCTTCCAAGGAAAATCGATTGCGCGCCGAATGGGGTCTATCGAACAAGTTCGTCGTTGGGTATTCGGGCAACCTTGGGCGCGCTCACGGCATTGAGACATTGCTCGACGCGATTGCCGCTACCAGTCAGGCTGATGAAGAGGCGAAGATCTGCTGGCTGTTCATCGGCGGCGGCGCGTGCTTTGAACAGTTGAGGCGCGAGACGGAACGTCAAGGCATCGCCAACGTCGTATTCCGGCCTTATCAACCTCGCGAAAAGCTCGCGGAAAGCCTGTCAGTGTCCGACGTTCATATCGTCCTGCTGAAGCCCGAACTCGAAGGCCTTATCGTGCCGAGTAAGTTCTACGGTATCGCCGCGTCAGGACGCCCGACCGTGTTTGTGGGAGCGGGCGACGGAGAGGTTGCGCGGCTGATAAATCAATTCGGATGCGGCGCGACGGTTGCCTCAGGCGACGGGCACGGCCTCGCCGAGACGCTTGCCATTTTTGCAAACGACCCTGAGCGTTGCCGCGCCATGGGTCAGCGCGGGCGAGCGATGTGTGAGGCCAATTTCGGCAAGAAACAAGCCATAGCCGCATGGAGAAAACTGCTCGAGAGCCTCCTAGACAACCGACAGCAAGTCGCCGGAAATCTTGACCCTGACCGGCCTGTTGAGGAAGTCCATCAATACGACGAGACGATCATTCTCCGCTAGGTCGATGATTTTTCCGACCAAGCCATCGAAGGCGCCGCGGCCCACGCGCACGCTTTCGCCGACCCGGGGAGATGATACGGGGCGCGCGATCACGCCATCTTTCTCGCGCGCCATCAGATCGGCGAGGAATTGGTTGGGGAGGATGCACGGCAAGTCGCGCGTACATACGACCGACCTCACGCCGACCGTCGATAAGATGGGGCGCCATCGGCTCTGCGTGGAAGCCAAGCACACAAATAGATAGCCGGGAAAGAGAGGTCGAAGCACGTCGCTCACGCGCCGGGCGTGCCGAATTTGCTTTCGGATCACCGGCGCATAAACGTCATATCCCTGGTTTCGAAGATTGAACTCCGCCGTTCGCTCGCGGTTTGGATGAGTGCTGACCGCAATCCAGATGGGATTGGAGCCGCGTTCTGAAACAAAGCAGTTCATGTGTGATCTCCCGAAAATAGCACGAAAGAACTAACACTGTAGAGCGCTGGGGGACCATGCGTGTTGACCGCTTATCCACAATTGCTCAAGATGCAGAACTTGCGGAAGTGATCAATAAGAACTAGTCCATAGTTGGCGCCGTTCGCCGGCGCGACGCGCATCTCCGGAGCCGCTGAATGCACCGTTTCGTTTTGCTGTCAGTTGATGTTGCGTTGATTGCAATTTCGACCTTGATGGCAATTGCTCTGTGCAGCCCTCAGGCATCATCTGCCCTCGCAGGGACGTATCTCCCTTTCACGATGGCCGTTGCAGTTCCTGCGCTGTTGATTTTCGGATTGAATCGCACCGTTTGGCGGTTCACGTCGCTGAATGATTGTTTGCCGATCCTCGCCGTCGCCATTTGGATCGTGACGCTGGCGATGGCGGCGGTTTTTTCCTTCGATGGCGTGCAGGCCATTCCCCTTTCATTGCCGGTGATGCACGGACTGCTCATTCTATGCCTGCTCGTGGGAGTGCGCGCAGCGATGCGTCTGCGCCACGCGCTGAGACGCCGCGCGCGGCTGGCGAGAGCACTCGCTCGCGATGGACGGCAAAGCGTTCTGCTCATCGGTCTGAGCCCGGTCGCCGAACTTTTCCTGCGTTGCGCCGCAGAGAATGCCCACGAGCGTATCCACGTCGCCGGCATATTGTCCGACGCCGAGCGGCACCACGGCCGATTGTTGCACTCATGCAGGATCCTCGGTCGCCCTGAAGCCGTGGAAGACGTATTTCATGACCTCTCGGTTCACGGTGTCCGAATCGACAGCATCGTGCTTGCAACGCCGTTAGATCAGCTGTCTGCGGCCTCGCAGAGGTCGTTGGCCCATTTGGAAAAGAGCCACGGCATTCGCGTGGACCATCTCACGGCGCAATATGGTTTGAGCGAGCTGACGTCCAATGCCGGGGCCACTGTTGATGATGTTTTGCCCGAGCGGGTAAACTCCCCGCTAGTCCCGGTCTCCGGCAGCGGCAACCTCGCGCCAAGTTCGTATTTGCGATGGAAGCGCCTGATCGACGCGACGCTGGCGTTGATCGGCATAATTTGCTTAGCGCCTTCGATGGTGGTCATCGGCATTATCGTCATGCTGGATGTCGGATATCCGCTGATATTCTGGCAGCAGCGGCCGGGGGCATTGGGGAAGCCGATACGGATACTGAAGTTTCGCACGATGGGACGCGCGCGCGACCAGAACGGACGCACGTTGACCGATGCGGAGCGTGTCTCGAAAATCGGAACTCTACTTCGCCGCCTTCGGCTCGACGAGCTGCCCCAGGTCTACAATGTGCTGCTCGGACATATGTCGCTCGTGGGACCGCGACCGCTGTTGCCAGTCGACCAGCCGTCGTTCTCCGCGGCGCGTTTGCAGCTTCGGCCCGGGTTGACCGGCTGGGCGCAAATCAAAGGCGGCCGCCACCTCTCCATAGAGGACAAGGCCGCGCTGGACCTGTGGTACATCAGGAATGCGTCGTTCGCGCTTGATATGCTGATCCTCCTCAACACCGCCCGGATGATCCTTTTCGGCGAGCGGGTCGACCATCGGGCCATAGCCCAGGCGTGGCGCGACCTCAGGTCGTAGCCCTGCCATCCAGGGCTAATGACCAACTCCGGAACCCGTTGGCGCCGCTAGAAGTTACGGCGGATAGGGAGGCAAAAGTCTGGTCTCGGAACTGGTTGCAGTATCAGAGTTAGCGGGAAACTGAACAGAGAAAGCTGTGGTAAAGTATAAATCGTACGTGGACGGACTTCTAAAACAATTGGACACAATCGAAGAAATGAGGCAGAGCATATAGGCATCTTTTTTCGCAATTTCACGTCGGCAATTTTCTCGGCCCCTGTTTTACTCCTGACACGATCGATTTTTGATCTTGCGCGTCCATTCGGACGAGGCTTTTGACGTTTTTGTGGTGTGGAGTTTGAGTATGTTTCGACCAGATTCCGAATATTGCGGCGACACGGCCCTCATTCTAACAGCGCCGGCGCGCCAGAGCGAAGTGGGAAACGTCCGCACCCTCGCACGCGACGAACTCCTTTTTGAAACAGGCGATCTCAAGACGAACGTTTATCGCGTCGAAGCCGGCGCGCTTTGCATCTCTCGCGCCCGTCGTGACGGGACGATGGAGATCGTCGAATACGCGCTTGCCGGAGATCTCGTGGGCATCGGCTTTTTGCAGCGGCATGTCTGCAACGCGCGCGCCTCTGTGAGGACCGTCGTCCGATGCCTTCGTCTCGATGCAACTGACAAGCTGATCGCCAGCGACGCTCATAACAAGGCGAGATTCGACGAAGCCGTGGAGCGCGAGTTCGTCTTCCGCCGCGAAAGCCTGGCGAGGTCTTCGCGTCATCAGCCGATGGTACGCCTCGCGGCATTTCTGACGGCTGTCTCCCGACGCAGCAAAGCCGAAGGTGCCGATCCGACGTTCATCGACGATACGGTGAACTGCGGTGTCATCGCCGATTTCCTCGGCCTCGACATCGAGGCGTTGACGGTCGCGCTTACCGAGCTCGAAGCGCGCGGACTGGTCGAAGCGGCTCCCCCCCATGGGCTGCGCTTGAAGGATCTGAACGCGCTCGAAGCGGTTGCCGACGGGCACGGCATGACGTCCGGCTCGCCAGCGTTGGATGATGTATTGCGGGCAGCGCTTCAATAATAAGATCGCCCTCGCGGCTCCCTCCCTGCACGGTCGGAATAGCGCAAGCCGTTCACGCTCCGCCAGGCGAGAGCCGAGTTCCTTGAAGCACGATGAAGCCGCGCAGTTGAGAACGTCGCTCGCCGTCGCTTGAGCGACCGCGAGTTGCCGCTGGCGCAGGAAATTGTCCCGCATCCAAGCGAGAACATCGAGCGACCTTTTGACCGCCACGATTGCCATCAAGTGGACGCTTCCCGCACATCAGTCTTGACCGCGGGAGGCGAATACACGAGTCACTTCGTCTCTCGCCAAGATGGAGAATGCAAAAACCATGAGCGATCTCTCGTTTGACGCGATCAACAAACAGCTATCGCTCTCGCGCCGTATGTTTCTCGGAAGTTCGCTCGCAGCAGCAACTCTACCCGTGGTCGCCCGAGCACAAGATGCAGCGCCTGTTGGAAACTTCCAGCCACGCCAGCTTCCGGCTCGTAGCTTGCCGGTGCCATCGACAGTCAGCAAGGAGCTGCAAGCCGTCATCGCCGCTCCATATGCGCCGGAATGGAACGCGCTTCCCGAGGATTCGGCAGCCTGGAAAGATCTTGCGGCCAAGAGCGCGGAAAGCGCAGCCCCGGCAGTCGCCGCAATTCGCGAACATTTCGGCCTGACGGTCGAGAAGACAGTGATGGCCGGCGTCCCTGTCTTCGTCATCACCCCGAAAGAGATCGCGCCGCAGAACCGCGACCGGCTTCTCGTCCACGTTCACGGCGGCGGTTACGTCCTCTTTCCGGGCGAAGCCGGAGCCGGTGAAGGCATGATGATGGCGGGCCACGGCAAATTCAAAGTCGTCTCGATCGATTACCGCATGGCGCCAGATTTTCCGTATCCCGCGGCACTTGATGACGTGATGGCCGTGTGGCGCGTGTTGATGGCCGCCTACGATCCTCGCAAGATGGCGATCTTCGGAACCTCCGTTGGTGGCGCGCTGACGTTGTGTGCGACGCTCCGGGCAAAGGCGGAAGGGCTTGCGCTTCCGGGTGCCATAGCACCCGGCAGTCCTCTAGCGGATCTCACGTGGTCGGGAGATACGATTATGGCCAACGCGTTTGTCGATAACGCCTTGGTCTCGCGACGCAGCTGGGCAACCGGGGCAAGCGCCATCTATGCCGGGCAGCAGGATCCGCGCGATCCGATGCTGTCGCCGATCTTCGGTGACTTCAGCGGCTTCCCGCCTGCGATCCTGACATCGGGAACGCGCGACCTGTTGCTGAGCGATACGGTGCGCACGCATCGAAAGCTTCGCCAAGCTGGCGTCATTGCGGAGCTTCAGGTTTTTGAAGGCCAGAGCCACGCCCAATATCTGACCCCGTCATTGCCCGAGTCGGAAGAGGCGTTCGCCGAGATAGCGAAATTTTTCGAAGCTCATCTCGCCTCCTAGTATTTGGGAGTCATAAAAGAGATTGTGACGGGCTGAAATAAAACCGTCACATTTTCGCAATCGCCGTATATCGCCCTGATGCCAAAAATGAGCATATATATTGGGCGTTTTTCATCGCATTCGATGCACGCAATTTTAAACATAATGGATTCAAATACGATCCTGCCGGCGCTGAGACAGTCGCAAATAAATTGCCAAGCGAGGATCATCTCCAATGTCATACATGCGGATCATTATCGCAACTGTCCTGACTGGACTTGCGATCCCCGCTACGGGGAACTTTGCTATCGCTGCCGAATCCACGTCGGCGGTGTCCGACGCCCAATTCGCGTGTGAGCGCAAGGCCGAGGTCAATGCCTCGGTTGCTCGCGTCGAAGCTCTGCAGACTGCCGAATTCGAACGCGATCAGAACGCCGAAATGGAAAAGGCGTTCGCTGCATACGCTGAGGCAAAATTCGCGCGCGAACGCAACGCCGAGATCAACGCATCCTTGGCCGCTGTTGCAAACCTGCGCGATCAGGAAGCGCAAGACGTCGCGGAAGCCGAATTCGAACGTCGGCAAAACGCCGAAGCTGACGCATCGATGGCCCGCGTTGCCGCTATTCAGCAAGCGGAGTTCGAAATGGCCCGCAATCGTGAAATTGACGCCGCTGTGGCCGCCTACCAGGATGCCAAATTCGCGGACGAACGCAATGCTGAGATTGCAGCGTCAGTCGCAGCCGTCGAGACAGCGCGCCGGGAAGCGGAATTCGCCGCCGCGCGAAATGCGGAAATTGAAGTCTCTCTGTCCGAGGTCAAGTCTCGCCAGAGCTCAATGGTGACCGGTAGCATCGCGCGATAATAACCGGCTTGTGCAACGCGCCGTCGGGCCCCGTCGGATCGAGCGCGGGCCCGATTGTACGAGATCTCAGATCCCCATCATCATCATGATGCGTTCAACCGCGAGCGTCGGAAGAAGCGTGCCGTTGCGAACGGATTGTTCGATTTTCGGAAGCTCCGCCGCGACGCTCGGATTGGCCCTCAGCGCACCCATGAGCCGGTCTTCGAGCATATCGCGCATCCAGGACACGGCCTGAGATTGCCGCCGCGTTTCGAATTCGCCAGTCGCCGTCATCGTCTTCCGGTGGTCAAGAACCTTTGCCCAAAGCTCCTTGAGCCCACGGTTATCCCGTCCCGACACAGTCAACACAGGCGGAAACCAACTCGCGCCATGCGGCGTGAAAATCTGCAGCGCGTTTTTGTATTCGGCCGCCGCGCTTTCCGCGCGCCGGATGTTGTCGCCATCCGCCTTGTTGATGGCGATCATGTCGGCAAGCTCGATGATGCCTTTCTTGATGCCTTGCAAATCGTCGCCGCCGCCCGAAAGCAGAAGCACCAGAAAGAAATCCACCATATCGGCGACGGCAACCTCGGACTGACCGACGCCTACCGTCTCGACGATGACGACATCGAAGCCTGCCGCTTCGACCAGCGCCATGGTCTCGCGCGTGCGCCGCGTCACGCCGCCGAGCGTGCCGGACGAAGGCGACGGCCGGATGAATGCATTCTTCTCCTGCGCCAGCGAACTCATGCGTGTCTTGTCGCCGAGGATCGAGCCGCCGGAGCGTTTCGAAGTCGGATCGATGGCGAGAACGGCGACCAGATGCCCTTCGGCGAGCAGGTTCATCCCGAGCTGATCGATCGTCGTCGACTTGCCGACTCCGGGAACGCCGGTAATGCCGAGCCGCACGGCGTTGCCGGTTTTGGGCAGCAGCTCCTGTAGCACCTGCTGGGCGAGGCGGCCGTGGTCCGGGTTTGAGCTTTCCACAAGCGTGATGGCGCGAGCGAGAAGCGCCCGGTCGCCGCTGGCGATACCGGAGACATAGTCGGCGACGGAAATTTTGTGGGCTGGGAGGGCTGTAACGGCCATGGCTGCGAAGCTGAATCCTGTTCGTTCATCGGCGGAGACGATGGGCAGGAAAGACGCTTTCCCGCAAGCCGGGAATTCGACGCTCTCCCCCGTCACAATCTCATGCCATAGAGCCGGTTGCTTGGCGGCCTTAAGCTGCCTAGCTTGTGGCCGGGCCGCGTCCTAGGGGAGGGTAGCGTGATTTGGGTTGCTGAAAGCTGGCGTAGACCAGCTCGCCGGACGGGATGGGGGCTGACGATACTCGCAGCCTGCGGCTTGCTCGCAGCCTGTAGCGAAGCTCCGAAAGTCGGCAAGACCGCCCAAGACCAGCGGGGTCAGATCGAGGAAAAATTACCACCATCCCCGCCAAAGCAAGCCACAGCACCCGAATGGCCGGAAGCGGCGCCCCCTTCCGAAGCGACGCAACAAAGCGAAGATAAGGGGGCAAGCAGGGACTCCGACACGCAGACGGATGCCTACAAAAAGGACGAGGCGGCGCCGGGCTCCGGCTCGACGTTCGAGCAAGAATTCAACGGAGGGTCCGGTCCGAGAATTCCGTCCGCTATCGGGGAGGGCCGAGACGGCGCCGGTGCTCCTTCGCCCACGGCGGAAGAGCCCAAAGAATCGGAATCTGCGGCTGCGCCACCTCCGGAGGTCGAGCCCAAAGCGGTCGGCGCTGCTCCGCCTCCGCCGCCGGAGCCGTCCGAGCCTTCCGGTGGCGCCGCGCCGCCCGAACCTCCGGCGGCTTCCGCCGAAGCACCAGCCCCTGAGCCCCGCGCGAGTTATGCGCGGCCCGCGCCTTCGGCTGCCATGCCAGCTCCGCCGCCTCCGCCCGCTCCAGCCCCGGTCCTGCAGCCGCCCGTCGCGCCAACGGCCGCCGCGCGCGCGGCTATCGAGAGCGATCCTTCGAAGAAGTTCAAAGTCGTTCCCGTTTTTTATGGAACCGATCGCGCCATCGAGCCTGATCCGGCCCGCCTGCAATTCGGATCTGAGCGGGGTCATAAACTGCAGTTGGGACGCGCGCTTATCTCAGTGCCTCTCAGTCACAAGGTGCCCCACATCGAGCGGCCAACGGTCTACGAGATCCCGTATTTCAAATACAAGATTTACGAAGAGAAAGAGGATCCGAACAAGCATTTCACGCTGCAGGAAATTAAGAGCCTCAGCGAAGAGCAGATGCTCGCGCTCGTCAAAGAGCAGCTCGCGAAATCCTCGACGTTCAAGGATCACGCGTTCGTCTTCGTACACGGCTTCAACACGTCCTTCGACTGCGCCCTCTATCGGACCGCGCAGATCACCTACGACCTCGGCTTCGACGGCGTGCCGTTCGTCTACAGTTGGCCGTCTGGCGGCAAGGTCGCAAGCTATACCTATGATCGCGGCAGCGTCGAACAGGCAGAGCCGAGGCTCGCTGAATTTCTGACGATGGTCATTCAGAAGAGCGGCGCGAAATCCATCAGCCTCATCGCGCATTCGATGGGTAATGAGCTTTTGCTGCGTGTGCTGGAAAGGCTGAAGCCCAAAATTCCGAGCGGTGTGGTGATCAGCCAAGTCATTCTCGCGGCGCCCGACGTCGACCGCGATAAGTTCAATATCATCGCTCGCGAGATTACGAGCTTCGCGAAGGGCGTAACGCTCTACGCCGCGTCCAACGATCGCGCGCTCGGTTATTCGGCGCGGTTCTGGGGCGGCGTTCCGCGCGCCGGCGATATTCCAAAAGACGGACCGTTGATCATTCCAGGCGTCGACACCATCGACGTAACGGCAGTTTCGACGGACGCGCTCGGCCTCAACCACTCGGGCTATGCGGAAAATCCCGCCTTGCTCGATGACGTCAAAGCGCTGGTCGCATTCGGCATCCGGCCACCGGACAAACGCGTGAAAAGCATCTTGGCGGTGGAGTCGGCGGCTGGAACCTTTTGGCGGTTTCAGGCGACCAATTGAGGTTCTCGCAACTGAGGCTCCCGTGATCGGGGCCTCGGTAACGGGCGACCGGGTAACTCGGCAATAACAACCGGCTCATCCCTGACGGCGCTTACTGCCGATGGTGACCCTGCGCGATGGGATATCATCTCGTTCCGAGTAGTGTCTCCGCTCCGAAATCGTCATGCCGTAAAATAGCAGCGCTCCGAGAACTATGGGCGCCCCAATGACGGACAGCAGCAAAAGCAGTTCGTTCAAATATTGGTCCACGGCTCAGATCTCCAGACCAGATCTCCGCACACGGACGTCAAAACCCGCCAGAAACCCCAAAAGTTCCTATCCATGGCCTCGGTTCAGGGAAGCGTCTGCCAGCGCGCCGAAGCCTGGTGAAGACATCCGTGACGACCGGGAACGCGAGCCGTGTGGCGGCGGTTACGAGCCACAGGTCGAGCGACCATAGGAGAGATCGATATGAGAGCAATTTTAGCAATCATCGCAATGGGCTTTGCGTTGCCGGTGCTGGCTGCGGAGGTCCCGAGCCAGACCAAGGACTTCGTATCCAACGCGACCGTCGGCAATAAATTCGAAATCGACACAAGTCAGCTTGCTTTGAAATACGGAAAGTCACCCGAGGTGCAAAGCTTTGCGCATCAAATGATCACCGATCACACAAAGGCCGGTGAGGATCTGAAGAAGGCGCTTAACGAAGCCAAGATAGAACCGCCTGAGAATGCACTCGATATGGCGCACGAAGAGAAGTACGCGAAGCTCCGCCTCTTCACGACCAAAGACGGCTTCGATTCCGCTTACGTATACGATCAGCTGAAAGCTCATGAGGACGCGGTTGCTAAGTTCAAGGATTATGCCGCCAACGGACCGACGCCTCAGGTCAAGGCCTTTGCCGCCGCATTGTTGCCAACACTTGAGCATCATCTGGCGATGGCCAAAGATCTCAATGACAAGATGCGCTCACACAGCTAGCGGTGACGAATTTTTCTAGAGCACCGCGAGAGCAGAATTAAATAGGCGCAAAATTAAAAAGGCCCCGAAGTGGGAAGCTTCGGGGCCAAGACAATATCATCTAATGAATGTACGGGAGCGTACAATACAAAAATCCTAAAACAACAGCTCCGATTCGGCAATCGCCGACATCGATTTGAGCGCCGATACGCACGCGTTTTACTGGATATTTTGGCCGGTTTTCCGAGATTTCAACATTCAACGTTCTTGCGCATATTCTGCGCGTGAAGCGTCGCACGCGACGCGCTAAGCAACCTGCATGCGATCGATCCGATCTGCTCGTCTCGTAGGAAACGCCGGGTGCGCGTCGGGAGTAAGCAGAGCCGATCTCGAAGCCGGAAGCAATTTCGCCTGCTTGTGTGCCCGCTTGTGTGATTGAGTGAATGCCCGCTAGTACGTGGGAGGATCGCAATCATGAGATGGGCATACCGTGAGTAA
This sequence comes from Hyphomicrobium sp. ghe19, assembly GCF_902712875.1. Lineage (NCBI taxonomy): Bacteria > Pseudomonadati > Pseudomonadota > Alphaproteobacteria > Hyphomicrobiales > Hyphomicrobiaceae > Hyphomicrobium > Hyphomicrobium sp. ghe19. Next base: position 3,140,688 of record NZ_LR743509.1, on the reverse strand, counting down.
GCTTGACGACGTCGTCAAAGAAGTCGCTGACGAGATGCGGCGCATGCCCGAACGGGGAGAGGTCGCAACCTACATTCCCGAATTGGCGCGCGTTGACCCCAAAGCTTTCGGCATCGCCGTTATCGACGCCGAAGGAAACGTCGCGGTCGGAGGCGACGCCGATACGCCGTTTTCAATTCAAAGCATCTCGAAGGTGTTCACGCTGACCCTTGCTTTAGGAAAGGTCGGAGATAGGCTTTGGAAGCGGGTCGGCCGCGAACCCTCGGGGAGCCCCTTCAACTCGATCGTCCAGCTAGAAAACGAGAAGGGCATTCCGCGAAACCCCTTTATCAACGCCGGCGCGATCGCCGTCACGGATTTAATCCTATCCGGCCATTTGCCCCGTGAGGCGCTGGGCGAAATTTTGAGGTTCATGCAGTTCCTGGCCGATGATTCGACCATAACAATCGATCAGCAGGTGGCCGCCTCCGAGCAACGAACCGGCTTCCGCAACGCCGCGCTGGCCAATTACATGAAGTCCTTCGGGCACCTCGATAACCCCGTCGACTTCACGCTCGGGGTCTACTTCCACCACTGCGCCATCGCGATGTCTTGCAGACAATTGGCCATGGCGGGACGCTTTCTTGCACAATTTGGCAGCAATCCGTCTACGGGACATGCAGTTGTGCAGCCTGAGAGGGCGCGTCGGATTAACGCTCTCATGCTGACCTGCGGCCATTACGACGGATCGGGGGAATTCGCCTACCGCGTCGGCCTGCCGGGCAAGAGCGGAGTAGGCGGCGGTATCCTGGCAGTCGCGCCAGGCAAGGCCTCGATTGCCGTCTGGTCGCCCGGTTTGGATACGACCGGCAACTCGCGGCTGGGGCAGATTGCACTTGAGCATCTTACCCACCGAATGGGCTGGTCGATCTTCGGCGCATGAGGATTAGGGGGCGGGCCGGCGCAACGCATTGCGCTTCGAAGCGCCGAATTTTCTCGCGCGCAAGTTTTAGCAGGTGCCCCGAAATGACCAGAGAACCGTGAGGCCGGAAGTGGCCCGAATATAACCAGAATATCAACCGATTTTGCAACCGGGCGGCAATCATCGCCCGCCGCGCGGGGAAGGGCCGAAAATGCCTTTCCCGCGATATAGATCAGTGTCTGCAGTCGTTGGAATTCACGTTACGCATGACGCCTGCGACCTTCGAGCTTCAGCTCCAACGCACCAGCTCGGCGTCGTCTTCGATGGCTGCCTCGTGGTACCAGCAGCTGCCGAACTCAGCGTGTCTGGCGAGCCGTGAGGGCACGATCGCAGCAGCTTTCTTGACGAGCCGCTGTCCATGCAGGGACGCTCTTCCACCCTTCGGGAATTGGTAGATCTTTGCCGATTGTCGATACTGCGTCTCAGTCATCTTTATCTCTCCACGTCTCACCGGCCCCATAATATAGCCGGTTCGACATCCATTTTCGCCCGATAATTCTGATGCCTCAATAAAAATCAGCAGTTGCACATATTATGGGCATGCTTGGTTTTGCGTCTTTGGATAGCATCCGTGCCGTGGTGAACGCGCGCTGCAACCGTCGTGTTCCCCCACATTGCGCCAGGCTTCGTATGGGCCTGCATCAAACGAGAGGGAGAATGGATGCTGACCGGCGCGTCTCAAGTTGAGAGCACGAGACTTTGCGCTGAACTCGCGTCCGCATGCATGTCTCAAGCCGCCATCGCTGCCCGCTGGCAGCGTCAGGACGGCACTTCGGATGAAGCAGCTTCTCATCGATGCCCGAGCGCATTCGCGGCGCCCCCCGCAGGCCGCGCACGCAGTACGGAATTCTCAGACGTCAAACTTAGGGAGCACTAACGAATGACGAAGTATAAGCTCGAGTATATCTGGCTCGATGGTTACACGCCGGTTCCGAACTTGCGTGGCAAGACGCTGATCAAGGAATACAGCGCATTTCCGGATCTCGCAGACCTCCCGCTCTGGGGCTTTGACGGCAGCTCCACCCAGCAGGCTGAAGGCAGCAACTCGGACTGCGTTCTGAAGCCGGTTGCCCACTATCCGGATCCGGCCCGCACCAACGGCGTTCTCGTCATGTGCGAAGTTATGCTGCCCGACGGTGTCACGCCTCATGCTTCGAACAAGCGCGCCACGATCCTCGATGACGCCGGCGCCTGGTTCGGCTTCGAACAGGAATACTTCTTCTACAAGGACGGGCGCCCGCTCGGCTTCCCCGCCGCTGGCTATCCGGCGCCGCAGGGAACCTACTATACGGGCGTCGGCTACAAGAACGTCGGCGACGTCGCGCGAACCATTGTCGAAGAGCATCTCGACCTCTGCCTCGCAGCCGGCATCAACCACGAGGGCATCAACGCCGAAGTGGCCAAGGGCCAGTGGGAATTCCAGATTTTCGGCAAGGGGTCTAAGAAGGCTGCCGACGAGATGTGGATGGCCCGCTACCTGCTTGAGCGCCTCACTGAGAAGTATGGCATCGACATCGAGTATCACTGCAAGCCGCTCGGCGACACCGACTGGAACGGCTCGGGCATGCACGCCAACTTCTCGACCGAGTACATGCGTACGGTCGGCGGCAAGGACTACTTCGAAGCGTTGATGAAGGAGTTCGACAAGAACCTGATGGACCACATCGCCGTCTACGGCCCGGACAACGACAAGCGTCTGACCGGCAAGCACGAGACCGCGCCGTGGAACAAGTTCAGCTATGGCGTTGCTGACCGTGGCGCCTCGATCCGCGTCCCGCACTCGTTCGTGAAGAACAACTACAAGGGCTACCTCGAGGATCGCCGTCCGAACTCGCAAGGCGACCCATACCAGATCGCTTCGCAGATCTTGAAGACGATCTCTGCGGTGCCGGCCGGCGCCGTCGCGAAGGCTGCCTAATCTCTAAAACACGGCGCCGGCTCACCAGTCGGCGCCGTTATTCTATCTGGATCGGCTCGGCCGATAAGCCCGCTTCGCATTTGCGTCCGGCCAGACGGCGCAGTCCCTATTGGATTACCGCTGACCTCTTGCCGAGAAGCACCGCTTTTCTTCCGCGCGAAGACGTTCGCTGATGTTTGACCCTTCGCGATGCGGATTTGAGCGAACTCTTCTGCGGCTCCGGCGGCGTGACATCGGCAACCAGCTGCAGCGTGGTTTTCGGCTTCAGCAGCACGACCTTGTAGCCTCCCGCCTTGAGTTTCGCGAGCAGCCCAGGCACCGCGTCAGCCGTCCATTTGTGGATGTCATGCATCAGGACGATGCCGCGCCCGCGCGCCTTGAGGCCCGCCATAACCCTCGAGATCACAGGCGCAGAGCTACGCATGCGCCAGTCGGATGAATCGATGTCGACCGCGAACTGCGCGATATTCCGGCTTTTGAAGTAATCCTCGGCGAGCTTGCTGCTCGAAAGATAGGGATAGCGGAAAAACGGTGCGACCGGCAGAGGACTGAACTTTTGCACGGTGTCGAAGGTCGCTTCGACCTCATGCGTGATTTCAGGCAACGCAAGTCGCGCGAGATTGGGATGAGACCACGTGTGCGTCCCGATCGTGTGCCCCTGGTCCGCAACCTCTTTGACGATCTCCGGATGCACGACGACCATTTCGCCGACCATAAAAAAGACAGCCTTGGTGCATTCCTTCGCGAGGGCGGCGAGAATCGCACGCGTATCCTTCGGCGAGGGGCCGTCGTCGAATGTGAGAACGACCTCGTTCGGAGCAAGGAAATTCGGATCGCCATGAGGCGAGCCGATCCACGGTCCGCCGGTCGTGTCGACCTCAATCGTTCTTGAAACGCCGAGCGTTCCGGCGGGGCACGCATCATCCGCGTACGCGGGAGACAAAACGGTGGCGCCCGCCGCTATCATAGCTGCGGCGGCAGTGCCTAAAATCCAGTGTGGTCGCATGCGACATCCAACCTGAGAAGGGCCACCGATAATCATCGACGCGGATTACAACAACTGCGCAACTGGGGCGCGGCCACCGTCAGATATCCGAAGCCGGCTCACCGATGCAAGGAACCGAGCAAAGAATCTGCAAAGGGAACGTGAGGTTCTGCAGTCTCGTGCCAATCGGGAACGAATATAACAACTTGGCCTCGCGGTCAGCCAGTTTGGCGGCAAGCGGACCTCAAAAATCGGTATACCTCCGGCACGTATGCCACATCTCCAGGTTTTTCTTGCGATTTCACGAGCGTGCCGCCGCGCTTTGCACGTTGCGATTGGTCTCAGGCCACACCGCAATATGTTTCGAGATCGAATTTGATCAAAAAAGTTCGCCGGCGCAGCTTTGGCTTGGTGCGTCGGCGACGATTCAATACGCAGAACTAGCTTACCATCCCCAACCACATCCGCGCGGGTGGTGAACCCAACCCCAACCGCATGCGCTGGCGGGGGAAGCAACGGCGCCAATAGCGGTGACGGCCACAATGCAAGCGAGAACAGGCATCGCAATTCTCTTCATGATGGTGATCCTTTGTTTTGCCGGAGCGAGCGCTCCGCTTGGGCAACGGACCGCTAAAAGCTCGGTTCCGCATGCCGAAGCGCAACCGAAGCAGCTAGTTAACAATGGATTTTTTGAGCCTGGGATTTTGATCGGCAGCTACTTGGGAAGCGGCTTCGATTCCGGTGGTGATCCGCGCGAAGACTGATCTTGCACAGCGTTGTTCGCGGTCCCCTCCATCCGGGCGGGCGTCTTCATAATGAACGCAAGCGCAAAGCCACCGAGAACCAGCACCGTGATCAGCATCGACAAAATGAGGACGCGAAAATTTGTCGTTCGCGAACTGCCCTGTCTAACTTCTGTTGGTGTCTTCCGCGCCATTCCTCGGTCAACCAAAGAAATATGCGAGTGCGATCAGAATGACCGCGGCGTGAGCCACGAAAAGCGTCACCCCACGGAGGAAACCGCGATAGGTGTCGATGTGATATTCGAATTCTTGCGCATCGGGCGCATAAGGCTGCTTCTCTATCGCCGCATGCTCGATGCCCTCTTCTTGAAGCATTTCCAGCGAGGTGGGATCGTGGGTAATAGCCATTTTTGCCTCCAAGATTTGGAAGGTAAACCCTGGTCGAGAGTTCACGTTCCAAAGCGCATGACAACGAGCCGCGTGGGTGAGGCCGCCGCTGAAGCTCCGTTCAAAGGGTCCGCTAACCAAATTCGCGGAAACCTCCGGACGCTCGGACGCGATATGTATTCGTCAAAAATTGTACCGAGCGTCGCGGTTCGGCCGCGTTTTGTACGATATTCTGTAATGCGAAGTACGGACGATCGTTCTATTCGTCCAGAATTTTCCGGATCTTCGCAGCAAGCTCTTCCACGTTGAACGGCTTGCTGATGAGGCTTGTGCCTGGATCCAGAACGCCATTGTGGACGATGGCATTTCGCGTATATCCGGTCGTGTAGAGAACCTTCAGCATCGGCTGCTTCTGACGCGCGCGATCCGAAAGTTCTCGGCCCGACATGTCCGGCATGACGACATCCGTGAACAGAAGTGCGATGTCGTCATGTGCGTTGAGGAGAGCGAGTGCCTCATGCGGGCCAGCTGCTTCCAGCACACTATAACCAAGCTCATTCAGCGCTTCGGCAGACACGGCACGAACGCGAATGTCGTCCTCGACGACGAGAATGATCTCTTTTCGCGAACCCTGTCGCAGATTGGGCGTGTCTTTCGGCTGCCGGGCTTCGCTGGGTTCGCCATAGAAGCGTGGAAGATAGGCTTTCACCGTCGTTCCGACGCCAACTTCGGAATAGAGTTTGAGGTGCCCACCGGACTGGCGGACAAATCCATAAACTTGGCTTAGCCCGAGACCTGTGCCCTTTCCGACTTCCTTCGTTGTGAAGAAGGGATCAAACGCGCGCTCCATGACTTCGGGGGGCATCCCGTCGCCGGTATCAGTGACCGCAATCAGAACATATTGACCGGCAGTGACTGCGTATTCCTTGGCGTAGCCTTCATCGACAACCGAGTTCAGCGTTTCAATTGTCAGTCGGCCGCCTTTAGGCATCGCGTCTCGGGCATTCACCGCCAGATTGATGAGCGCATTTTCGAGCTGGGCAGGATCGGCAGTTGCGCGCCACAGGCCGGCTGCAAGAACGGTCTCTATCTTGATCGGCTCGCCAAGCGTGCGCGCGAGGAGCTCGCTGATACGCGACACGAATTTGTTGGCGTCGATTGGTTCGGGAGCGAGAGGCTGCTGGCGCGAGAAGGCGAGCAGCCGCTGCGTCAGGCTAGCGGCCCGCTTGGCGCCGTCGATAGCCGCATCGGCGAAGCGTTCGACGTCGGTCTCGCCTTTCGCCAGCCGGCGCTTCAAGAGATCGAGCCCGCCAAGAATGACGGCCAGCATGTTATTGAAGTCGTGCGCGATGCCGCCCGTCAATTGCCCTACGGCTTCCATCTTTTGAACCTGCCGCAATTGCTCTTCGGCTTTCGAGCGGGCGGCGATCTCATCGATCACCCGTTGTTCGAGCGTGTTGTTGAGGGCTTGGAGCGCCGCCTCGGCGCGCCGGCGTTCCGCGATTTCCCGCTCGGCGGCCTGATACAGCCGTGCATTGTCGATCGCGGTCGCGGCTTGTCCGGCAATGCCGACGAGAAGCTCTTCATGCTCGGCGATAAATTTTGCCGGCTCTTCATGGCCAAAGAATAATCCACCGATCACGCTGCCCGAACGCGAGATCACTGGCACGGCAAGATAACTCCGCACGGGGAGATGTCCCTTCGGCATGCCATAGTGCGGTTCGTTCTTCCCGTACCGCGGATCGCACAAAATATCGTCTGAGCGAACGACGCTGGCGCCCCTGAAGGTCGGTTCGAAGATCGCCGTGTTGCGCGGCATCGGAAATTTTTCGAAGCTCTCCCGTGGCACGCCGGAGAGAGCATACAACATATAGCTCTCACCGTCGTCGTCGGTCACGTTATAGAAAAATGCCCCGAACTGCGCGCCGGCCAATTCCGTACACGCGTCGGTCACCATCTGAACGATCCGTCCAACGTCGAGCTCGGCGGCAACAGCCGCGCCGATCCGGTTCAACACGTCAAGCTTGCGCGTCTCGGCGCGAATGGCGGCTTCGATGTGTTTCTGCTCGGTGACGTCATGACCTTGGATGAATATCCCCGTGGTCGTGCCGTCGCTCGTGATGATCGGCTGATAAACAAAATCGAGATAGTGCGAGGCGAACGCGCCGCCGGGCAAATGCTGAAGAGCGACCGGGACGCTGCTTCCGATAAAGGGTTCGCCGGTTTTATAAACGCGATCGAGAACCTCGATGAAGCCTTGCTTTTCCACTTCCGGAATGGCGTCCGCTACGGCTTCGCCCAGCACCGGACGATTTCCGACGAGCTTCTTGTAGGCTTCGTTGACCATCGTGAATTTATGCCGGGGGCCGCTCAAAACTGCGATGAAACCCGGCGCCTGCTCAAACATCCGCTTGAGGCTCTCGCGCTCCGCTTTCAGTTCGCGTTCTGCCTGTACCTTCGCCGTGATCTCAACGACGATCGCAATGACGCCGACGGGCGTTCCGGACTCATCCAGCAGCGGCGAATAATCGAGATCGAGCCAGACCTGCTCAGCTTGACCGCCCCGACGGTAGAGCGTGAGCGGAAATTCGCGGTAGGCCAGCGTGTCCCCCGCAAGCACGACCTTGAGAATGTTATCGTTGAAATCCGCGACCTCCGGCCACCCTTCGCGAACCTTCGAACCGAACAAGGCCGGATGGCGCTCTCCCGCAAACGCGGAATAAGCGTCGTTGTAGATCATGAACCCGTCTTCGCCCCACAGCGTCACCATGGGGATAGGCGAACGCAAAACGAGGGATATCGCCGACCGCCGGGTCGACGGCCAATCCGTGATGACACCCAGCGACGTACGCGACCAGTCGAAATCCGCAATGATTTGCGACGCTTCCCCACCGCCTGTGAGGAATTGCAGCTTATCGAAATTCGGGCCGCTCAACCGTCGCTGCTCCCAATCCCAACCTTTGTGCCCATCGTTCCTGAACGGAATTCGCGCCGAGCCAGTGGCCCGTCCATTCGCCAATCCCTCACTCGAGTATTACATTGGACGGCGGTCGGGTCGACTTTGTCTTTTCGGGATGGCGGCGATAGCTTCCATAATTAATCGGCACTTTGAGGGCTGCGCGACTCAGCCGCGACGCGCAGCCGTTGTTCGGCGGCTCAGCGCTTTTGAATCTGGTCGTCTACGGTCTTGCGAACTTTATTGGCAGCATCGCTGACCGCGCCTTCGACCTTCCCCTTCACGGCCTGAGCTGCGCCTTTGGCCTGGAGCTTGTCGGAGCCAACTGCGTATCCGACTTTTTCCTTCATCTTGCCGACTGCCGTGTCAAATTTGCTCTTGAGACTGCCCATGGTCACCTCCTGAAAATGACGTTGCTGCCAACGCCAGGCTTCGATGGAAAGTTCCGCAGGCTCACAACGCACACGCGAAGAGCGGGCGCAACCGAGCAACAAATTTGAATCTGATTGTCGGGCCGCAGTGCGCGGTCTCAATTCATCTGCGCCGGGCCAATCTCAGATGGCGGCAAGCCGGCTGGCGATGAGACTGTTCACAACCATCGAAACGTCCTCGGGATTATAGGGTTTTCCGAGGATCGGCGTATTCGGATAAAGTGAGCAGAGCTCAGCTCCCCCCGCCCCGGTGCAGATCGCGAAAGGGATGCCCTTAACGTCGAGTGCACGGGTTAGCGGCGACGCTTCCCCATCCTCGAGAAGGTAATCGATCACCGCGATATCGACCTCTTCCCGATCGAGAACTTCGAGCGCTTCCCGCACCGTCATAGATGGCCCGACGACCCGGCAGCCATACCCTTTGAGGATCTCTTCGAGGTCGAGGGCGATAAGCGTGTTGTCCTCGACAAGCAGCACGCGCGGCGGGCGCACATGTCCGAAGATGTTCGTTTCCACCATGCTTGCCGAACGAGAATACATGCCGCCAACTCCGAAAACGCCATCCTCATTCCGTTCCGGGTATTAATCAATCCGTTGAAACAGCAACTTACCGTGCGGTCGCGAAATTGTAAGCATGCGTAGGGAACGGTATCGGCGTCATCCCCGTTATCGTGGGCCGAAGCTCAAACTGAGCGGCTTACTCACTATGAGCCGGCAATTACTTGCGCCCGAGGAGGTTTGCCATGAGCGCGGCATCAAACAGAGACGAACGACTCCAGATTATGCTTGAGCCGGAAGAACTTCGAGCTGTCGATGACTTCCGCTACAAATACCGCATGCCCAGCCGTGCCGCGGCCGTACGCGAGCTGCTGAAGCGCGGGCTGACCAGCGCGCCGACGGGAGAGGTCGATGATCGCTCCCGGTCGCAGGATTTTGGGGTTCTAGGCATTGCCAACGGCAGCCGGTTTAAAGACGCAGATAGCACTGATGGGAATTAGGCGCTGCATTCGCGCGCCGGCGCGATCGACTGGGTTAAGCGCTGTGAAGCGGCGGCCTTGGGGTAGGGGATCAAAGTTTTCATTCGACACTTCGTCTGCGAATGAAATTTAACGGCGGAGCTCCGGTTTACAGCTTCAGGATCGGACACGGGGCGGTCGATGCTCGATCCTCCGACACCCGCTGTGAGATGATACGTAACCGATGCGCACGTGCGCGCTGGGCGGACTCGACGACCTTCATCGTCATCCTATGGATTGAGGCGCCGAAGAGGCCGGCCCATCTGCTGGGCACCCTACGCCAGAGAAAACTTTAGGTATCCTTCCCGCCAAAGCGGGCTCGCCTCCAGCTTTTCCCGAGCTGCGCTGCTCGCGCTCGGAAGTCAGGGCGATATTTTTGCGTGCGATGTGGAACCTGACATCGCTGTTGTCGTTTTCAACATACAATCTCCCCCAAGATTGTAGTCTCGGCGCTAAATCCCCCCGATAGTGCCGTCCCATAAGACGCCGGCTTTCCCCCGAAGCCGGCGTCTTCTCGTTTGTCATCCCCAACGAAATCTTGAAACGAAGACGTGCTGCCGCGTCCGATCGTCTCCTCAGCTTCCTTCTGCCTGCCTGAGGCGAGTCAGCAGGTTCGATACAAAAGGCGGAAGGCTGCCCAGTTCCGTCTCGAAGATTTCGCGCAAGCGTGGGCTCGCCCGGCTCCTGAACTCCGCTAGCCAATCATCCTCGTACATTTTTTTGTTTTCCTCCGACGACCACGCAGTCTGACTTACGCTAAAAGCCCGGTGAGGAATGCGCAGTTCCGCTATCTCAGTCACATATGTTTTCGAGGCGAGGGGGCATTTTTTTACGCGATCGCAATGCGGATGTGCTTTTCACATTTTGCATCGCTGTCGATAGGCCAGAGCGTCCGCAACAGCGCATTCCGAACATAAGTCGCTGGCCGATCACCGGATTCGAAGTGCGGAACCGAATTGAACTCTGCGACTGGTTGTTCAGCCGGCTGAGTTATTCGATTGTCGGCACGCAACAAACATTTATTGCGAAGGTTTGCCCATTGTCGGAGCTGTTTCAGCTCCTCAAAGAATGAGGAAAACCAAATGCAAACAATTCGTAAGTTGGCGACTGTCGCTGCCGCGGCGCTTGCGGTTACGGCATTCTCCATTTCTGCCGATGCCCACGGCGGCGGCGGCGGCGGCGGCGGCGGTCACGGCGGCGGTTTCTCGGCAGGCGGTGGGGAGGCGGCGGAATGGGCGGTGGCGGCGGCTTCGGTGGTGGCATGGGCCACGGGGGCATGGGCGGAATGGGGGAATGGGCCGTGGCGGCTTCGCCGGGCCCGGCTACGGATTCCGCGGCGGTCCTATGGGCGGAAATTCCCGTGGACAACATGGAGAACATCACTTTAACCGAGGCCGCTTCAGAGGAGGCCCGTTCTTCGTATACGGCTACGACGGCTATTACGACGATGATTACTACTGCTATTGGCGCTATGGACGGCAGTACTGCGGCTACGGCTATTGATGAAAAAGCCCCGGTCATCCGGGGCTTTTTTATGCGCGCAAGCCGTGGAAAATAGAGAGCCCTGCCATCGCTGGCAGGGCTGACAGGAACACGTCACCCTCACGCTTGGCGGTATCGGCTCCCGCTGTGCCGACCATTCAAGCAGCGACGCTCTTCCCGCTGAAGGAGGCAGCCAATACAGAAAATTGCGGTCACAAACAATTCACAATCCGACGCGGCGTGTAACAGCTTGTGATTAAGCTGCCACGCTCTGAAAGCGGCTCGCCCGCGAACTATGTGGTTCGTCCCGCGACGGGGTTTCCGCGGACGATGATCAGAAAGGATTTCTTCCGCCCGATGCGGTGACCGGAACGCGATGACGCGTGCTAATTCCTGCTCCGTCGCACACGGCTTCGATTGCATGAAGCAGCACATCGATCTCGAACGGCTTGCCGATGTGTGCCGTCATACCGGCCGCATAACAGCTCGCGATTTCGTTGGGGAGAACGTTCGCCGTCATGGCGATGATCGGAACCTGACTTTGATTAGGAGGCAGCTTCCGAATTTCCTTCGTCGCCGCGAGGCCGTTCATCCCGGGCATCTGCATGTCCATGAGGATGACATCGAATGTTTCCGACTGCACCAGCAGAATGGCTTCGGCGCCGCTCGCGGCTGCCACCGCGCGATGCCCGGCACGTCGCAGCACGGTGGACGTGAGCCGTCTGTTCGGCTCCATGTCGTCGACCACGAGAACATTGAGGCCGCCGGGTCCAGCCGGTTTCGAATCCGCAGAGCGCTCGGCTGCAGGCTGTGACCGGCTGACGGCGAGCGGCAATTCAAACCAAAAAGCCGACCCTTCGCCGAGCACACTGTCGACGCCGATCCGGCCGTCCATGGCAACGACGATGCTCTTGCTGATGGCGAGCCCGAGGCCCGATCCTGCAAAGCGCCGCTCGTAACTTCCATCGAGCTGGCTGAACCTGTTGAACAGTTCCGGTATCGACTTTTCCGGTATGCCAGGGCCGGTATCTTTGACGACGAAGCGAACGACGACGTCGTCATCCGACCGCTTTACCCACTTGGCCTGGACATCGACACGGCCAACGGAAGTGAATTTTACGGCATTGCCGACGAGATTGACGAGCACCTGCCGGACGCGTTGCGCATCCGCCGAAACTGCGACCTCATCCAACGCGCTATCGATTTCGGCGCTCAGAATTAGGCCTTTCGCCCGCGCATCGACCTGTATCAGCGACAGGCAGCTCTCGACGATCGGACGGAGCAGGGTGGGCGCAAGCAGCAGCTTCATGCGCCCGGCTTCGATCGCGGAAAAGTCGAGGATGTCGTTCACGGTATTGAGGAGCGACCGTCCCGCATCCCGCACGATCTCGAGATCGCGCGCATCTTCAGTATTGAGGCCGCGTCGCGCCAGCACGAGGCTCGTATAGCCGATGACGCTGTTCAACGGCGTTCTGATTTCATGGCTCATCGTCGCGAAGAACTCTGACTTCGCCGACGTCGCGCGCTGCGCCGCCTCATTCGCGGCCTTCGCATCGGCAATGGACACTTTGAGCCGGTCCAGAACCTTGAGCCGCTCCATGAACATGCGAGCGTTTGTCATGACGAGCACGACCAAAAAAACTAAAAAGCTCACCGCGAGCGCGCAGAGGACGAAATTTTCTCTGCCGCCGAGAATGAGCAGTTTCAGTATGAGCGGGCCAAGGATGGTCACCGCGTAGGTAAGTGCGGCCGCGGGGATGGGCGCGAGCAGAATGCTGCCGCTTGCGGCCATGCCGACGACAAACGCCGTGAGGATCGCCTCGCTGGTCCCGCTTACGGCACCGGCCCACGCCGCCGCCAAGAACGACCAGGGGAGTGCGAGTAGCACTGCGAATACAAGAGCGTTCCGAGCGCTCCGTGTCGTGTCGACATTTTGGCGGGGCCTGGAAGGCGCGCGAGGTAGCGAACGCAGTCCCACGAAGCCGCAAACGGAGAACGAGAAGAGAAGCCAAAGCAAAAGATGGTGAGCCGGGAAGGTGTTCCAGAATGCGGCCGCGGCGAGCGCCACATTGACGCCATAGCCGGCCATTGCATAGGGCGTGACGCGGGCGACGGCGGCCAATTGATCGCGATGAAGCCGCAGCTTAGTCACTGGCGGCCTCCATATACGCCCGCAACGCGGCCATGGCGCGTTCGCCAGCGTATTTCATTTCGACCTGCGCCGAAAGCATTTCTGCCCGCGCATGATGGCGGGCGCATTCTCTCAATCTCTCCGCCGCCGACATCAACTGGCACATTCCGAGCGTGCCGGTAAAATTAATGAGATCGTGGCAGATCGCTTCAATCTGCGACGGAGATAGCTCCAGCGACTGGAGATTCAGAAGGCGTTGTTCAATGGCGGTCTCGAATTCGCCGATAATGTCGCGAAAGCCGACCAAATCGAGATAGCCACGCATACGCAGCAGCTTTCCGGCATCCAGGACCGTGCCCTCGTCGATAATCAAGGCCGCGAGATTTGGAGACTTCATTGGGGGCAAATGATTGTTTCATCAACAGCGCGGGGCACGCTTATTCGACCCCCCGGAATATCATCCTTCCAATGCGTTACTCTGAGCTTAACCGAGGCTGACCGTATCCCGTTGAAATAGACGCTATTCATTTTGATCGCGCCGGAATTGAAAACGCTCGTAGCCTCTCGGTCAGAAAAGTTAACGAATACATTCGCGCGTTCAGCTAAGGTCCAGAGGCTGGAAGACCGAGCAATGAGCGCCCCGAGCACGGCGGTGCCCGCCCGTTAGTATCGCCGCGAGAACTCCAGCCTTTCTATTGCCGTCGTTGGGATTGCTGAATGGCCCTGGGCAGTAAAGGGCGTCAGTTATGAAATCAGTTGCGTCAGTCGTTGTGCCGGTTGTGGCCTTGCTCGCCGCCTATGGACCGCCGGCTTTTGCAGATCCCGTATTCGCGGCGGCCGAGCCGCTATCCGAAGGCTCGACACCGTTGCCGTCGTTCGTCCCGTCGTCGGGACAGGAAAAATATGCGTCCGCCTTGCACGCCAATCGCGGCCAAACTGTCGCCGCGCGCCAGGAGGCGGAAAAAATCAGCGCCCTTTTCGCCGGAATGACGACCGGTTCGATTTCGAAAAATGACGATGTCGCTCCAGCCAAGCATGAGCCGGCTGAGACTGATCCCGCAACGCCGGACGCGGAACCGGACCCGGAAAAGCTTGTCTCGCCGCAAATGCCCGAAGCACAGGCTGGACGCTCGATCATGCTGGCGTCGAACCAGCAGGCGGAGGACACAACCGAAAAAAACGCGCCTCCGCTGAAGGAGGCGCCGCCGCCCAATCGCGTGAAAGGCAACGGAAACACGCACCGCATTCCACAGAAAGCCCTCGCCAAAGCGACGCGAAACTCTCGAACGGCCGAACGCGAAGAACGCGAGAGGGGCACGACAACTGCAATGGCGCTCGCAAGCGCAGGGCACAAGGCAAGCGTCGTCGATCTGCTGACCAATCCAGCGTTGTGGTGGCACTGACGGCGCGGATAATGCGGCCTGCCGTCAGCGACGTTTATTTGCTGCCCGGCGAGATCATGGCCGGCTCCGCCGGCTTCTTCCGGGATCGGCGCCATTCTTCGAAGCGCTGAATGACGACGAAGAATGAGGGAACGAACAGCACCGCGAGACACGTCGAAGCGAGCATGCCGCTGAAAACGGTGACGCCGATCGATTTGCGCGCGGACGCCCCGGCGCCAGTCGCAAACACCAGCGGCGCAACGCCCAGGATAAACGCGAACGACGTCATCAGGATCGGCCGGAACCGGGCCCGCGCCGCCTCCAACGCGGAATCGAAAATCGGCTTGCCCTCGGCCCGCAATTCGCGCGCGACCTCCACGATCAGAATGGCGTTCTTCGCCGAAAGGGCGATCAGAAGCACGAGCCCGATCTGGACATAGAGGTTATTGTCGACGCCGACCGACGTCAGCACCAGCACGGGGCCGAGAAGCGACAACGGAACCGCGAGGAGAACCGACAACGGCGCGTACCAGCTCTCGTACTGACCGGCGAGCACCAGGTAGACGAGAAGCATCGCCAGCGCGAACACGTAATAGATTTGGCCGCCCACGAGCTTCTCTTGATAGGACAGCGCCGTCCACGAATAGCCGACGCCGGGCGGCAGCGTTTTCGCGGCAATTTCTTCCATGAGCTTGATGGTCTGCCCGGATGAAAAGCCCTTGGCCGGCACGCCGACGATAGCGGCCGACGGATAGAGATTGTAAAGGCTGATGAGTGAGGCCCCGATGTGGGGCGTGATCGTCAGGACGGTTCCGAGCGGGATCATGTCGCCGTTCTGATTGCGCACCCTGAGAGCAAGAATGTCGTCGGGTGACATCCGGAATGCAGCGTCGCCCTGCACGTAGATCTGGAAGACGCGGCCGAACTTGTTGAATTGGTCGACGTAGCTCGAGCCGAGATAGCTCGCAAGCGTCGAGAACACTTGGTCGGTCGTCAGCAGAAGTGTCTGAACCTTTTCGCGGTCGATCGTAATTCGGTATTGGGGCGCGGTGGCGCGGAAGGTGGTCGAAGCACGCGCAATGCTCGACTGAGTGCTGGCGGCTTTCACCATGGCGTTGACCGAGCTCTCGAGCTTGGCCAAATCGAAGCTGCTGTCGCGCAATTCGATCTGCATCGTAAAGCCGCCCGCATTGCCGATGCCTTGGATCGGCGGCGGCGGCACGACCAGAACGTGCCCGTCCTGTATGACTGCCAGCTTCTCGTTGAGAGTTTTATAGAGAGACGCCAAGTTCTGGCCCGGACCGCGCGCATCCCAATCCTTCAGCATGATGTAGGCGACGCCGGCATTTGCAAGCGACGCGCTGTTGTCGAGAGCCGATATGCCCGCAATGGTAATGACGCGCTCGACGCCCGGAACCGCGTTGGCGAGCTGTTCGACCTGCTCGAGAGACTTCTGCGTTCGCCCGAGCGCCGCACCATCGGGAAGCTGCACGGCAGCGATCATGTATCCTTGGTCCTCGATCGGCAGGAAGCCGGTCGGGACGCGAGACATTCCGTATATGGCGCCACCGATGATCGCCAGCGCGATGAGAGACATCAATCCGCTGTGGCGAGCCATGCCGCCGATCAAGCCGGCGTAGCGGTCCTCCATGCGCTGATAGACGGCGTTGAAGCCGCGGTAGAAGAAGTTGCGGTTTTCGGGCGGCACGGGACGCCGAAGCCAAAGTGCGCATTGGGTCGGCTTCAGCGTCGCAGCGTTGATGGCGCTGATCAAGGCTGTCGCGGCGATGACGAGAGCGAACTGCGCGTACATCTGCCCTGTCAGACCGGGCAGAAAGGCGGATGGCAAAAACACCGCCATCAGCACCAGTGTTATGCCGATGATCGGACCCATCAAAGCATTCATGGCGGCAATCGCGGCGTCGTGGCCGGACATGCCTTTCTCGATGTTGTGAGCGGCGCCTTCGACGACGACGATCGCATCGTCGACGACGATGCCGATAGCGAGAACGATCGCGAACAACGTCGAGAGATTGACCGAAAAGCCCAATGCCGCCATGGCGGCGAAGGCGCCGATGATCGTCACCGGCACCGTAGTGGCCGGAACCAGCATCGCGCGCCAATCCTGCAGGAACGCGAGGATGACGATCAGCACCAGAAAACCGGCTTCGATCAGGGTCTTGTAAACCTCCGATACCGCCTGCTGCACGAAAACCGTGGTGTCGAAAGGAATGGAGTACGCCATGCCTTCCGGAAATTCTTTCGCGAGCGCCTTCATCTTCGTCGCGACTTCGGTGGCGACGTCGAGGGCGTTTGCGCCCGGTGTCTGGAAAATCGCGAGGCCGGCGGCCTGCTTTCCATTGAGGTTGAAAATCTGCGCGTAGGTCTGGGCGCCGAGTTCGACCCGGCCGACATCGCGCAACCGGGTCAAATCTCCGGCCGTACCGGTTTTGACGACGACATTCGCGAACTGCTCCGCATCTTCGAAGCGCCCGACAACGTCGACCGTGTATTGAAACGTCTGCGCGCCGGCGACGGGCGGCGCGCCGATCTGTCCGGCCGTCACCTGCTGGCTCTGCTGTTGCAGCGCCTGGATCACATCCTGGGCATTGAGCCCGCGCGCTTGCATCTTTTCCGGATCGAGCCAAATACGCATCGCGTATTGACCGGCCCCGAATACGTTGACGTTGCCGACACCCGGCAACCGCGCGATTTCGTCCTTCAGCCGGATGGTCGCGTAGTTGCTGAGATAAAGACTATCAAATTTATTGTCGGGCGAGGTCAGCGTGACGATCTGCAAAATCGCCGTCGACTTTTTCTGAACGACGACGCCTTGCACTTGGACCGATTGCGGCAGCGACGCCATCGCAGCCGAAACACGGTTCTGCACGAGAACTTGCGCCGCGTTGAGATCGGTGCCGATGTCGAACGTAACGGTCAGCGAGTAGCTGCCGTCCGACGCCGCATAGGACTGCATGTAGAGCATCCGCTCCACACCGTTCACCTGCTGCTCGATCGGCAAGGCAACAGTATCGATCACCGTACGCGCGCTTGCGCCCGGATAGCGCGTCGTCACCTGCACCGTCGGCGGAACGACGTCCGGGTATTGGGAAACAGGGAGCCGAATTAATGAAACGAGCCCGATCACGACGAACAGAACCGCGATGACGTTCGCGAGAACCGGACGCTCGATGAAGAATTTCGAGATCATGGGGCGCCATCCGCTTGTCGCTCAGCTTCGGGCTTAGCGATAGTCTTCAGCTCAGGCTCGATCTTTTGGCCAGGCACGGCCGTCATCAACCCGGATATGACGACGCGATCGTCCGGAGTGATGCCCTTCTCGATAACGCGCAGATCGCCGACCTGCTGCCCGAGTTCGACTTTGCGCTGTTCGATGACGTCGTCTTTGTTGACGATGAGCACGTAGCGGCCGCTCTGATCGCTGCCGATCACGCGGTCCGGAATGAGAAGCGAGTCCGGCTGTTTGGCCCGCGGAACGCGAACGCGAACGAAATAGCCGGGAAGCAGCGAGCGATCCTTGTTCGGCAGCACGCCACGGACAGCGAGCGTTCCCGTCGCGGCCGTGATGCTTGGCGCGACATAGTCGAGCGTGCCGATATGTGGATAGCCCTTCTCGCTCTGCAGGCCGACTTCAACGGGGATTTTCTTGAGTTCCTCGTTGGTTATGCCCCGCGCCTTCATCTCGGAGCGGATCTCCTGAACGTCGACTTCGCTGATGGAAAAATTGACGTAAATGGGCTCGAGTTGAACGATGGTCGCGAGTGTCGTCGGGCTGCCCGCGCCGACGAGCTGCCCCAACGAGACTTCACGAGACGTCACGATGCCGTCGAAGGGTGCACGAACTTCCGTGTAGCTGAGATTGAGCTTCGCCTGATCGATATCGACCTGCGATTGCTGCTGCTTCGCGACTGCCGCGGCTTTATTTGCAGTCGCCGTGTCGAGCGTGGCTTGGCTGGCGATATTCTTGGCGGCGAGATCCAGCTGGCGATTGTAATCGGCCGTCGTCTGCGTAGTGGTTGCGGTCGCACTCGCAAGCCCCGCCTCGGCCTGCTGAAGTGCAAGCTGATAGGGCTGTTGCTCGATGACGAACAGCACCTGGCCGGTCTTTACGAAGTCGCCGTCCTGATACTTGATCGCTTGGATGAACCCTTGAACGCGGGCAACCAGTGTCGTGCTGTTGACCGCCGCGGTGCTGCCGGTAGTGGTCAGGTAGCGCGTCACCGATTCCTTCAATGGCAGCGCCACATCTATCTTCGGGGGAGGCGGCGGAACGAACGTATTTTTATCGCCGCACGCTGACAGCGCGAGCGTTGAAGCAACGAAGCACGCAACGGTCGCGCGCCATCCGCGGCCGGAGCCCGGCGAACGCGAGATGGCTTGTGTCATGCATCTGCGCCCGGACGATCGCAGTACGGATTCGTCACCCATAGTGAAACCCACAATGTTAAAAGAAATTGGATAAAGGCGGTACGATAACGTTAGGTGAATTTGCTCAACCCGTACAGATCCCTGATCATTGTAAATGTAGATTGCTGTACAACTACGAGAGCTGCAGGTTTTCGATTAAAATGATGCTGTGCAGCATGAGTAAGCGCTGGGCGACTTCTCGGCTTGTCAGAATATCTACCTGCCTGGTCTTTGGCCGCTTCGACATTACCCTTGGACGATCGCGTGTATCGTTGGGGCGCCGGTCCCATTGCTGATCAATCTCCATGATCACCCCCGTCGATCGGCGACTTTGGGCCGGAGCAAAGCGCTATTGGTTTCGCCGGAAGCCACGCCCTCACAAAAACCGCTAGTCTGAGCTGGATCTTTGGAGCATTGTCTCCCGAAAAGCGTGCGGATTTTTTCCTGATCTTTGAGGGAATTAATTCCGGCGCGACGGAGGCGAGCTTGCAGGTCCCCGCAATAATAAGAACATTACTAATGGTAGGCAGCGTCGCCTTTCTTGCCGGCTGCAACGCACCGCATTCCGAAGAGGCCGAAGAGCGAAACAACGTCCCCGACGTTGTTCCCCCTCCCGTGCACACGATCGTCCTCGCCGCGTCGAACGAACCTGTGAAGCTCGAGGGTATTGGGATGGTCCTCAATCCTGATGCGCTCCTACAACTCGATGCCGACATCCGCTCTGCAACGGTTGCGGCCAACTTCAGCCGCGGACAGCTCGAGCGCTTCAAAGCGTCGACCATGCTGTCGAGGCAGACTCTCGAAAACGCCGTCCGTCAGGAAGGTATCGACGCGTCCCAGCTGAAGCTGTTGCTGACGCGCCTTCAACAATCCTGGGGCGATAAGGCCCCGTTTCTGAACGCCGACGCCCGCCAGACATTGATGGCCGATATCGCAAACGGCTCGCGCGCTGTGCTTCGTCTCGACTTCTCCGACATGGCGGCAGAAGTGCCCCGGAATGTTCGTGTCGTTCCCCTTCGCGGTGGCTCGGAAACCAAGGTCGATGTCCTGTGGGCCGCGCCCTCGGGAAATCTCGCGATGCCTGGAGTGTCTTTCTTCGGCTTGATCAACGCGGGCCCTGGGCTTCGCGCCGGTGATCGGGCGCGTGTCATCGCCGATAGTCCGGAGAGACTGACCGGCGTCGTCATTCCGAGCGCGGCTCTGGTCGTCTTTGGCGGCAAATCCTGGTGCTATGTCGAAACGGAACCGCGCAAATACGAACGCAAGCTCGTGTCGTTGGAAGCGCCGGTTGACGATGGCTTTTTCGTAAAAAGCGGCTTCGATCCCGGCGCGCGCGTCGTGGTGAAAGGCGCGTCCGTTCTGCTCGCACGGGAAGCGGCGCCCGGAAGCTTCGACGACGATGATGACGCCCCGCCTCAAGCACCTGCAACGGCAGGGACGGCAAAGCCAGCTGCGTCGTCCGTGGCGCAAGGCCATTCCGCACCAACTAATGATCCGGACTAAGCCGGCATGAACGCGCTCATCCGCTGGTCGATCCGCTATCGTGGCTTCGTCGCACTGCTGTCCGTCGTCTGGTTCATCGCCGGAAGCGTTCTCGCGCTACGGGCGCCGCTCGACGTTTTCCCCGAGTTCGTTCCGCCGCAAGTCACGATCCAGACCGAGACGCCCGGCCTCGCGCCTGAGCAGGTCGAGCAGATCGTCACCCGCCCGATCGAGGCGGCGATCGTCGGCGGTCCAGGCATAGATACGGTTCGATCGGAATCCATCTACGGCCTGTCGGTCGTGCTCGTCACATTTGAAGAAGGTGCCGACGCCACCGCCGCGAGACAAGGCATCGCTGAACGTCTGACGACGCTCAATGGCAAATTGCCGGCGGGCATAGGGCCGCCGAAGCTGACGCCGTTGACGTCGAGCACGATGGACGTGCTGAAGCTCGGCCTCGTCTCCGATCAGGTTGATCCCTACACGCTACGCGATATCGCCGATTGGACCGTGAAGCCGCGCCTGCTTGCCGTGCCGGGAATTGCGCGCGTTACCGTGTACGGCGGCGCGATCAGACAAGTCCAGATTCAGCCGGACCTCGAGCGGATCGCCGCGCTCGGCCTGACCGTAACCGATGTCATGGATGCAGCCAGCGCCGCGATTGCGCTTCGCGGTGGCGGCATTGTGGAAACGACGGCTCAACGGATCACCATCGAAACGCCGCCTCCGGCGCCCGACCCGCGCGCAATATCCCAAGCCGTCGTCACGATGCAGAACAACCGGCCGGTCCGCCTTGCCGATGTCGCGACGGTGACGATCGGCCCGGCTGCAAAGATCGGCGATGCGACGATCATGGGGCAATCCGGTGTCTTGATCACGGTTTCCGGACAGTTCGGGGCCAATACGCTCGAAGCCACCAACGCGACCGAGGCAGCACTTGCCGAACTCACGCCCGCACTCGAGCGGCGCGGCGTAACGATATATCCGGCGTTGCACCGCCCGGCATCGTTCGTCGTTCGCGCATTGAAAAATCTCGAGACCGCTCTGACACTTGGATCGGCCTTGATTTTGTTCGTGCTCTACGCCTTCCTGAGAAGTGTACGCGCGTCGCTGATCTCGTTTCTCGCAATCCCGTTGTCGCTCCTCGCCGCTGTGGTCGTGCTGAGCGAATTCGGCCAGTCGTTGAACACTATGACGCTCGGCGGCTTCGCGCTCGCGCTCGGCGTCCTTGTCGATGACGCAATCATCGATATCGAGAATATCGCGAGACGATTGCGCCTCGCGGGACCTGGCGCCGACCGGCTGAGTATCATCGAGGATGCGTCCATCGAAATTCGCGGCTCCATGCTTTACGGCACGCTCGCGGTGATCTTTGCATTCTTCCCCGTGCTCTTTGCGGGCGGCGTGCAGGGCCGCTTCATCGGGCCGATGGCGTTGACGTTCGTGATCGCGGTGCTCGCCTCGATGCTCGTCGCGCTGACCGTCACGCCCGCATTGTGCGCGCTGCTGCTGACGAAGAGCGAGGACACGAAAGAATCGCCGCTCCTGAAAAGTCTCAAAGCCGCTCAGCGGTGGGTCTTGGCGCGCGTCCAACAGGCTTGGGGTACGACGGTTCTGCTGCTGACGGCGAGCGCGCTGGCGGCCGCGGCGGCCGTTCCCTTTCTCCACAGCGAGCTCATTCCTCAGTTCCGCGAAGGCCATTTCGTCCTGCAGATGTCGATGGCGTCTCCCGGAACGTCGACGGATGACGTCGTGGCTGTCGGCGAGCGCGTGACGGCGGCACTTCTGAAGCTGCCGTTCGTCGACACCGTGGGCCATCAGATCGGCCGCGCCGAAGCGGGCGAAGATACCTGGAGCGTCGACAAGAGCGAATTTCACATCGAGCTGAAGCCGGTGCACGATAAAAGCGAGGAAGAAGCCCAGAGCATCATTCGCGCCACGCTGCGCGGCTTCCCGGAGGTCAGAAGCGAGACATTGACGTTCCTTGGCGATCGCATCAGCGAAAGCCTGAGCGGCGAAACGGCTCAAGTCGTCATTAGCTCCCTCGGAACCGATCTCGCATCGCTCGAAAGCGCGGCCGCCGAAATCCAGAAAGCCGTCGCGGATGTTCCAGGCGTCACCGATCTCAGAATGCCGAGAAGCGCGATGGTGCCGACGTTGTCGGTCAAGCTCGATCCGGCCGCGCTCTCAAGCTACGGCCTTTCCGCGCGGGACGCTCTCGATACGATTCAGACCGCATTCGCCGGAACGACCGTCGGCCAGACGTACGATGGCGCGCGCACTGTGGATGTCTTCGTCATTCTGTCGCCGGATGACCGCAACCGCATTAGCGAACTCAACAAGCTGATGGTCGGCAACGCCACGACCAGAACGCCGCTGAAGAACGTCGCAACGATAGAGATCACCGAAGGCCGGTCGAACATTCAGCACGACGGCGGTCAACGTCGCGTCGCCGTGACCTTCAACGGCGCGAAGGGCTATTCGCTCCGCGAGATCGTCGCCGAAGCGCGTCAGCGCGTCGAAGCGCTTCATTTGCCCAAGGATGTTTACGTGGCATTCGCGGGACAGGCCGAGGCGGAACGCGAGGGTCAAATCCGCCTCGCCGGTCTAACCGCCATGAGTACCGCGCTCATCATCGCGGCGTTGACGATGGCGTTTCGTCGCCGGGGGCTCGCGGTGTTGGTGCTGATCAATTTGCCCTTCTGTCTGATCGGCAGCATCGCGGCCATTGTCGTGAGCGGCATCGGAATGACGCTCGGAAGCCTCGTGGGCCTGATCACGGTGTTCGGCATCGGCGCGCGCAACTCCGTCATGATGCTCGCGCACGTCGAGCATGTGGCGGACGCGGAAGGGAAGGGGTGGAGCCCCGAAACGATCCGCATCGCGGCGTCCGAACGTATGGCGCCGGTCTTCATGACGGCGCTGATGGCGGCGCTCGGGCTTGTGCCTCTGGCTTTGGGCCTTGGCCGGCCGGGACACGAAATCGAAGCCCCGATGGCGATCACCGTGCTCGGAGGCCTGACGACGGCGACGCTTCTCAATCTCGGTGTTTTGCCGGAAGCACTTATTCGGCTCGGCCGCCTGCTTCGAATTTCCGGAGCTGCGCCGAAGTCACAAACAACCGACCCGAAATTGGAGCCCGCCGCCAAAGCCACGGCGGCCGAATGAACTATCGGCGGTTCAGATCGGGAGCTTGAACTGATCGACCACGTAGATCGTCAGCTTTTTGGGGTCATGTTCGCCCGCCCTCATGAAGCCCGTGACCAGAAAGGCGATGCGCTCGCGACTGGCCGTGTCGGTCTCTTCGACGGCGAGTTCACCACAAGCGAGGTCCATCGCCTGCTGCATGATGTTGAGATGTTCGCTGTCTATAACCCCACGTGGAAACGGCATGTCGGCGCCCGCTCTCTATCAATCGCCAAGCAAGACGCCCAACTACGCCGAATAGTTCCGGGCATCGCTCGCGAGGCGGCCGAAGTGTGGCCCAAAAGTTCCAATTCATTCCCCGTTTAAGATCCGTCCGCTTCCGCGGTTGGGGCGGACGTGGACGAACGCGCCGGTTTCGATCGTCGCCGCTGCCGGGCGCCGTGGCGTATCGATCATCAATTTCTGGCCGCCGCCTATTTCCACGAACAGCCGCAACATCGGCCCATAGAACACCGTGGACATGATTTGCGCAGCGACGGCGTCATCCGAGGGAGACGCAACGACGGATAACTCCTCCGGGCGAATGCAAACGAGAACCGGCGCGCCGGGCGCTGGCGCCGACGCCCCATCCGCCGGAACTTCGAGCGTCATCGGTCCCGCCGCCACGCGATGGAATTCTCCCGTCGTCTCCAGAGCCTTGCCCTCGATGAGGTTCATCGTTCCGATGAAATGAGCGACGAAGCGTGTCGCCGGCGCGTCGTAGAGTTCCGCGGGCGACGCGATCTGCTCGATTTTCCCGCGGTTCATCACGACGATGCGATCGGAAATCGAAAGCGCTTCGGTCTGATCGTGCGTAACCATGACGAAGGTCGTGCCGAGGCGCGCCTGGAGACGCTTCAGTTCAATCTGCATCTGCTCGCGTAAATTCGCGTCGAGAGCCGAAAGAGGCTCGTCGAGCAGAAGCACGCGCGGCGAACAGACGAGCGCGCGCGCCAGGGCGACGCGCTGGCGTTGACCGCCCGACAGCATGGAAACGCGCGCGTGGATTTTGTCGCCAAGCCCGACGAGATCGAGCGCCTCTTTGACTTTCCGGCTGATCTCTGCGCCCGAAACTTTGCGGAGCGTCAAGCCGAACCCGACGTTCTCCGCGACATCCATGTGCGGGAAAAGCGCGTAATCCTGAAACACCGTGTTGAGCGGCCGGTCATAGGGGCGGAGCGCTGTGATGTCCTGCCCATCGAGAAGCACGCGCCCGCTTGTCGGTTGCTCGAAGCCGGCCATCAGCCGCAAGCTCGTCGTCTTCCCGCAACCCGACGGGCCGAGAAGGCTGACGAACTCGCCGTGCCCGATATCGAGATCGACGTCGTGGAGACCGACCGTACCGCCGTCGAAAATTTTTGAAACCGCATCGAGGCGCAGGAGCGGATCACGCACCATTGGCGATCTCATTCGGCTTCGCAGTATTGATCCACACGATCTCGCACCGCTCCTTGCCGCGATTGCGGAACGAGTGCTCAAGCGTGCTCTTGAAAGCAAAACTATCGCCGGCCTTGAGCAGATAAACGACGCTGTCGATGGTCAATTCGAATTGGCCTTTCCTCACTATGCCGAATTCGTGGCCGGCGTGGCTGTAGGAATGTCCGGTTCCGCAGTCGGGATCGACGGAGACGAGAAGCCCCGTCAGCACCGAACCCGGTGGCGAAAGAAGCTCCTTGTGAATGCCTTCCGATCGAACGGGTATGTCCTTCCGATGCGCCGACCTGACAACATAGAGATCGCCGCCGTCGTCCTGGCTTTCCGCAAGCAGGCTGTGCGGCTCGACGCCGAGAGCCGCTGCAAGCGGCCATAGCACGCGCACGCGCAACGAAGATATGCCCCGTTCTATTTGACTGAGCGCGCCGACAGAAATGCCGGCGCGCTGCGCAACGTCTGAGAGACCCAGCTTCCGCTCGAGACGCGCCGCGCGGATGCGGCGCCCGAGACGGACATCGGCCTCTGGTGGCACTTGCTCCAAGACTTCCGCGCGCCCTTCACTCGTTTTCGTCCGAACCACGTTGCTTCCTTTCCTTCGAAAGTTTCAGAGTTTTGGACTGCGGATGCTCGAACCCGGCTCGCCTGTTGGTTAGCCGCCGGCCTTCACCTTCTCGAACATTTTAGCAAGATCGTCGTTCTGCTTCATCGGTCCGGTGAAAACCGTGCTCTTCAAAACCTCGTCCGGTTCGGCCGGAAGCTGCAGCCGGTCGAGTTCCTCTTTCGGAACGAGAGCAAACGCCGCGCTCGATGCGCTGCCGTAGCCATACTGCGTGATCAGCTCTTTGCCTGACGCGGCTTCGAGTCGGCTGTTGATGAAGTCGTAGGCAAGATCGACGTTCTTGGCGTCCTTCAGCATCACGAACCCGCAGCTCCAGGTCAGCATGCCTTCCTTCGGCTTCATGAATTCGACCTTGACGCCTTGCTTCTTGAGCGTCGTGGCAGAAGCGTTCCACGTCATCGCGGCAACGAGCTCGCCACTCGCCAGCGACTGCTCGACGGATGTCATATCCGTCGTGTAGGCGCGAAGAAGCGGCCGCTGCTCGCGGAGTTTAGCCGCGACCTTCTCGAGTTCCGCAGCCGACATGTCGAACGGGCTGACGCCGGCAAGAAGGGCCGCAACGACAGGCGTATCATGCACGGCATCGATCGTTGCGATGCGACCGCTGTATTGCTTGTCCCAGAGGAGGTTCCAAGAAGGTGCCGGATCTTTCACGAGATCGGTGCGATAGAGAATGGAGGTGTTTCCCCAATCCCACGGAACCATCCAGACCTTGCCGTCGCCCGCCTGAATGTCGGCCAGGTTCTTGAACACCGGGAAAATCGTATCCCAGTTCTTGATGCGCTTCGTATCGATCGGCTGCAGCAGGCCCTCCTTGTTCCATCGCGCGATCTTGTCGTAGCAGGGATGCGCGAGGTCGGGATGGAAGCCCGCCTTGACCTTGGTGAAGGCTTCGTCGTCATCGCTGAAGACGGAAGCTTCGACGCCATCGGGATGAGCCCCGAGGAAGCTCTTGTTGAAGTCCGGCAATTCGTAACCGGACCACGTGAAGTACGTCAGCTTGTCGGCGGCGAGTGCGGGCGTTGCGAGTGAGGCGATGATCGTCGCAAGGCCGGCGGCCCTGCGAAGCATTGTGCGTGTCGTCGAACCGTCCATGACTTTATACTCCCTGTTCGCGCTCAAGAAATCGGCAGAGGTCTCGGTGTAGTGACGGGAAGTTCGTCGCTCGCCGCGCCGCGCCGCCGAATGATTTCGGCGACAGTTGCGATCACGATTGACGCAAGCAAAATGAATGTGCCGAGCGCCATGACGCTCGGAAGCGCTTTCGGGAAGCGGAGCTGCCCCCAGACGTAGAGCGGCAACGTCGGCTCCGCGCCCGATAGAAAAAACGCAACGATGAATTCGTCGAACGACGTCAAAAACGACAGCATGAACGATGAGGTGATGGCGGGCGCCGCGAGCGGCAGAACGATACGACGGAACGTCGTCCATTCATGCGCGCCGAGATCCATCGCGACTTCGCTGAAACTTCTGGGCAGCGACGCAAATCTGCCCCGCATGATGACAACGGCCGTCGGCAGCGCAACGAGCGTATGACCGAGCACGATGGCGATCCGCGACGGCCCAAGGCCCGCGAGATTGACCAGTATCAGAAGCGCAATCCCGACGATGACGCCCGGGATCAATATCGGCAGACGGCAGAGCGCCGATATCAGGCTCGATGTGCGGGTCCCCCCGGCGACTTCCATGTAGCCGACCGTGACGCCGATCGATGTCGCGAGGAACGCCGCAGAAACGCCGACGATCAAACTCGTCTGGAAGGCACGATGCAGATTGTCATTGCCGAGAAGGCTTCGATACCATTCCAGCGTGAACCCGCTCAGCGGAAAAGCGGCTTGGATCGAATTGTTGAAGGAGAAGAGCGGAATGATCGCGATTGGCAGATATAGAAACAGAACGTACGCGACGACGTAGACCGTGAGCCAAGGCGCTTTAGCGGTGCCTGCTGGTTTCACGTTCTGCTCCCAAAACGCCTGTCGGCGAGGCGCGCGCCAATGACGACCGCCAGGATCACGAGCATGACGATGACCGAGAGCGCGGCGCCGAACGGCCAGTCGTTGGCCTTTCCGAACTGCGCCTGGATCATCGAACCGATCATCGTGCTGTTTGGCCCGCCGACGAGTGCCGGCGTTACGTAGTCGCCGACCGTCGGTACGAATACGACGAGCGCCGCGGCCATGACGCCGGGCATCGAAATCGGCAAGATGATCCTACGGAATATCGATGCCGGACGCGCGCCGAGATCTTCGGCCGCTTCGATTAGGGATCGGGGCACATTCTCAAGCGCGACATAGATCGGCAGGATGGCGAACGCCGCATAAGCGTGCGCGAGTGTGATCACAACAGCCGCCGGTGTGTTGAGGAATGCGAGGATGGGCTCCGACGTTATGCCGGCCGTCATGAGCGCCGAGTTCAGGACACCGTTGAACGCCAGCACGACCTTCCACGCGAAAACGCGCAAAAGATAGCTCGTCCAAAACGGCAGCGTCACGATGAAGAGCAGGAGCCCGCGATGCTTGCCGGCGTGAAACGCTAAATAGTAGGCGACCGGATAGGCCGTCACGACGGTCGCGAGCGTGACGAGCCCGGCAATCGCCAGCGAACGCAATATCACCGTCGCGTAGAGCGGGTCTGCCAGTGCAGCTTTGAAATTGTCGAGTGTGAAGGCGCCGCCGAGCAGCGAGCCGTCATTCGTGCGGAAGCCGAGAAACAGGACAACGCCAAGAGCGAAAAGCACCAGCACCGATGTTGCGAGCGCGCCCGGTGCCGTCATGCCGATCCCGAAAAGCCGGGGCTGCCGCTCGGAAGCGGCCGGTAGCGCA
This sequence comes from Hyphomicrobium sp. ghe19, assembly GCF_902712875.1. Lineage (NCBI taxonomy): Bacteria > Pseudomonadati > Pseudomonadota > Alphaproteobacteria > Hyphomicrobiales > Hyphomicrobiaceae > Hyphomicrobium > Hyphomicrobium sp. ghe19. The sequence goes on along the minus strand of NZ_LR743509.1, from coordinate 3,112,325 downwards.
AGGGCTGGTTCGGCGGATACGGACATGTACGCGTATTCCTGAATTCACCCGATAGTTTTTCACATTTGAGAAATTGTCAATCCGTCGACTTACTTTTCCAGCATGTCCACGAGGCGATACCAGGCGATAGCCGCTCCGATTCCGACATTCCGAAAAGCGTGAAACAGTATTGGGCGGATCGGCGTCGGCGGAAACGGGAGAAGCTCAGGGTCCCTCGATACGAAATAGTCGACGAGGCGAGGACCGAGGCCGGTCATCAGGCCAATACCGCGGCCTTGGCACCCCGCCGCAACGAGCAATCCGGCGTCGGGTTCATGCACGTGGGGTAGGTGATCGAGCGTCATCGCGATACGTCCGTACCATCGCTTTTCGATGGGGACATTGGAAAGCGCCGGATAGAGCCGCTTGAAGGCGTGCTCGAGATGGGCCCACGCTTTCGGATCCGTTGGATCGGCCATCGACCCGCGGCCACCGAGTAGCATACGGCCGCCGGGACCCTTCCGATAATAGATGACGATACGGCGGGAATCCGAGACGACCTGCCCGTCCGGCAGGATGCTTGCGAGAAGCGCATCCGAGAGCGGCGCAGTCGCGATTTGAAACGAATGCAGCGGCAGAAGCGTTCGCGCTAGACCCGGAATGAGAGCATCCGCGTAGGCATTCGTCGCGACGATGACGCCTTTCGCGTGAAGTGAACGGCCGTCAGTCGTTGTGAGAACCCACTCTGAATTATCGCGTTTAATCGCAGTAATCCGTGTGTTTTCCGCTATGCGCGCGCCTGCATCGACGGCCACCCGCGCCAGCTCGCGCGTATAAGCCAGCGGTTGGATGGCGCCGCCGCGCGGGTCGAGCCAACCGCCGTGGTATCCGCGTGCGCCGGTGAGGCGGTTGACATCGACCGCACTCAAAAGCTTTGCCGACACGCCCCTTGCGGTCCATTGCTTGGCGCGCTGCTCGGCGGCTCGCAACGCCGTCTCCGAGTGCGCCGCCTGGATCCAACCCGCCCGCTCGACGGGCACATCGAGGTTTTCGCGCGCAATGAGATCGAAGACGCCGTCGGCGAGCGACGCCCCGAAGCGAACGAGAGACTCGCCGCGCTTTTCGCCGAAATGCTGGAGCAGCCAATCCGGATCGTACTTCAATCCGGGGATGACTTGGCCGCCGTTGAGACCCGATGCGCGATCTCCAACATTCGCCGCTTCAAGAACACGGACGGAAAGTCCAGAACGCGCTGCGTGAAGGGCGGAGGAAAGACCAAGAATTCCGCCGCCGACGATGGCGAGATCGACTTTTTCGCCTGTCTTCAGAGCGTGGGAAGCCAGAGGCGCGAAAGTTCGCTCGGCCCACACGGACTTTGCTTGGTAGCCGGCAACCATTGTTCGCCCCCTATGAAGCGGGACGGAGGTTTTCACTAATATGAAAGATTGTAAAGCGGGTTCATACCGCAGTCCGGCCGAGGATACCGGGTGAAATGATGAGGCGCGCAGACTTTCATCCACGCGCCCCGATAGTGCCCCAACTAAATGCCGGTTCAGCCTGCAGCCGAAGGGTCAATGACCGTCTTGACCTCGACGATGCGGTTCGCGGGGAAGCCGCTGAGTTCTGCGTGCTTGCGGATCGACTCCTCGTCCTTTGCGAGATAGACGCAGAAGGTGCTGTCGCCCGCGATGTAGGAATGAAGCCACTGCACGTCCGGCCCCAACTTCGCCAGGGCAGCATTGGAAGTCGCGGCCGCGCCTTTGAGCTGATCCGCACTTGAATCGCCGACGCCGGGTATGTTCCGCTCGATGATGTACTTTTTCATTTGCACTCCCTTGGCTTCTTGGGCGCGTCCGTATCACCGGACGCGACCGCTTTAAAAACAGCGTTCTATCGGGCCGTCTATGGCAAACTTGGCAATGTTATGAAGCGTAATTTACCCAGACGGTCTTCGTCTGAAGATATTTGTCGAGGCCTTCGCGTCCGTTGTCCTTGCCGTAACCCGATTGCTTGAAGCCGCCCCAGCCGACCGCCGCATCGAACTGATTGTAGGTATTGATCCAGACGGTGCCGGCCTGGATCGCTGCGGCTGCGGCGTGGGCCTTGGATATGTCGCGTGTCCAGATGCCGGCCGCGAGACCGAAGTTGCTGTTGTTCGCCCGCGGCACGAGATCGTCGAGCGAATTGAATTTCTGGATCGTGAGAACCGGTCCGAAAATCTCTTCCTTGACGACGCTGGCGTTATCGTCTGCGCCGCAGAGGACGGTCGGCTCGTAGAATGAACCGGATGCCAGATCGCCTTTGCCGCGTGTTCCGCCGATGGCAATGTCTATGCCGCCCTTGCGCGACTGTTCGACGAAACCGTTGACCCGCGCGAGCTGATCTTCGGAAATCAGCGGCCCCATCGTCGTGTCGGCGTTGAGACCGTGGCCGAGCTTGAGCTGCTTCGCTTCCGATACGACGCGGTCGACGACACGGTCGTAGACGGCCGCATCGACCATGAGACGCGAGCCCGCCGAGCAGACCTGCCCGCTGTAGAAGAAGATTGCGCCCGCGGCGACCGAAGCGGCGGCATCGACATCGCAATCGGCAAAGATGATGTTCGGGTTTTTGCCGCCGAGTTCCAGTGAGACATGCTTGAGCGTCTTGGAAGCGCTGCGCGCGATGTGCTTGCCGACCTCTTCAGAGCCCGTGAACGAGATCTTGGCGACACCCGGATGCTCAACCAGGGCTTGGCCAGTCGTCGCGCCTTCGCCCGTCAGAACGTTGAGGACGCCGGGCGGGATGCCTGCTTCGAGGGCAAGCTTTCCGAGAATGAGAGCCGACAGCGGCGTCTGCTCGGCGGGCTTCAGGATGACGGTGCAGCCCGCAGCGAGAGCCGGCGCGATCTTGAAGCAAGCCTGGCAGAGTGGAAAATTCCACGGCACGATGGCGGCAACGACGCCGACCGGCTCACGGCGCGTATAGACGTGCATGTCAGGGGCGCCGACGGGAATGGTCTCACCGGCGAGCTTGGTGCACCAGCCGGCGTTATAGCGAAGTGCGCCGACGGCCAATGGAATGTCGACCGCTGCGATGTGCAACTTGGGCTTTCCGGAGTCGAGGCTTTCGACTTCTGAAATCCACGCGGTATCGCGTTCGATGAGGTCTGCGAACCGCATCAAGAGTGCCGCGCGTTCGCTCGGCGCCATTTTCTGCCACACCTGCTGTGCCGCTTGCGCCGAGGCGACGGCCGCATCGACGTCCGCCTGCTTGGCGTGCTGCACCGACGCCAGCACTTTTCCGAACGCCGGATCGAAAGTTTCGAAACTCTCACCCGACGCGCTGCCGATCTCGGCTCCGCCAATGACGAGCTTGTGCTGTGCGGACAGAAAATCGGTCGTCTGCTTCGAAGCGGAGTTCAACATTTAAAGGTTCACCTACGCTGGTTGAGTGTGAGCGAGCGAGGATGGCTGCTCATCGAAATATCGAGAATTGCCTGGATGCGGGTATCACCAAGGCCATCCCCAGATCAGGAGGCCAACGGGAAAGACGACTCCAAGCGTCACGAGCGCGAGCCAATCCCAAAAGGTGAAGCTTGCGTTTTCCGCCGGCGCGTTTTCGAAAGCGCGAATGCGCCGTTCAAGTTCTGGATCGAAGCCACGCATGCCGATTTCCCTATATCTGTCCGCCTGCCAAGTTCGCTGCGCCTTAGATCTCAGTCGTCAAGATCGTTACTCCGCCGTCGGCGAAATTGGCGACGTCAGCCACCGCCGCCTTGCCGGCTTCCGAGTTGAGAGACGCCTCAAGATCGGCCATGGAAGCATAGTCGAGATACGCGACGAGATGCACCGGCTTCGCGGCATCGCTGCTGGTGACGGCGCCGCGGCTATAGCTGAAGCCTTGAAGGTGGGGCATCTTTTCAACCAGCGGGCAATGCACGTCTCTGTAGTGGGCATCAAACGCCGTTGCGTTGGCCGGGACATTGTAAATGACCGTGAGGCGTATCATTGGTTCGCTCCGTCGCTTTCGAATGGCAGCATTTTTCGGCGCGCATAGACCATGGGGTTCAACTCGCCCGCCCGCTCGATTTCGACCACCCGGCCGATGACGATCTTGTGGTCACCGGATTCGATGATCTTATCGAGTTCGCATGCGACCGCGACAACGCACCCGTCGATCCGCGGGAGCCCGAAAACGTCGGCCTCCCATTCCACGCCTTTGAATTTATCCGGCGATTTGCCGGAGAACTTCATTGCGACGCTTTGCTGCCCGTGCGCCAGCACGTGCACCAGAAAACGGCCATGAGACTGGATGGCCGCGAGCGTGTTCGATCCATGATCGAAGCACGCCAACATCTGCGGCGGATCGAGGGATAGCGAAACGACCGCGGAAAGGGTTGCCCCCGATGGCGCGCCGTCGGGACCCCATGACGTGATGACCGTAACGGCGCCCGGCATGTCGCCCATCGCCGAGCGAAACTCACCAGGATCGACAGGTCGCGGGCGTTCCATCGCGAGGTCGCTAGTGTGAAGCATCAGCGCCGCCATCCCCCGTAGCCGTCGTGCGGTTCCAGATCTGCTTGCCGTTCTTGAATACGAGATCGACTTTTAGCTTCGGCAACTCGTCGACGGCAACGGCGTGCGGATCGCGATCCAGGACGATCAGATCGGCGAACTTGCCGGGGGCGATGCTACCGCGAACGTCGTCTTCGCCGAGCACGGATGCAGCGTCGAGCGTGTGCAGTCTAAGCGCCTGATCGAGTGTGATCGCTTCGTCGGCGTCGAGCGTCGCGCCGGAATACGTTTGCCGCTTGAGACAGCACCAGACGCTGAACAGAGGATTCGTCGCGTCGCTTTCCGAGCCGACCCAAACGTCCGAACTGCCCGACAATCGCCAGCCCTGCTTCATGAGCGTGGCGAACGAGAAGCGGCCGATTTTGCCGTGATCGCCGAGATAGTCGGGGAAGTATTCGCCGAAGGTGTAGAGGAATACCGGCTGGGGAACGGGGATGATGCCCGCCGCAGCCCATTTGTCCGCCGTCACCTCGGAAGGCATCAGGTTGCCCGCGTGCTCGATGCGCGTGCGGATCCGCCCTGTAGGAGCGCCGCCCATTTCAAGAAGGGTATCGCAAACCCATTCCTGCGCCCGGTCGCCGTTGGCGTGAACCGCCAACTGCAAGCCCGCATTCTGCGTCAGCTCGATCGCGCGCTGGGCAAAGCCCTTATCGAGCGCGACCTCGCCGCGGAATGTATGGCCGCCGCGGCATCCGCACACGAGATACGGAAATTTGACGGCTGCGCTCTTCGCAGAGAAGCCACCGTCGGCGAACAGCTTGACGCCCTGGATACGGAAGAGATCGTCCGGCGCCGTGACGGAAATGCTCTTCTTCCAATTGCAGGCCGCCTCGAGCGCCAGAGTTCCCGGCGCCCATAGGTAGGTGCGCACGGATACCGGCAGGTCACCGCGAGCCGCCATATCGTTCATGATCTGCTGTCCGTCGACCGTCTCGGAGATTTCCCCGATCGTCGTGACGCCGAACTGCGTGAAGAGCTTTGGAATGCCCGTCTGCAAGGCGGCGGCCAGCTGCTCGCGCTCCATCGCTGAGAACGGCAGAAGATTGTCCATCTCCTTCACGATGCCGGTCGGCTCGCCGGACTCGTCGCGCTCGACGCTCGGAAGACCCGTGATCGAGTAGGGAGGCGGCGAATAGTTGCGATCGATCATGCAGACCGCAAGCGCCTTCGAGTTGAGAATGGTGAGGTGCCCGCCGGCGCGCAGCGCGACCGGATGCGCGGTGCTCACGCGATCGAGTTCGTAGCGCGTCGGAAAGCGCTTTTCGGCGAGCTTGCGGTCGAAAAAGAGGTTGGCTTGGCCGACAACCCACTCGCCCGGTGGTGTCTCGACGGCTTTTGCAGACAACGCCGCAACGACGGCGTCGATGGTCCCGCACTGAGGCGCCCGGCAATCAACCACGCCGAAAGATGAGCGGCAGGCGACTTCGATGTGAGCATGAGGATCGACGAAACCCGGCATGACGGGACGGTCGCCGACATCGATGATCCGCGTTTTCTCATTGGCGACCGCTGAGATTTCGTCCCGGCGGAGCAGGCGCAAGATGCGCTTGCCTCGCACCGCAACGGCTTCGATCCGCGGATCGGTCTCAGGGTCCATCGTTATGATACGACGGCTGAGAACGACGATGTCTGCCGGTTCTGGAGTGCTATCGGTTCCGGTCATTCAGCTGCAATCTTATGCTCGCGGTCGACAGCGGGAATGACCTCGGTGCCGATCAAGTGGATGCTCTTCATGATCTCTTCATGAGGAACGCCGTCGATGCGTAGCAAAACCTCGTCGATGCCCATGGCTTCAAGCTTGCGAAGCCGCTCGATGAAGTCTGCCGGAGAGCCGATCAACACGGAAGGTGTCTCGGTCATCAGGAAGTCGAGATTGGTCTCGTTGGCTTCCAAGAGCTGGATGCGCTCGAGGTATTCGTAGCTCGGATTCTTGGACAGGGGCACGTAAAGATCGAGAATGAACTTGAAATAGCCGAGCGCGACATCGCGAGCGACCTTCGCTGCCTCGGCGCGCGTCGGTCCGCAGAACGAAGTCGCCACGTAAAGCCCCATGTAGGAATTGGGGTTCGGCATCAGGTTGCGGCCGGTCGGATAGGCACTGCGATAGGCGTTGATGCATTCCTGCAGGTAGTCGAACCCGAAGTAATTCTCGAAGCACATTGCGCCGATCTGCATCTCGCCCGCCGAAGCATGGGTCTTGACGCTGGAGGCGGCGACGGACACAGGAGGATGCGTTTCCTTTTCAAACGAGGGAACGATCGTTCTCTGAGGAATTTTCCAAACAGGGCCGTCATGCTCGAGCTGGTCGCTGGCGAAGATCTTGGCCAGCACCTCCATGGAATCGTTCCATTGCTCGACCGTCTCCGTCGGCTTCACGCCGAAGGCACCGAGAGTCGTGAGATTGTTGGAGCGCGCCGTACCGATCTCTGCGCGGCCATTGGAAACGATGTTGAGCGTTGCGAGGCGCTCGGCGACGAGGATGGGATGATTCCATTTCAGCAATACCGAGCACATGACGCGCAGCTTGATGCGCTTGGTGTGCTGCGAGACGGCGGCGTAGAGCACCTCGGGAGCGGAGACGGTGAACCGGGGAGGGCTGAAATGCTGTTCCGAAGTTCCCCAGGTCGAGAACCCCAACTTGTCCGCCAGAGCGACCTCTTCGATGATGTCCCGGTAGCGCTGGGCGTAACTCATGCCCGGCATCACCTCGCCCTCTTGCAAGATCCCGACTTTCACTGATGGCCGCTCCCATAACCGTAATTCGTCGAAATGCGATGATATAATACTGTAATTCGTACCAACTTTTGTGTCAAGACTGGGAAACGCATTCCGGGCTTGATCAATCGCGAGGTTCGGGCTCTTTCGCAGGAGCGGTGTATCGTGCCGGCTGGGGAGGCTTGAATGAAGGGAACTATGACGACGCCGGATTATCTCCGGCTCGTTGCATCGCTGGACAATCTCGATCGGAGCATCGTTTCGCTGCTGCAAGCGGATGGGCGCATGCCGTTCTCACGCATCGCGCGCGAAGTTGGAGTGACCGAGAAGACGGCGCGTACGCGCGTCCTCGATCTGATCGAGCAGCGGGTGATGCAGATTACTGCAGTTACCGATCCATCGGTGCTCGGCTATGGCTCAGCCGCACTCCTCTGCATGACGAACCGGCCGGACCGTCCAGCGAGTGAAATTGCGCGGCAGCTGCAGAACATTCCCTCGATCGACTACGTCGTCGTTTCGGCATCTCATTTTTCTCTCTTCGCCGAAGTTCTTTGTCGCGACCGGGCCGCCCTGCAGGCGACGATCGAAAACGAGGTCGGTAAGATCGAGGGCATTCAGACGATCGAAATAGTGCCCTACCTCAGTCTCCACTATCAGCTCGCCCACTTTGCGGCCGCGCAGAACAAGGCCGAGAGCGAGACGGGCGTGCGGCCGCGTGAGATAGATGGAATGGATGTTCGCATCATTCGCTCGCTGAGCGAGGACGGACGCAAGCCATTTTTGCAAGTCGCCGAGGAGCTCGGCGTATCCGAAGGCCAAGTGCGTTTACGCTTCAAGAATCTGTCCGACACAGGCACTGTCAGCGTCATCGCGTTGATCAACCCGATGAGCCTCGAGTTCCGGTCGATGGCGTGGGTCGGGATCAACGTGGCGGCCGGGCATAGCGTGAAGGACGTCGCCGATGCATTGGCGCGATTGGCGAATACAACTTACATCGTCATCTGCGCCGGGCGCTATGACATCCTGACGGAATTCATCTGCCAGACCGACCGCGAACTGCTTGATGTGATCGATCAAAGCGTCCGGTCGCTTCAGGGCGTCGCTCGGCTCGAAGTGTCGATCTACAGCAATCTCTTTTACAAGCGTCTCTCGACCATCCGCGATGAGACGATATCCGTCCAGCAGGAACGGGCGGGCGCCTGACGGCCCTGCGCGTCCTGCTTCTCCGCCAGTCCCATCCATCTCTTTCGAGCAGAGCATCGCCACTCGGCTGATCTCTCGGAACCCGCATCACGGATCATCGTCATATGCCGCCACCGCTCTCTCGTGCGCTCGCCAAAGTGCAGTATCGAGTCTTGCCTCTGCTGATCGCGGCTTATTTCACGGCCTACCTCGACCGGGTCAATGTCAGCTTCGCAGCGCTTCAGATGAATGCGGATCTTTCGATCCAGCCTGAAGCGTTCGGATTCATCGCCGGCGTGTTTTTTCTCGGCTATTGCCTCTTCGAGGTTCCGAGCAACCTCGTCATGTCGCGGGTGGGCGCGCGAATTTGGCTGGCGCGGATAATGGTTACGTGGGGCCTGTTGTCGGCCTCGACTGCATTCGTCACCGACGTCAACGTTCTTGCGGTTCTACGTTTCACGCTCGGTGCGGCCGAAGCGGGCTTCTTCCCCGGCGTCATTTACTATCTCACCAATTGGGTTCCGGCGGCGGAACGCGCTCGCGTCGTCTCTATTTTCATGATGGCCGTTCCGATTTCCACGGTGATCGGATCTCCACTGTCGGGCTGGATTCTGGATGCGTGGAACGGCGTCTGGGGGGTCCGTGGATGGCAATGGCTGTTCGTGCTCGAGGCCGTGCCCGCAATCATCCTCGGCGTGATCTGCTTCTTCGTTCTCGTGGATACGCCCGCTAAGGCAAAATGGCTGTCCGAAGAAGAGCGCGATGCACTGCTTGCCCGGCTCAAGGCCGACCGCGAAGTGGATATCCCAAGTCACAGTCACTCGATCCGCGGGGCTTTGACGGATCGGCGCGTGCTCGTCCTCGCCGCGTCGTGCTTCGGCACCGGAATAGGACTCTACGGGCTGGGCTTTTGGCTGCCCCAAATCGTCAAGAGCATGTCCTTGACGAATACTGAAACGGGCTTCGTCGTCGCCGTGCCATACCTGATCTCCGCGCTTTTCATGTGGGCATGGGGGCGCCATTCGGATCAGACGGGCGAACGCATCTGGCATATCGCGATCCCGGGCTTAGTCGCCGCCGCGGCCTTCGGGTTGTGCGCTTTCGTATCTTCACCAATTCTGCTGCTCGTCCTGCTGACGATCGCATCCGCTTGCACACTGTCGATTTTCCCGGTCTTCTGGACCGTGCCGGCAGCGATACTCACAGGACCCGCCGCCGCAGCCGGGATCGCACTGATTAATTCGGTCGCAAACAGCAGTGGTTTTTTCGGCCCGTATCTGGTTGGCTTCGCCAAACAGCACGGCGCGTCCTCGCAGTATGCGATTGCGCTGCTGGCTGTCTTCATGCTGGCGGGTGCCGTGTTGGTTCTCTCGATGGACTTTGGAATCAGGAAAATCGCGAAGAAATCGTAAGGGGGGGGAATGAGTTCGACGCAGGACAGCGTAGCCGAATCCGGCTGGCCGCTGACGGTCAAAGACCGGACGTGGACGACAAGACAGTTGACGGTCGTTCTGCTTGTGACCGCCTGCGGAAACTGGTCCTACCTCATTGGCCAATACGTCGCCTTCTATCTCGATTTCAAAATGGGCGTCTCGGCGTTGATCGCAGGATCGATGATCGGAATGCTGATGCTCACGCTTGCCGTCGTGCCGATGTCGACGAAATACGGCATCGACTCGATCGCAGCGTCGAAGCCTCAGTTCGGCAATCGCGGCTGGTTGATCACCGTCTTCCTTCAATATGCGTCGATCATCGGCTGGAATACCCTGCTGCTCGTCTTCTTCGGAAAAGCTGTTGCTCAAGCCCTGATCACGGTGGGATTGGCCGATCCGGAAAGCTCGCTCACGATCGTCAGGATCGTATCGGCGGTGACGTGTATCGTCGTCTATTTGGTGCTGCTTCGCGGGCTTAAGGGTCTCGAGGCCGCCTCCAACGTGCTCTTCTTCGTCGTCGTGGGGATCGGCATTTGGATGCTCTACCAGCTGCTCTCCTCGAACGCGGAAGCGCTGGCCGTCGCGAAGCCGTCGATGGCTTCGCCGAGCTTGGCCTGGAATTACGTCACGGGCGTCGAGATTAGCATCGTTTCGCTTCTGGGGTTCTGGGCATATTTCGGCACGATCGTCCGTGAATCGCCCTCTCCGTCGAAGTCCGTGTTGCCGTCCATGCTGGCGATGGGATTGTCTCTGCCATTGCTCAGCATCGTCGGGCTCGCGGCGATGTTGGTGCTGCAGGTGCCGGACCCGACCGCGTGGCTCGTGTCTCTCGGCGGCCCGCTCTATGGCCTCATTGCGTTGCTGTTGATCATGGCGGCCAATCTTGGTCCGTCGCTCGCCGGTGTCTATTCGACGGCCATTGGCCTGCGCCGCGTCCCGGCGCTCGGAGATGCGCGCTGGGGCACGCTCATTCTCTTTTCGATCGTACCGGTCGCGGCCGTCGGCATTCTCATCCCCGAAGAGTTCTTCTCGAACTTCGGCACGTTCTTGGCGTTCATCGGCGTCTTCTTTGCGCCGCTATGCGCGATCCAAATCGCCGATACCTTTTTGCTGCGCCGCAATTCGCTCAACGTCCGCGGGATCTATCAAGACGGACCGGGCACGCCTTACGAATTCTGGGGCGGCTTCAATCCGGCCGCTCTGCTCGCGATGGCGGCAGGCTTCGCAACCTATCTCTATCTTTTGAATCCCGTCTCGTACGCGAGCAGGTGGCCTTACGAATATACGACCGCTTCGTTGCCGGCCGCACTCGTTGCCGGGATCGTTTTCGTTGCCGTAACGCGTCTCCTCGTCATCCGCATGCGGAAAGGCGACTACAAGTAAGCCTTGGACTGTCGATCCCGACCGCGTGCCCAGAGCCCGATGGCGCGCGGATAACCCCGCCGCCCGCACCATTGCGCAATATTTCGAGAGACGCTTCGCGCCGTCCCGCTCAGGATGCTTACGGGAAATTGGGTGACGACGCGCGGGCGGCATCCGGGCGCGCACTGTAAAAAGAAAGCCCATAAGAGCGGAAGGGGGTCGTTGACTTAGATCAATTTGCGAAATACGGTCGTCAACGTCTTATGAAATACGCATTACGGTTTGAAGCTGCTTACCTGATGCGCAATCTGCCTCGAACATGGACAATCATTCCAATAGAGGCGCAATTCGACGGACGTGAGACGCGTCGCGCGTCGAGCGGACTATTGAACGGTCTTCAATGTCGGCCAAGCGCCGCGGGGGCACGATGCATTCTTGGAATGCCGAAGTGGCGATCGGGCCGCGCAATGCGCCGGCCGTGGCTTTTTCAAAAGCCCGGGCCATTCGTCTTCTTTGCTCCGCCGAACGCGCGCGAGCCAATCAGCGCACAGAGCTTCGTCATGCAGGGCGTTTTCCGGTCATCGAACTCGGGCAAACGCGATCCCGCCTGACCTACTTCGCAACAGCACCAGCAGCCATCGGGAGTTTCTGAAATGAATGACGGTGAAGGTAAGACCAACAAGAAGACTCTGTCCCGCCGCCAGATACTGCAGACCGGCAGTGTCCTAGCCGGCGCCGCGCTTTTGCCGATGCCCGCAATTATCGGGCGCGCTCACGCACTCGACGCCAAGGAAGCCTTCAAGGGCGAAGAGTTGACGGTGTGCGCATGGTCGGGCGGTTACCTCGACTCGTTCAAGACCGCGATTTCGGATCCGTTCAACGCCAAGTACGGCACGAAGGTGTCGCTGGTCGGCGGCTGGGATCAGATGGTCGCGCAGATGAAGGCGGCGCCCGCAGGCAAGCCTCCCTTCGATATCACCGTCTCCGAGGAATACACCACGCTCGGCGCGCTCGCCGAAGGTCTCTACGCGAAGACCGACAGATCCAAGCTTCCTCAGCTTGCCGACCTGCAGCCGTTCTTCCTCACCGCACGGCCGGAAGCGGCCCGCGACTACGGCGTGCCGTTGGGTCTGGGCTTCTCTCTGCCGCTGTTGAACACGGCCCTCACTGCCGACAAGCCGCTCAGCTGGGCGACGATGTGGGACAAAGACCTCGAAGGTAAGCTTGCCCTCGATGCCGGAGCCTACTGGTGGCTCATCGCCATCTCGGCGATCTGGGGCGCTAAGAAAGACTTCAACGCCTTCTACGACTGGAAGCCCGGAATGGTGTCCGACCCCATCTTCGAGGCGGTCGAACGGCTGCGTCCCGCCAAATACTACAAGGATGGCGCGGAACTCTCGTTCCTCATGCTGCAGGAGCAGGCATCGTTCGCGCAGATTTATTCGGCGGACGCTCTCGGCCTCACTCAGAACGGCGGCGCAACCTTCAAAACCGGCATTCCTGCCGACGGCACGGTCGCCTATGGCGATTGGTACATCAAGGTTAAAGGCACGCAGCACGATGCGCTGGCAGACGCCTTCCTCGGCTATTTGCTTGAGCAAGAAACGCAGGATCGTTTCATTCAGGTGCAGATGTCCGTGATGTCGCGTAAGGATGTGACTGTGCCGGCCTTCTGGCACAACTATCCTAAGTCGAACGATGACCTGGTGAAGAACGTGCGCTTGATGACGATGCAGGGCCTGGAGCGGCTGTTGCCGAGCTTCGATGCGATGGGCGAGCGCTTCCAGCAAGCAGTGCTCAAGACTTCAAAGGGCTAAGACTGAATATGGTTTGTGCCCTTCGATTGGAACGTGTCGTCAGGCGTTATGGAAATCACGCCGCAGTCGATGAGATCGATCTCTCCGTCGAGAAGGGTGAGTTTCTCACCCTTCTCGGCCCGAGCGGCTGCGGGAAGACGACCACACTCCGTCTCATAGGTGGGATGGATCGTCCTGACGGCGGCATCATCGAGATCATGGGGCGCAGAGTCGATCGCCTGCCGAGTTACAAGCGCGATACCGCCACCGTCTTTCAATCCGGAGCATTGTTTCCTCACCTCACGGTGGCGGAGAACGTGGCCTACGGATTGAAAATGCGTGGCGTATCGCAGGGCGATATCGCCCCGCGCGTGAAGCGCATCCTCGATGTCGTGAGAATGGAGAGCTTCAGCCAACGCTATCCGGCAGAGATGTCGGGCGGCCAGCGCCAACGCGTGGCGCTGGCGCGCGCAATGGTCGTCGAGCCAAGCATTTTGCTTTTCGACGAGCCGATGAGCGCGCTCGATCTGAAGCTGAAGCTCGAATTGCGGTCGGAGATCCGCCGCCTTCATGAAGAACTCGGCTACACCGCTGTCTTCGTGACACACGATCAGAGCGAGGCAATGGCGCTCTCCGATCGCATCGCCGTCATGAACAAGGGCAAAATCGAGCAGATCGGTCCGCCCATTGAAATATTCGAAAGACCCGCGAGCGAGTTCGTCTACACCTTCGTCGGTGAATCCTGCTCGCTGCGGCTGCCGCCCGCTCTCGGCGGAAGTGGCGCCGATGCTGCCAGCGGAAAAGTATTCATTCGTCCAACAAGCCTCGGATTGGTCAACGGATCCGGCGCCGAAAACGAGGTGCTGGCGCGGATCACATCGGTGGAGTACCTCGGCGGCACATATCGAATTCATGCCGAGACGGACCGCGGCAATCTTTTCTTCGATAGTCCGGCCGCTCCGTCCGTCGGCCCCGATCACATGGTCAAGGTCGGTTGGAAGACCGCCCACGCAACCTATTTTCCCAAATCATGACTGCCGAGGCTGACATCGTGCCGAGCCGCTCAAAGGTCTCGGCAGCACTGCCGAGCATCCCATGGCTGATGCTGCCGACGCTCGTGTTCATCGTGGTCGCCTTCGGCTGGCCGTTGCTCTATCTGCTTCGCATGAGCTTCAACGAACATCCCGCAGGCGGGATTTACGTCGAAGCCTGGTCGCTGCGAAACTATCTGGTCGTGCTGACCGAGCCCAACATGCTCGCCGTGATCGGCAGAACGATCTACATCTCGTTGGTCACCGCCATCGTCACGGTCGTCGCTGCATTTTTCTTTGCACAATTTGTTTGGCTCCGCGAAGGCCGCAACAAGCTGATGCTGCTCGCCATTGCGATCGCGCCGATGCTGATCTCGGAGGTCTCAGTCATCATCGGATGGCGGATGTTCTTTCCCTCGAACGGTCTGCTTTCCTATGCGCTGATGTCGACCGGGCTCAGCGATCAGAAGGTCAATCTCCTCGGCACCCAAATTGCGGCGGTCGTCGGCCTTTCCTACATCTCGATTTCCTATTGCTTCTTCTCGATCCTCAGCGTTCTGAACGGGATCGATCGCAATCTACTGACCGCCAGCGGCGACCTTGGCGCATCGCCACTCCGAACGTTCTTCACGGTCCTCTTGCCCCTCGCTAAAGGCGGCATAGCAGCAGCGTTTACGCAGGCGTTCGTCTTTACGATGGGCATCTACGCGACCACGAACGCGCTCGGCCCGGATTCGCTCTGGACGATGCCCTACGAAATCCAGCTTCAGATGCTGACGCGTCGCAACTGGCCGATGGCCGCCGCGATTTCCGTCGTGCTGATCGCGATCATCGCGACGACGGCGCTCGTGACGCAATGGCTCCGGCACAGAAAGGCATCGAGCCATGTTTGAAGACCGCGCCTTCGGATATCTCCATCGCGCTTTTGCGGCACTCTTCATTCTGTACGTCTTGATTCCGCTCGGCATCACCGCAGTCATGGCGTTCAGCGACGACAACGTCATCCGCTTTCCGATCCGCGGCTTTTCCGGACGCTGGTTCGGACAGTTCTTCAACGACGCGCAGTGGATCAACGCCGCTTGGAACTCACTTCACATCGCGATTCTGACCGCGTTCATGTCGATGGTCCTGGCGCTGCCGGCGTCTTACGCACTGGCGAATGGTAAAAAAGCCCAGCCTCTCTTGCAAACGCTTTTGATCTTGCCTCTCTTCGTTCCGGGCGTCGTGCTCGGCATATCGGTGGCTATGGGGCTCGGCTCCGTCAATCTGTTCGGCCAAGATCTGTTCGGCTCCAAATTCCTCGTCGCGTGCGCTCACACGCTTTGGGCGCTTCCGTTGGCGATCACGGTTCTCGTGCCGACGTTCGAAACGCTCGATAAGAGTTTGATGGAGGCGGCCGGCGATCTCGGTGCTCCGCCCCTCAAGGCCTTCTTCAACGTCATCGTGCCCGTCGCGATGACTGGCATCGTGTCGGCGGGCCTGTTTGCATTCATCACGTCGCTGAACGAATTCATCATGGCGCTGTTCTTGACGACGCGCGAAACGCAAACGCTGCCGGTCATGCTTTGGCTGTCGCTCCGTTCGAGCGCGACGCCTCAAATCGCGGTCGCGTCGTTCGTATTGGCTGCTTCGGTGTTCACGGCCGTTGGTCTCGCCTACGTCTGGTACGGACTGTCCCGTCGCAGCAGAAAATAAAGTCCAAAAAATCACATAAGTGAAAATTTCTATTGAAAATTTCACGATGACAGACGAAAGTCTGCGTAGGGAAAATCAGTCCATAGGTAGGTTTGATGTCGTCGTTCCGGAATCGCGTCGAGGTTCTGATTGTCGGGGGCGGCGTTGCCGGCGTCTCGATTGCCTATCACTTGGCGAAACTCGGCATCACCGACGTCATGCTTTGCGAACGCAAGCAGCTGACGTGCGGCACGACCTGGCATGCAGCCGGCCTCGTCACCCAGCTTCGCGCCACGCGCAACATGACTGAGCTGGCGAAATACACGGGTGAACTCTTCGCCAGCCTCGAATCCGAAACAGGACAGGCAACCGGCTTTCGTCAGAACGGTGCGCTTCGCGCCGCGAAGACGGAAGGACGTTTCGAAGAACTGAAGCGCGGCGCCTCAATGGCCAGAAATTTCGGCCTCCCAGTTGAGGTCTTGCGGCCGGAAGAACTCAAGGAGCGCTGGTCGCCACTGAACACCGACGGCCTCGTCGGCGGCCTTTGGGCGCCGAAAGACGGGCAGGTCAATCCGGTCGACGTGACGATCGCGATGGCGAAGGGCGCGCGCAAGGCCGGAGCGACGATCCTTGAGAACATCCGCGTTGAACGCATCCTCGTCAAAGGCGGCCGCGCTGTCGGCGCGATCACCGATCAGGGCGAAGTCCGCGCCGATAAGGTGGTCATCTCCGGCGGAATGTGGTCGCGCGATCTCGCCGCGCTGAGCGGCGTATCGCTTCCCCTCCACGCCGCCGAGCATTTCTACATTGTCACCGAGCAGCTGCCGAACCTGCCGCGCGATCTTCCCGTTCTCTTCGTCACCGACGAGGAGGCCTACTACAAAGAGGACGCGGGCAAAATCTTGCTCGGTTGCTTCGAGAAGAACGCCAAGCCGTGGGGACATGAAGGCATTTCGCCTGACTTCTGTTTCGACTCTCTACCCGAAGATTTCGAGCATTTTGAGCCGATATTGGAGAGGGCGATGAACCGCGTGCCGATGCTTGCTGATGCCGGCATCCAGCTCTTCTTCTGCGGTCCCGAGAGCTTCACGCCCGACGACCGGTATCTGCTCGGCGAAACGCCGGAGGTAGAGAACCTCTTCTGCGCATGCGGCTTCAATTCCATCGGAATTCTATCGTCCGGCGGCGTCGGCAAGGCCTTGTCGCAATGGATCCGCGACGGCCGTCCGCCTGTCGAGCTGACCGACGTCGACGTTCGCCGCATGATGCCGTTCCAGTCGAACTGCAAGTATCTCTACGACCGGACGACCGAAACGCTCGGCCTGCTTTTCGATATGCACTGGCCCTATCGGCAGTTCGAAACGGCCCGCAATGTCCGGCGCAGTCCATTCCACGACAGGCTGATCGCGCAGGGCGCGTTCATGACCGAGGCTGCCGGCTACGAGCGTCCTGGCTTCTTCGGCCTGCCCGGCACGAAGCCCGAAATCGAATACAGCTACGGCCGCCAGAACTGGTTCAACTTGGCAGCTGAAGAGTGCCGCGCGACACGCGACGCCGTCGCCTTGTTCGACCACAGCTGCTTCACGAAATTCGCTGTCGATGGACGCGACGCCTGCGCCGCGCTCAATCGAATTTGCGCCAACGACATAGACGTTCCGGTCGGCCGTCTCGTCTATACGCAGTGGCTGAACGAGCACGGCGGCATTGAGTCGGACGTCACCGTCACGCGACTGTCAGAGTCGTCCTTCATGGTGGTCTCGATTGCGGTATCGCAGGTTCGCGATTTTGCGTGGCTGACGCGGCACCTCCCGAAAGACGCGCACGTTTTCGCGCGCGACATCTCTTCCGGACTGCCGATGCTGGCGCTGATGGGCCCGAAGTCGCGCGAGCTTCTGAGTTCCATCTCGAATGCGGATCTCTCGAACGCGGCGTTCCCGTTCGGCACCAGCCGCGAAATTGAGATCGGCTACGCCAAGGCGCGCGTGAACCGCGTGACCTTCGTCGGCGAACTCGGCTTCGAAATTCTGATGCCGGCCGAATTCGCCCAACACATCTTCGACGTTCTCGTCGAAGCAGGAAAAGCCTTTGGCCTGAAGCAGGCCGGCTATTTCGCGATGAATTCGCTGCGCATGGAGAAGGGCTACCGGCACTGGGGCCACGACATCGGTGAGGATGACACGCCGCTCGAAGGTGGGCTGGACTTCGCGGTCGCCTGGGACAAGAAGGGTGGCTTCATCGGCCGCGAGGCGCTCCTGAAGCAGCGCGAAAGCAGTCCGCTGAAAAGGCGGTTGGTGCAAATCCAACTCGAAGGCGATGACGCGCCGTTGCTCTATCATGAGGAGCCGATCTGGCGGGACGGCAAGGTGATCGGCTCGATCACGTCCGGCGGCTACGGTCACCGTATCGGCGCGTCGCTCGGCATGGGTTACGTGCGCTGCGAAGAGGGCGTCACCGCTGAGTGGCTCGCCGCTGCGCCCCTCGAAGTCGAAGTCGCGTGGCAGCGCTATCCGGCGCGCGCGCAACTCGGCCCCTGGTACGATCCGAAGAGCGAGCGCATCAAAGCCTGAGCGCCTAGAATTCAGAACCCAGTCGCCGCGCGGCCGCGAGAATGTCCTCCGGCCCCGGCGGTCCTTCAATTGCGTCGAACAGAATTTCGAGCCGCGTCTCGGGAATCCCGCAATAACCTAGAATGCCGACTTCGAGCTGCGTGCGCATCGCGTCGTCATAGCCGCGTTTTGCGTAGGCCTCTGCTGAACTGCCCGCAATGGCCAGCATCCAAGCGCGCGACTGCGGATATTTCTTGTCGCCGTAGGCCCAACCATTATTCCAAACGCGGTCGATCCAGCCCTTGAGAAGGGCCGGCATCGACCACCACCATACTGGAAAGACCATCACGGTCGCGTCGTTACGCTCGATGCGGGCCATCTCGGCCCGCACAGCAGCGGAATAAACCTTTTTTGCATCCGACCAATCCGGCTCGTCAGGCTCTCTGAGAACCGGATCGAACCCTTCCGCCATGAGATCCGCAAGTTCGATCTCGTGACCATTGGCCTTTGCCGCCTCGGCAAAAGCCTTGGCGGCGGCATAGGTAAGCGAGTCCGCGCGCGGATGAGCCGTGACGAGAAGTATTTTCATGCGCTGGGCTCGAAGCTTTCCGCCTTGGAATACGGGAACCACCAGAAGTCCTGGTTCGAAGCCTTCGGATCGATCATGACGAACTTGGTGTTCTGGAATTGCGCAAGGCCTTCCGGACCAAGCTGACGACCGCTGCCGGAGAGCTTACGTCCGCCGAAGGGCAAGGCGTCATTATCGAGAAGCGGTGCGTTGACCCAGAGGATGCCGGATTCGATTTCGCGCACCGCCCGGAAAGCTTCATCCATGTCGAGCGAATAGAGATTGGCGCCGAGCCCGAACCGCGAACGATTGGCGAGAGTGATGGCTTCGTCGAAGCTCTTCACCTTGCAGATCGGCGCGACGGGGCCGAACGGCTCTTCGTTGAGAATCTCCATATCGGGCGTGACGCCGGAGAGAACGGTCGGCTCGACGAACCAGCCGCGATTGAGCGCTGCGGGACGGCCGCCGCCGGTCTCCACCTTGGCGCCCTGTTGGCGGGCGCGCGCGATCAGTCCTTCGAAACGATCGCGCTGCCGGCTGGTCGCGAGCGGCCCGAGATCGACGGCGCCGAGACCGTTGCCGATGCGGAGCTTGCGTGCCTCGGCGACAAGCCCTTCGACGAAGGCGTCGTGAATGTCTTCATGAACGTAGAAGCGTTCGGCCGACGTGCAGACCTGGCCGCAATTGAGATACGCAGCGAAGGCGGCGCCTCTGACGGCCATGTCGAGCGGCGCTGACGGCATGACGATAAACGGATCGTTGCCGGAAGCTTCTATGAGGCTCGGTTTGAAACTCTCCGCGCACGTCCGCGCCACGGCCTGACCGACAGCAACGGAACCGGTGTAGGCAACGCCATGCGTTTTGGGGCTCGCGATGAGGCGCTGGCCGACGCGCGCGCCGCCGGTAACGACCTGCAGCAGCCCGGGCGGCAGACCCGCGAAAACCTCCATGAACTTGAGCGTCGTCAAGCTCGTCTGCTCATGCGGTTTGATGATGACGGAGTTTCCGCCCGCCAGCGCCGCCGCGGCTTCCCAGCACAACAGAACGAGCGGATAGTTGAACGGCAGGATGATGACGATCGTGCCGAGCGGTTCCTTCACGCTGAAATGAAATTGCCCAGGAACCGTAGCGCCGGCGAGGCGTCCGGTCTCATGCCGTGCGAGTTCGGCGTAATAGTCGATCGCGGTCGCGCACCAGGAAACCTCGTCGGTGGATTCCTTGAATGGCTTGCCTTCTTCGCGCGTCAGGCATTCGGCGAACGGGCGGCTGCCACGGCGAAGTGTCGATGCGATGTCGTGCAGAATGACGGCGCGGCTTCGCGCGTCCATCGCCATCCAAACGCGGCGCGCGTCATTCGCGACGTCGATGGCGCTGTCGACTTCGTCGTCGGGACAGTCGGCGATCGATCCGAGCTTATCCTCCGTCGCCGGATCGATGACGTCGAAATGTTCGCCCGCGCGGCTGGCAACATATTTGCCCGCGACGTAGATCTTGCCGGACAGGAATGCGAAGTCGTCCAGAGCCGCCATTGGTCTCTACTCCGTTGCTGAGTTCAGACGCTCAGTGTATAAATTTATCGAACATAGCGCTATAAAAATATAATCGGCATCGCGCATCGCGACGTCAATCTGAGCGTTGACGGCCCTGCATCCAAACTTGATGACGTGGGTTACGCGCAAGCGCTGGAACGTATTTGGGAAACACAGACATTCACGTGGATGGGAAGACGATGGCTGAGCGCAAAAAAGCGGTAGTTGAAGTGACCGCAAAGGCTCGCGCACGAGCGGAGGCAAGCGAACTTGCAGTCGGGTCGCGGCTCAAGCAGGTGCGCGAAGCGGCAGGCCTTTCGCAACGCGAACTCGCCAAGCGTGCGGGCGTTACCAACGCGACCGTATCGACGATAGAGCAGGAAACCCACGCGCCATCGCTTGCGTCGCTTCATCGTCTGCTGACTGCCATACCGATTTCAATTGCGGATTTCTTCGCGCTGCCGGTGTCGCAGAAAAACGCGCTTTTTTACAATGCGGACGATCTCGCCGTCGTCTCCCGCGGCGCGGCCGATCTTCGCGTTCTCGGCAGCGAGCGCCGGGACAAGAGGCTTCAAATGTTCATTGAGCGCTATAAGCCGGGCGCCGGCACCGGCGATGATCCCATCATTTACGACGGGGAAACCGCCGTCTTGGTCATTGAAGGGACGATCGAAGTGGAAGTCGGCGGCGAGACCTACCGCCTCCGCAAAGGTGGTGGTTATCAGCTCTTCGGGCGCGTGCCCTATTGGTTACGCAACGTCGGCAAGACCGAAGCGGTTGTGGCCTGCGCGTGCACGCCACCCATCTTTTGAGCGGCAACGTCTTGAGAGTCAGTAGGACGGCGGTGTGATGGCCCAGACGACCACGGTCTCTACGCTGCCCGGGTTGCGGTAGCGATGAGGCGTTGTCGAAGGAAAGCTGAAGCTATCGCCTTCGCGCAACGTGAATGATTGTTCGCCGATCCAGAGTTCGAGCGAACCGGCGAGGATCAGCCCGGCCTCTTCGCCATGATGCGTATAGGGCGATCCGGGCTCTGTTGATCCGGGTGGAAATCGCGACATCAGCAACTCGAGCTGCCCGCGCAGATTGGGCGACAGCAGCTCGTCGGTTATCCCCGATGAAAAGCGCAGCGTACGCCTGTTGCCCGCACGCACGATAAAATCGCGCTCTTCCGGGTCTCCGCCCTCCGCGTTGTGCAGAAACCATCCGATGGTGACGCCGAGCGCCTTCGCAATATCGTGCAGCGTCTTGATGCCGGGGGAGGCTATCCCGCGCTCGATCTCGCTCAGATGCCCGATCGACAGCGACGTTGCGAGCGAAAGCTCCTTTATCGTCAGCCTCTTGGCTTTTCGCAGATCGCGAATTTCCGCACCCACGCGCGTCGGCGTCAGATCTTCGTCATCCGAAGCCGTCGCCGCCTTCTCATTTGACGCCGGCATTTGCGTTCCCCAGGCCATTGATCAGTCACGCCTAAAATTTCATCTTGTCAGGCGAAATTTGCAAGGCATAATTTCGCAATGATGAATTTGCCCGATAGCTCTGCGCCCGCGCGTGATGGCCATCCCGATATTTTGTCGGCGAAGGCGTGGATCGGCAAACTCGGCGGAAGCCCCGTGCGGCCTCGGAGCTTCGCTGCTTCGCCGGTTCTGGCGATCGGTCATTTCCGCTTCGACGGCTTGGCGGAAGAAGTCGAATGCCCGAAGCTCCCCTTTCATTACATCTCGGTTGCGCTGGGCGGACCGTTGATCATCGAAGCGTGTCTCGGCGGCGAAAAGGTCAAAGGACGTGTTCTGCCCGGTCAATCCCTGATCATGGCAGCGGAGCGCAGCAACGTGTGGCGCTGGGACCGGCCGACGGAAGAAGCGCACGTCTTCCTGCATGCTGATTTTCTAGACAGGATTGCGGCGGAGGCCGGCAACGGCCGCGCAGACATCTCCGATCGCCTCGCGTTCACGGACACGCCGCTCCGCCACACGATACTGGCGCTCACCGAAGAAATGCAGCGTCCGGGGAGTATTTCACCGCTTTTCTTCGATATGGCCGCCGATGTCATCGCGCGCCGCATCCTGTTCCGCCATTGCCAGAAAGATGGAAAAGCCGGCGCGAGCACGGCGGGGGCGTTGACGGCGCGTCAACTGCGCCGCGTGCTGTCGCTCGTCGAGGATCGCCTCTCGGAAGATATCTCGCTCGACGATCTGGCAGGCGCCGCGGGGTTGAGCCGCTTCCACTTCGTGAGAGCGTTCAAGACGGCTGTCGGGACGCCGCCGCACCGTTGGCTGGTCGGGCTGCGCATCAAACGCGCCAAAGAATTGCTCTTGAACCGCGCCACGACGATTATCGACGTCGCCTCGCTCGTCGGTTTCGAAAGCCAGAGCCATTTCGGCCAGGTTTTCCTCAGCCACGTCGGCATGCCTCCGCGTGAATGGCGCCGCCGCGCCCTTTCCTGAGCAAAATTGGCAATATTCCGAGAGACCGGCCCCTCTTCTCCCGCCCATCATTCCCCCCGCAAGGGCGAGGTGGCCGCTCGCGGGAGATGAGCATGACGACAATGTGGGGCGATAGCGCCTATTACGGACTGGATGCAGAGTTCAATCCGGACTGGTTTTTAAATGCAGAGCAAAAAGAGCTTCGCCGTGAGCTGATCGAGGTTTGCCACAACGTCCTGCGGCCGAACGCGATCGAGTGCGATAAGACGAATGCATATCCGCGCGCCAACATTGAAGCGCTAGCCAAGCTCCGCCTTCTGGCTGCCATCGTGCCCAAGGAATTCGGCGGTAGAGGCGAAAATCACGTCGGCATCACAATGATCGCCGAGACCATCGCAAGGTACGGCTGTCCGTCCACTGCGCTGATCTACATGATGCACATGGTGGCCGTCGCCGGGCTCGTCTATCGCGCCAAAGGCAATACCGAGATCGAGAGTCTGTTGTCGCGGATCGACAGCGAATGCCTCATCGGCACCGCATCATACACCGATCCCGAAACCGGTGGCCATTTCTGGTACCCCAAAATGTCCGGCGCAAAACGCGTCGAAGACGGCTGGCACGTGCACAAGAAAGCCGCCTGGACGACATCGTCCGGATACGCTGACTGGTATATCTCGCAGACCACGAGCCCGGACTTCGACGGCAACTACGGCAACCTTTCCGTATTTCTCTTTTACAAGAACGAAGTGAAAGGATCCGCCGGCAAGTGGGACGCGCTGGGAATGCACGGCAACCAGTCCGGCCCTGTCGAGATCGACACGGTGGTTCCCTCAAACCGCATCGTCGGATGGCCGGGCGACGGAGCCATGTCCAACGACGAGGCGATCGATCCGCTCGCGATGCTCATGTACGCGGGCTCATATAACGGTGTCGGGCTCGCCTGTATCGACGTCGCCAAAAGACATGTGACGCGTAAAGCGCACGTGCAATATGGCCGCCGCGTCGCCGATTATCCGACGATTCAGGATACGTTCGGCCGCGCGATCATGGATGCCCAAGCCTCGCGCTTGTATGCCTACTCTGTCGCAAAGGCTTTGGACGACGCGACGGACGGCGGACGCTGGGACATCTATTACGACGATCCCAAGGCGATGCCGCGCGCCGAGTTCGCGCTCTGGTGCTTCAAGGCAAAATTTCTTGCCACGCGATTCTCGTTCGAGGTGTCGGACAAGATGCTCCAGGCTTGCGGCGGCCGTGGCTACATGCGCGACGTTGAGCTTGAGCGTCTCCTACGAGACTCGAAGGCAGGTTGGATTATGGCGCCGTCCAACGAAGTTACCGCCCAGCTCGTCGGCAAATGGGGCCTGTTCGGCGCCGAAGCGATCGATTGGTGGAATCAGAAAGTCGACGAGCCCGTTTTGATGATTGAACTCGGCAAGCTCGACGACGCGGGCAAACAGAAAATTATTCAGAAGCTGACTTCCGAGCTTCAGACCAAGAAGGTCGCCGCAGAATGATGGCAGCCGACGATTGGATCTCGCCCGACGACCCGTTGGACCTGCGCAAGGCACTCAGCTGCTTTGCAACGGGCATCACGATCATTACCGGGACGACGGAAGAAGGTGCGCGCTTCGGATTGACGGCGTCAAGTTTCCAGCCCGTAAGCCTGACTCCGCCGCTGGTCCTTTACAGTGTCCGGAAAGGGGCAGCGAGCGTCGGCCTTGTGAAGGGCAGCGGATCGTTCTGCGTGAACGTTCTTCGTCACGAGCACGTCGAACTCGCGAAGCGCTTCGCAGCCCCGATCGCTGATCGCTTCGATGGCGTCGAATGGTACCGCGGATCATTGGGCTGCCCCGTGCTGCCGGATGCCATCGCAACATTCGAGTGCCGTCTGTGGACCACATACGATGGCGGCGATCACGAAATCGTTGTCGGCGAAGTTGTGAAAATGCGGCGCGCGCCGAAGGGCAACCCGTTGGTCTACTTCCGCGGCGAGTTCCATCCGATTGTCGCCGACACTCCACGCGTTTCCTGAGAGGTTCTGCTGATGACACTCATCGCCCCGGTCAAATCGGAACACGTCACGTTCGATCCGCCCCAGTTCGCCCATCTCGGAATGATCCCGGAGCTGGTCGTGCTGCCGGTGAAGGACGAGCGCATCTGGGTTCTGCTGGAGCCGAATGTCTGGTTTCGCCCGCTGTTTTTCGACATGAACTCCGGCGCGCACGGCGAAGTCCTGAGGGTCAAAAAGGGCGGAGTTCTATCGCGTCATCGCCATCCGTCGCCCGTGCACGGTTACGTGCTGAAGGGCAGCTGGCGATATCTCGAGCATACGTGGCGCGCAGAAGAAGGCTCTTACGTTATGGAGCCGCCTGGCGAAACGCACACGCTGACGTGCGATAGCGGCGACGAAATGCAGACTTTGTTTTTCATTCAGGGCGCGACGCTGTACATCGACGACCAAGACAAAGTCACGCTTGTCGAAGACAACTTCCAACTCATCGAAGCTTGCCGCAAGCACTACGAAGAGGTTGGCCTCGGAGCCGATTTCGTCAATCAGTTCATTCGCTGAATAAGCAGTATCCACGCCCGCGAAAACTCTGCGCACCAGTGAAATGGCGCGCAGATCTTTTTTGACGGCTCGAATGCGGTCCTAAAACTTAAGCCGAACGTTGCCCGCGATTGCGTTGTCGCGCGCATCCTTCGCGAGCTGCCCGGTATAAGAAACACCGATCTTGGCGTCAGTACTGATGCGTAAGTCAGCTCCGGCATCGATAAGAGCGGCGTTGAACGAAGGCTATGCCGTTCGATAGCGAGTAGCCCACGTCCTCGCTGCTGGACAAGCCTGCGAGTGCAGCGTCGCCACCGGCCACGGTAAAAGCGGCGCTATGCAACCGCTCCCCATGACATCGCGTAGCCAAGTTCGCCGAACGCACGGTAGGCGACGCGATCATTCAGCATTGAAGCATGTAACACTGAAGTGCTAGTCCAAATTTCGAGCGCTCGGTGCGAATTGCTGCACGCATTGACGGCCGATGAGGCCGTATACGCGACGGGCGCGGACGAGTTCGCTCGCCGATCCTCGCGGCTCCTCGTCGCTCGTATTGACGAGAACTGGATCGCAGCCGGGAACAAAGCATCAGGATCAATCATTTTCCTCCCACGAGAGTCAGGGAGAGACTTGATGGCTACAACAGAGCAGGACGTTTCTTCGACGGTCCGCAGCGCAACGAGCGTCGCTAAGCGAAATATTGATCAAACCGCCGACTACGCCGTCTCGGCATTTGACGATGTTCAAAGTGTCGGCGCCGAGTTGAGGCGCGCGATCAATAAATCGATGAAGAAGGAGCCGTATACGACGCTGGCAATGGCCGCGGCGGCGGGCTTCGTTCTCGGCGCCCTGTGGCGAGCCTGACCGGTGAAGACACGAGCGCCAGGGGCTGCGTGGCCCTTCCGCTGCCGCTTGTGAAAGGTCGATCGACCCCGCGAGTGGCCTCCGGGGTCGATCTGGTCGTTACTTCTTCTTGCGCGAATCTTCGCACTTGCCGCCCTTCCAGTACTTGAAGGTGCCCTTGCAGTCCTTTTTCTTCGCCTTGTGATGATGTCCAGCCTTGTGCGGCTTGTTCTTCGCGAAAGCTCCGGTCGTCGCCAAGCCGGTTCCGCAGAAGGTGAAAGCAGCCAGAGCGAGCACTGTCGTGAGTTTCATGAATAAGTCCCCCAAAGAAAGCCGACCGTAATGATCGGTTAGGGGTCGCTTATCCCAACTCTGTGACAAGTGAGTGTAACGAAATGCCGGTGCCAATGAAGCACCGGACACTCGCTCATTTTCTCGCTTCGCTAGCCAGTATCTCATCGTATGCGAGCACGGCATCGAGCAGCACCTGCGCGCCCGCGGCACACTCGTCCATGCTCGTCGATTCGGCCTCATTGTGACTGAGGCCGCCTTCGCACGGCACGAAGATCATCGTCGTCGGGGCGACGCGGGCGATGTAAGCCGCGTCATGTCCTGCACCCGACACCATATCGCGCATCCCGAAGTCCGATTTCACAGCGGCGCGGCGAACGCAATCAATCAACTCCGGCGCGAACTTCACGGAAGGCGATGACCAGATGCGCTTTTCCTCGTAGTTCAGCTGCAGGGGAGGGAGGCTGGTTTTCAGAGCCGCCCGCAACTCCGCTTCCATGATGTCGAGCGCGTCGTCGTCAGGATGGCGAAGATCGACGGTAAAAAATACTTCGCCCGGCACGACATTGCGGCTGTTCGGCTTGTTCTCGATGAGGCCGACGGTCGCGACACCGGGCTGATGCTTCTGTCCGATTGCATCCACCGCCTCGATCATGCGAGCGGCGCCGACCAGCGCATTCTTGCGCAAATACATTGGCGTCGCGCCGGTGTGCGCATCGACGCCCGTAACCGAGATCTCATACCAGCGCATGCCCTGCACGCCGGTCACGATTCCGATGAGCTTCTTCTCGTCCTCCAGGATCGGCCCCTGTTCAATGTGAAGCTCGAACATGGCCGAGAACGTGTGATCTCCGGCCTTCATTGGACCGCGATACCCGATACGCTCGAGCTCTTCCAGAAACGTGACGCCTTCGCGATCTGTCTGTTGGTAGGCGTGCTCCCGCGTGAGTACGCCAGCAAAAACGCCGGAAGCCATCATGGCGGGTGCAAATCGCGAACCTTCCTCATTCGTCCAATTGACGATCTCGATCGGCGCGTTCGTCTCATAATCCTGTTCGTGGAGCGTACGCATCACCTCGAGCCCGCCAAGCACGCCGAGAATGCCATCGAACTTGCCGCCGGTCGGCTGGGTATCGAGATGCGAGCCCATGGCGATCGGGGGCAGGTCGTTGTTGCGGCCGGGTCGCATAGCGAACATATTGCCGACTTCGTCGGCGCGCACCGTGCAGCCAAGGGCTTCGCACTGGGCTTTGAACCAGTCGCGGACCTTCCGGTCTTCATCCGAGAGAGCAAGACGGCGTATGCCGCCTCTTTCGGTGCCGCCGAATTTGGCGGTCTCCATCAAGCTGTCCCACAGGCGTCGTGAATTGATGCTGAGATTGGTCCGCATGGCATTCCCGTAATTGGCGCTGCAGACTAGCCGCAAATCGCTCTGAAGCAATTGAGAAAAGTGCAGCAATTTTGATCACGGAGGTCCAGCGCAAAGCACGCGATGCAATCGGACCGGGAGATCAGGGTGATTGGTGAGGCCAGCCTCGCGTATCCGGCAGTCGCTTCTGGCTCACGCGCCATCGACACGCCGGTAGTAGGTCGACGTCCGTCCGAAGAAGCCCGATAGGTTTCCCCACGCCTTGGTGACGCTGATGATGCCCTTCAGCATTGTTTTTTCGCCGGCAAATCTTCGCAGGGGCCAGAGACACGCACCGGCAAGCATCAATAAAATACCGATGAAGAACCGCCGCACGCCATGCGGCAAGCGCTTGGCCAAGGTTTTTGGGTAGCCGTCGCGCATGATGTCGAGAAACACAGCCGCCGCCGCGACCATGTAAGTGCGCTGCAGAATTCGCCCGAGTGTCAGCCGGGAGCCGGGCACCGTTTCGATAACCATCGCCTCCGCGACGAATACGATGCGCGCGCCTTTCGCATGTGCACGCCTGAAGAAATCGACGTCCTCGGCGCCGAATGTGAGACGATCGTCGAATCGCAAGCCCAGCCCATCGCGGGCAACGATGCGGGAGTTGAACAGGACGTTGTTCGTATAGGCGTCCCGCCGGAATTCACCGGTCACCCGCCGTGACTGCGAAATCGGTTTCCACCAGTGAGGTGGCTCGCTATCGGTCACCTGCGTTACCGGGCCTGTCGCAACGTCTGCGTCGAACCGGATGCACCCATCGAACAGCTGAAGCAGCCAATCCGGCTCAGCGTATTCGTCATCATCGAGCATCGCAATCCAGTCGCAATTCCCGGCGATTGCGGCTTCAATCGCGCGATTTCGAGCGTGAGGAATGCCGATTTTCGGTTCGAAATAATAGTTTATGGGAATGTCGTGCGAGCTGCGAAATTGATCGACGACGCTTAGCGACCGTTGTTCGTGATCGTTTTCCACGACGACGATGGAAAGCGAAGACTCATTCGGGATTGAAAGCCGACTCAAGCTCTCCAGCGCGCGGCTAAGCATTTGGGGCCGCTTGGAGGTGCATACTGTAACTGTGAAACGCGCCATTTACAGTATCGTATCAGCTATTTTCGCTCGCCCGATCAGTTGCGGGAGACAGTTTTTGGTGATGGGGCCTGGCGACCATGATCAATCCCTTAGCAGGTAACTACGAAAGTTAGCGGCGCAAGAAAAAAATTCCGTGGATAGCTTCTCGCATCACCTCATCGGCGATTACTGTTGGGGGCAACCTCCTTTCAAACGCGAATGCGAAATCGAACAATAGCGTCACAGCGCGTTTGTTCAAGCATAGACATCCGATCTCTCGTTCTAGTGGGACCTCGGTGCGCATAATTTCAGAGGTGACTGTGCTTGGTTCGGCTCGACGATCTGGAGTTCTTCAGCGCCTTTCCGAAGAATCAACCTTCAGGACCACGCTGGCCCAAACGCCGGTCCGAAAGTCCAAAACTGGAATGGAGTTCCGCGAATCTCTTTTGGTGCTTCGCCTCCTGTTCGACAATGACGTTCGACGCGAGCGCTTCAGATGCAGGCTATTGTGGGCGGCGAGAATTCCGCATCCAACATTTCCAGTTGGATGCCAAAACGCCCGGGCTATCCTGGCCACGAAGTTTGATTGATCGACGCGCATAGCCGTTCCTAGCGGAGGCGACGACTTAGTTCAGTCGAGGCCTTCGAACGTTTGTCGCGCTCCGGCGACTTCGAACGCAGCAATGCCCCGCAAAATAGCAGCAAATTTGCTCCGGTCCGGCGAAGGGACGGCGGACCACAGGCTCTCAGATCTTTCGAAGCCAGCATTCTCTACTGATGACGCGCGTTGCAGCCCGGCGCATCTTTTCGACGTGCGCAGAAATCGATATTGCAACCAATTCTAGAGAGCAGATCTTCATGTTTTTCGGGCGGACATCGGCATGCTACGGCACGAACCGCTTGAGGACATCCGCTCATGGCAAGCTTGTATCGAGGTGCGCTCCGGATCATCACGGTGAATCCGTTCGATGACCAACCGGATCGCGACAATGCAAAGGCAGCGTTTATTTACGCGGTATTGGCGGTGGCCAACATCGGTGCCTGGGTTTGGGCCTTCATCGCCTTATCGGATCGCCCGGCGCTGCTTGGAACAGCACTTCTCGCATATGTTTTCGGGCTCCGGCATGCATTCGATGCCGATCACATCGCGGCCATCGATAACGTCGTTCGAAAGCTGATGCAGGACGGGAAAGCACCGTATTCCGCGGGCTTTTTCTTCTCGCTCGGTCACTCGACGGTCGTCGTTCTCGCCACCATCATCATAGCCATTGCCGCTGTAGCGATGCAGAGCAAACTCGAGGCGTTTCACAGCATCGGCAGCGCATTCGGCACGATGGTGTCGTCCTTGTTCTTGCTCATTATCGGCATCATCAACCTTGTAATCCTCAGGAGCGTCTGGGCGGCTTTCACGCGCGTGAAGCGCGGAGAGAAGATCATCGACGAGGATCTCGATGCATTATTCGCGGGGCAGGGGGTTCTTGCTCGCATTTTCCGACCCTTATTCCGTATCGTCTCATCCTCTTGGAAAATGTTTCCGATTGGATTCCTATTCGGACTGGGCTTCGATACGGCAACTGAAATTGGATTGCTCGGCATCTCGGCGGCTCAAGCCGCACAAGGGATGTCCATCTGGACGATAATGGTGTTTCCGGCGCTCTTTACCGGCGGAATGGCCCTCATGGACACCACGGACAGCATTCTAATGACACGTGCGTACGGATGGGCCTTCGTCAATCCGCTTCGTAAGCTCTGGTACAATCTGACAATCACCGCAGCCTCTGTTGTCGTTGCGATTTTTATCGGCGGCATTGAAGCGCTTGGGTTGATCGGCGACAAGTTGGGACTCAAGGAGGGATTTTGGGGCGTTGTCGGAGACCTGAACGATAATTTGACGAATTTTGGAATCGTCATCGTCGGTATCTTCATCGGCAGTTGGATCATATCGACCATCCTCTATCGCGTGCTGGGATATGAGGCGTTGAATGTCGAGGAATGCCTATCTCCTTCGAGTCGCGCACCGCTGGTGAAAAAGCCGACACGATGAAACAAGAATAGAAATCCCGAGATGATCGTGCCGCGCTCACGGCCCGCTTCGACGGAGCTTGCACCGCAACGGAACTACTCACATTCGCGCACTCAGTAACTCAGGCCTAAGGACGTTGAAGGACAGTAGGAGACGGAGCAAAATCTCACTTGTAAGTTCCGCGCCCGCGACACCACTCACGCGCAACGCAATCGGAATTTTTCGGCACCGCGTGGAACGTCCGCTAGCCGACCATGATTGTACGCAACACGTTCTTTGATTCCCATGCGCACGATCTGATTTTACGCAATTGCCAATCTGATTTTGCGCGATGCCAATTGGGCCGCGTCAGTTTCTCATTCAACGCCGTCGGCAAGCATTTTGATCCGACCGGAGGTTTTGATCATGCATTTCACCCCCCGAGAGTTCGACAAGCTCATAATTCATATGGTTTCGGAAGTTGCGCTGAAGCGCAAAGCCAAGGGCATCAAGCTGAACCATCCGGAGACCGTCGCAGTGCTTTGTGCGTGGGTACTGGACGGCGCCCGCGAGGGAAAAACCGTCGAAGAGCTGATGGATAATGTCCGCACGGTCCTCAAGGCGGACGATGTGATGGAAGGCGTGCCAAGTCTGCTGCCGCTCATACAGGTTGAAGCGACGTTCTCCGATGGCAGCCGGCTCGTCAGCCTGCACAATCCCATAACCTGATCGGCAATAGCCATATCCGAATTCCAATTGCATCTCGACGCAAACGTAGGAGGCGTCTGTGGCTAAAACTCCCAGCAAACAGCAAGCACCCGCACATCCGCAACCTGAACATGCCGATGTTCCGCACAAGTCTGTAAGGCCTATCGGCGGCTATGTTCTTGCGAAGGATCCAATTGAAATCAATGCGGGCCGGTCGCGCACAAAATTGAAGGTTCGCAATACGGGTGATCGGCCGGTGCAGATCGGCTCGCATTTCCATTTCTTCGAGACCAACCGCTATCTCGAATTCGATCGTGCGCAAGCGTTCGGCAAGCGCCTCGATATCCCGGCGAATACCGCGGTGCGCTTTGAGGCAGGCGACGAAAAGGAAGTGACGCTCGTGCCTTTCGCGGGAAAGATGTTTGCGTACGGCTTCAATAACCTTGTCGACGGATGGGTTGGCGACGGTCCAACCCCGGACTATCGGCCGAACTTCGACATGGCAATCAGACGCGCCGGAAAGCGCGGCTTCAAATCCGTGACACCCCAGAAGTGAAAGGCCGCAGCCAAGTCTCGCAGGCAATATATCGGTATCGGTCGTTCAGGTGACACATCGAGGCAAATGACCATGACACAGATTTCGCGCGCACAATACGCGGACCTCTATGGTCCGACGGTCGGCGACAAAATACGCCTTGGCAATACGGACCTGTATGTCGAGATCGAGAAGGATCTTCGCGTTTACGGCGACGAAATTCAGTATGGCGGCGGCAAGACGCTGCGCGACGGGATGGGATCCGACAACCTGCTGACTCAAGAAGCCGGCTGTCTCGATCTCGTCATCACCAACGTCACGATCATCGACGCGATGCTCGGGGTGATCAAGGCTGATGTCGGGGTCCGCAATAGCCATATTGTGGGCATCGGCAAGGCGGGTAATCCATCGACCATGGAAGGCGTGACGCCGGGCCTCGTCACAGGAACGGCAACAGATGCAATTTCCGGCGAGCACTTGATCCTCACCGCGGGCGCGATGGACGTCCACGTGCACTATATCTCACCCCAGCAAGTCTACGCCGCACTGTCGAACGGGATCACGACAATCTGGGGCGGCGGCATAGGCCCCACGGACGGAACGAATGGCGTCACGACGACCAACGGTCCGCGCAACCTCGAGATGATGCTGCGCGCGATCGAGGGTCTTCCAATCAACATCGGACTCTGCGGAAAAGGCAACTGCTCCGCCCAAGATCCCCTCGTCGAGCAGATCTTGGGCGGCTGTGCCGGCTTCAAGGTGCACGAGGATTATGGTTCGACTCCGGCCGCTATCCGCGCCTGCCTCGAGATTGCGGACGACTACGATGTAGCCGTCGCGGTCCACACGGACACCCTGAACGAGTCTGGGTTCGTCGAAGATACGATTGCTGCATTCAACGGCCGCACGATTCATACCTACCACAGTGAAGGCGCCGGCGGCGGACATGCGCCGGACCTGCTGAAGGTCGTCGGCCAAAGCAATGTTTTGCCGAGTTCGACGAACCCGACGCTTCCTTGCGGCGTGAACTCCGTCGCCGAGCTGTTCGACATGATCATGGTCTGTCACAACCTCAACCCGAAAATCCCATCCGACGTCGCCTTCGCCGAAAGCCGTGTCCGCGCCGAAACGATCGTGGCGGAAAGTGTCCTGCATGATATGGGCGCGATCTCGATGATCGGCAGCGACTCTCAAGCCATGGGCCGCATCGGCGAGTCGTTCCTGCGCGCATTCCAGACAGCGGATATGATGAAGAAGGCGCGCGGTCCGCTGGGCGAGGACAAGAACAGCGGCAACGATAACTTCCGCGTGTTGCGGTACCTCGCCAAGGTGACCATCAACCCCGCCATAACGAACGGCTTGTCTGATGTGATCGGTTCGGTTGAACCTGGAAAGTTCGCCGATCTCGTTCTGTGGGAGCCGGGGTTCTTCGGCGCCAAACCAAAATTGGTTTTGAAGGGCGGCTTCATCGTCTGGGCAAATATGGGCGATCCGAACGCGTCGTTGCCAACACCACAACCCTGTTACTATCGGCCGATGTTCGGCGGAATTGGGCAGGCCGGAATTAAGAATTCGATCACGTTCGTCTCGCGCGCCTCGTATGACAACGACATCGCCGAGCGTTACGGCCTCGAGCGCATGGTTGTCCCCGTCTCGCAGACCCGCGTGCTCGGCAAGAGACACATGGTGCGCAACGACTATCTCCCGAACATTTGGGTCAATCCCCAGACCTTCGCTGTCATGGTCGATGATGTCCACATCACGGTCGACCCACCAAGATCGATCGCACTCAACCAGCTCTATTTCTTCAGTTGAATTGGAACAGGCCCTGCAACACGGAGACTGAGCATGATCATCATTGAGGGTATCGTCGGCAATTCAGGCGAACCGGATTGGGCATCTCGTCTCGAAGGTGCGCGTGTTGACTGGCTTGTACTGGATCAATGGGAAGCCCAAAAGAGCCGGCTGCGCAAAGCCACCGAAAATGATGTCGAACTCGCGCTGTCGTTGGATCGCAATACGCACCTCCACGACGGAGACATCCTGTTCTGGAACGAGCGGGACCATGAGGCGATCGTCGCGCGGATAAATCTGAAAGAGGTCATGGTGATCGACCTGACAGCCATAATGGAACAGCCGACGGAGCTCGCCCTCCGGACGATGTTCGAGCTGGGCCATGCGCTTGGCAATCAGCATTGGCCGGCCATCGTCAAAAGCTCTCGGGTGTTTGTGCCCCTCACCGTCGATCGCAAGGTGATGGCATCCGTAATGAAAACGCATGCTTTGCCGGGCATTCGCTACGAATTCATGCCAGGCGCCGAGGTCATCCCCTACATGGCGCCGCATGAAGCCCGGCGGCTTTTCGGCGGCGCGACAGAGGCATCCCATTCGCACGGCTCACGTTCGCACGGCCCACCACCGCACGGCCATGAGCATGAGGTAAATCACCATGACGGCCATGACGATACTCACGAACAGCCGCACGTCCACGGTCACTGACCTGACGGATTCGTATCGGCGCCTTCCGGAGGTGCTGCATCTTCTGCAGTTCGGAGATTCCGCGCTCCCCATCGGCGGTTTTTCATTTTCGAACGGCCTTGAGTCGGCGATCCAGCAAGAGATCGTCAGCGATGCTCCTAGTCTCAGGGAATTCGTTCTGACCGTGATGCATCAATCGGCGACGTCCGACGGCGTTGCCTTGCTCTGCGCCCATCGGGCCGCCAAGGCGAAGGATATCGATGCGCTGATGATCGTCGACCGGGCGGCGTTCGAGCGCAAACTCAACGAGGAAACACGGTTGATGACCGTGCGGATGGGGCGCAAGCTGGCCGAGCTTGCCGATGCCATCATGTCGGACCGTCTCAATCACGAATGGCTCGTCCGGATCAAGCAGGCGCAAACCGCCGGCACACATCCGGTCAGCCTCGCGCTCGTGCTCGCGGCCCTTGGCGTTGAAGCGAGAGACGCGTTCGGCGCCCAGCAATACGGCATCGCCACCACAATTCTCGGCGCCGCTTTGCGCCTGATGCGCCTATCGTTCGTCGATACCCAGAAAATCCTTCTCGAAGCAACCCGAATGGTGGCGCCTGCCTATGAGAAGGTTCGCGACGCCGAGTTGAACGACATGGCGAGCTTTCTGCCGATGGTCGACATCCTCGCCGCTGTACACGTCAAAGGCCACGTCCGCATGTTCATGAATTAGATTGGAACAAATAATATGAAGAAAATTCCCCGCATCGGCATCGGCGGCCCCGTAGGTTCCGGCAAGACCGCCATCATCGAGGCCATTACGCCCGCTCTCGTCAATTTAGGCAGCCGCGTTCTCGTTATCACGAACGATGTGGTCACGACCGAGGATGCCAAACACGTTCAGCGGACCCTCCGTGGCATCCTGATGGAAGAACGCATCATTGGCGTGGAGACGGGCGGTTGTCCGCATACCGCCGTGCGCGAAGACCCCAGCATGAACCTCGCCGCCGTTGAGGAGATGGAAGCAAAGTTTCCCGACTCCGATATCGTGCTGATCGAGAGCGGCGGCGATAATCTGACTCTGACCTTCAGCCCGGCGCTGGTGGATTTCTTCATCTATGTGATCGACGTGGCCGCCGGAGACAAAATCCCGCGCAAGAACGGTCCGGGCATAGCTCAGTCGGATATCCTCATCATCAACAAGATCGATCTGGCTCCCTATGTCGGCGCCAGCTTGCAGGTGATGGAGGACGACTCCCGCATGATGCGTGGCAAAAAGCCCTTCGTCTTCACGAACTGTAAGACCAATGAGGGCATCGCCGCGCTCGTCGAACTCATCCGGGAAAATGTGCTGTTCGACGTCAATGATCAGAAGCAGATCGCTTGATGCAAGTGCATGACACCGCGCGTGAACTGGCGAATTACCAGGACGAGCCACCGCAGCTCCGCAGCGGATCGTTCGGTAAAGTCGGCATGGTGCGGCTTGGGTTTGAGCCCCGCCCGGAACGAACAGTGCTGTCGACGCTGCATCGGCGGGCGCCGCTAATCGTTCAGCAAGCTCTGTACTGGGATGAGGAAATGCCGGCGCTTCCCTGCGTCAGCATCACCTCCAATGCCGGCGGCATCCTGCAGGGTGACCGCTACCTCGTCGAGATCGGAATGGCGCCGGGCACACAGGCTCACGTCAATACGCAGGCGGCGACGCGCATTCACGAGATGGACGCCAACTACGCCACTCAGACGCAGAATTTGACGCTCGGAGCCGATGCCTATCTCGAATACATGCCGTTCCCCATCATCCCTCACAAGCACTCCCGCTTCGTTCAGCGCACGCATATCTCGGTTGATCCGACGGCGACGCTGATCTACTCGGAAGTGCTCATGCCTGGGAGAAAATATCATAAGAGCGAGCTGTTCCAGTACGACGTATTCTCGTCCACGGTCTCGGCGGCACGCCCCGACGGCACCTCTCTTTTCACCGAGAAATTCATCATCGAGCCGGCCCAGACGAATGTCTCGCGCTTAGGCGCAATGGGCTCGTTCGACGTATTCGGAAACGTCATCGTGTTGACCCCGAAAGTGCACGCCGATCACCTGCTCGATGCCATAGAACCTGCATTTGACAAGGCGGAGCGACTTGCAATCGGAGCCAGCCGCCTGCCTCACGACGCCGGTCTGGTGTTCAAGGTTCTCGGCATGGAGACGGCGCCAGTCAATGCAGCCATTCGGAAGTTCTGGTCGCGTGTTCGCCAGCAAGTCGTCGGCGTTCCCGCGCCGGAAAAATTCCTCTGGGCGTAAGGTGAATCATGGCGGACGCGGCGAACATCAACGCGTGGGACGATATGGCGAACCGCAACCCCGTCGTCCGATTTATCGATGAATGCCTCCGCGGTGCAGGCCAAGTCATTTTCCAGAACAATCCGCTGACGGGGATATTCTTCCTGGCTGCCATCTGGTGGGGCTCGATCGTAGCAGGGCAGGTTGCCGTCGCTGTGGGGGCCACGATCGCTCTCATAATAGCAACCTTCACTGCGGTCCTGCTCGATGTCGATGAGCCATCGCTGAGGCAGGGACTATTCGGCTTCAATGGAATTCTGGTTGGAGCCGCCGTGCCGAGCTTCATCGCGCCCGGTTGGACGATGTGGATTCTGCTCATCATCGGCGCCGCCGTCTCGACCGTCGTAATGCTGGCGATCTCCAACATCATGAAGACATGGGGAGTGGCGGCTCTCACATTCCCGTTCGTCCTCACGACGTGGTTTCTGATGTTGAGCGCCTATGCCTTTCATCGCATTCCGATTGCGGGCTTGTCTGCTCCCGCACTCCCCCACGCAGCCAACGTCACAGACCTTCATGCGACGCTGGGGAATTACCTAGAGTATTTGTTCAAAGGACCGGCGCAAGTCTTCCTGATCAACAATGCCATCAGCGGACTTCTCGTCGTGATCGGGTTGTTCATCAATTCCCGCGCCGCCGCCATTTTCGCCCTGGTTGGTTCTGCGGTCGGCATAATCATAGCCTTGATTTTCGGCGGCAGCCCGAGCGCGATCGCTAATGGCCTCTATGGCTTCAGCCCAGTTTTGACAGCGGTCGCACTCGGTTGCGTCTTCTACGCGCCGTCTTGGCGCGTCACCCTCTACGCTCTGCTAGGAACAATCTTCACCGTCATCGTTCAGGCGGCCCTCGATACGGCCATGACGCCGATCGGCATACCGACTTTTACAGCGCCGTTCGTCTTCGCGACTTGGCTGTTCCTGCTGCCCAAGGCCAAGCTGAAACCGCACCCCCACGAAGAGATCAAGAACGGCCTCTTCACGAAGCACCCGGTGGCTCAGGACCTGCCGCCGACCTGAGGCCGTCACTGTCCATTGCGAGAGGCGGTTCGGCTCACGTTTTGGAGCTTTTGGATGGACACCGTATTCCGCGTTGTGGCCGTCATCATCGGCGCCCTCGGACTGTACTTTTATTTTCGTTCGATTGTGCGGGTAATGCTTATCAACCGGCGCGAACCCGATCTCGTCGAGATCGGCGCCCGCTCCGCGGCGGTGTCGTTTGTCTATAGTCTCATCGGGAAAGATAGCGACTATGCGCGGACGCAACGGCTTCAAGCCTGGATATTTCCGATCTTCATCTTCATTTGCGTCGTATGCTGGTTCCTTCTTGTCCAGATGTCGTTCACCTTCATTCTCTGGGGTCTGAGGTTGGAGCCGGGCTTTCCGGAAGACCTTAGCTCCAGCGGCTCGGCCCTAAGTACGCTCGGCTTCAAAACACCGTCGCATCTTCTCGGTGAGTACCTCGCAATCTTCGAAGCAGGCATTGGGCTCGCCGTTGTCATCCTCTTGTTCACCTTCGTTCCAGGCTACCAGGCAGCTGTCCAGGTTCGCGAGCGCAAGGTCGGCTGGCTCTACGCGCGGACGGGTCGCCGGCCCACCACATCCAGCCTGCTTGAAACGCTGCATCGCACTGGCCAGCTCAAGCACGATAGCGTCTGGGAAGAATGGGAAATCTGGTTTCGCGGCGTCTTTGAAACGCATTCGATCGCGCCGATACTTGCTTACGTGCCATCGATCTATCGCGGAGCGAGTTGGGTTGGCGCCGCTGCCGCCGTACTCGATTCCGCGTCTCTCTTCGCAGCCTGCCTCCCTGACAAGGATACGGAATCGGCGCGCATTTGCAGGCGTATCGGCACCGTTTGCCTCAAATATATTGCCGTTGAGCTAAATCCGCATACTCCGGCGGACGCCTGGTCAACACAGAGTGTCGATCCGCAACTGATCGCGAATTTCGACATTCTCTACGACAGGCTTGCCGAAATAGGATTGCCGGTGAAAAGCGATAGGGATGCGTGCCGCTCCCATTTCGTCAGGCTGCGCGCGGAATTCGAAGAGAGCGTTCGCCTGATCGCCAAATCGACACGCATGCCGGTCGAGGAGCCCTGGATACTCCCGCACGCTCATACCAAGCCCGATCACAGCCCGCCGAAACCCGCATGATGCCGCTCACCCAATGCGAGGCCGCGGAGCTGGCGTCACGCCGTCGCCGCCGAGCTTCAGACCGAGAATGACGACGATGTAACCGAGGATCAGGTTGGCCAAGAGATAAAGGATCGCAACCGTCAGATCCGACGTCGACGTCATCATCAGAATGAGCGCGCCATAGACCATGCTCGAGAAGGTCGACAGCCCACCCATGACGCCCGTGCCGAGCATAGAGTTGACATCGTCGGTTAAAACAGCGCGCTTGTGCAGCGCCGTCACCAGCCCGAGCAGAAACGCAGCTATGAGGTTGGCGACCAGAATGTCGAGCGGAAAGCCTTCCGCATGTGGAACCATCAACATTATGAATTCGCGGAGCATGGCGCCTATCGCACCGCCGACGAATACGAGAATGATGACATTGATCATCGCCAGTCTTCCTTATCCCTGTAGGCGGGCGAGCGCGAACCCGCACCACGCGGCGATCAGACCGACAATCGTTGACAGCACCAGATAGTACGTAGCGTAGCCCGCGCCATTCGATGCGTTGAGCTTGGCGGCATCGAGCTGCATACTGCTGAAGGTCGTGTAGCCCCCGAGGAATCCGGTCAGAACACCGGAATTCAAAGATGCTCCGTACCGGTCGCGCCAGTCGACGGAGAAGAGTTCCGACAGATAGCCGATGATGAAGGCGCCGGTAATATTGATCAGAAAAGTCCCGAGCGGAAAGGAGCCGTGATAGACGCGTCCTGTAACGTGCCCGACCCACCAACGCAGCAACGATCCGATCCCACCGCCGAGGCCGACCCACATCACGTCCAGAGCAGTCATTGTGATCTCCTTCGGACAGTCGTGTGGTTACGTACTCGTCGCCTCATCGGAACGGCCATCGATGCAGTCGGCGAGCGCATCGAGCGCGTAGCGAATCTGCTCAAGCGCAAAAGAGACATTTGAAATGTAGTCGGGGCCGGACTTGCCGAGAGCTGGCGGATCGGCCAGGGCGGATTTGCCGGCGTTACCGGTCGGTTGCACACCAGCACCTGTTCGCCATGCATCGAGGGCCGCGGCAGCGGCCGAAGAATACGCAACAAATCCTGTACTCAAAATTTCTTTAGACGGTGTGGAGCGAGCGGAGGTAATCGCGGCTCCCAGGGCCAGCATGTAGTCACAGATCTCAGCCGTGACCACGCGGGTTGGGACGATCATCGCGTCGCCGAAGGCCGCCGGCCACGGCTTCCGGGAGACGCTGCGGAGGACGAATACCGCCGACCGCAGATCGATCAGGTTATGCCGCAGGCGCGCCGGATCGAGGGTGCTTCGCGCAATATGGGTGGCTTCCTCCTCCGCGACTTCCTTCGTGAGCGTCGCGATTCTGCGGTAGGAACCGTCGATATCTTTATTCGCCTTCGAAATCTCGCTGTCGACCGGCTTGCCTTCCTGGCGATCGACGGAAAGCGATATCAGGTTAGCGAGAAGTGTCAGCGCATGGTTTGCCTCGTCCCGCATTGCCGTATCAGACCGCGCTGGCGCGACGAACAGCGACACAAGGATGCCGATGATGCAGCCGATAAAAATCTCGATCACGCGATGCAACGCCGAGATCCAGGCCACGGCATGGCTGGCTGGGCTTATGAGCACAATCGCAGCCGTCATTGGCGCAACACGGAAGCTTGAATCGCGTGCTGCCAGCATCCCGAGAATTCCGATAGAAACGACTAAGCCGCTCGCCGTGCCGAACACCGTCGACGGAGTTATCGTGGCAACTAAAAAGCCGGCCAATGCACCGACGATCGTGCCAACAAAGCGATCGGCGCCGGCTTTGAGTGACGCACCGACCCGCGGCTGCGCCATGATCACAATGGCTGTTACGACGGCCCAAAAGCCCTGGGGGAGGGCGAAAAACTCCGCGACACCATAAGCGAGCCCGCCGGCGACC
The DNA here is from genome assembly GCF_902712875.1 of Hyphomicrobium sp. ghe19. Lineage (NCBI taxonomy): Bacteria > Pseudomonadati > Pseudomonadota > Alphaproteobacteria > Hyphomicrobiales > Hyphomicrobiaceae > Hyphomicrobium > Hyphomicrobium sp. ghe19. Next base: position 3,071,236 of record NZ_LR743509.1, on the reverse strand, counting down.
GCCGTGCGTAGGCCGGCCTTCCAAACATCAGGTGTGGGAACAGGCATCTTTGGGAAATGCATGTTCCCTCCGAGCGGGCGCAGAGCCAACTCTTGTTAATGCTGCAGCCTCAGCCGCGTTCCGTCCCCGCGCGTGAGCTTTCGTGCGGCTCTTGGATATAAAGAACGCATGCGGATTAATAGCGAAGCGCGATTTTCACATCGCATTGACGACATGCTGAGAAGTTTGCGGAAGAAAATCAAAATCTAAATGATGTTAATGCGCATCTGCCATTCTCGAGTAGCCAGAGTGCCGGTGCTAATTCGTCATTGGCGCAAATATGAATATGAGATCTGGGGCGTCGTTCCATGTTTAGTCGCGCAGTCGCTTATTTCTTGTTTTGTCTAATAGTGGGCCCGGCCAGCGCTCAGACGGCGATGGAGGCGGAGAAAGGCGTTCCATCGGCTCCTGGCGCAGCTTCGTCACTTCCCCCAGCTCTCAAGGAGCTTCGAGCGTTTATAGATGCCCAACAGACGATGGACTTTAAAACATCCTTCCACACATCCAGCAATGTCCTGGATATCCAGTCGCAAGGCTCGGCGCACTTTCTAGTCCGGAAGCCCAATCAGTTTCGGATCGAGGTTTCGGCCCGGAACGCTTCGTATGAATACGTGTCCGATGGCACCGTGTTGACGATTTATAACGTTCCTCAAAAGACGTACGCGCAGGTCGCGGCCCGCGAGACTGTGCAAGGAAACATGTCCTTGCTTGCCGGTCTCATGGGGTTTCAGGCGCGCATTTTCGATTTTTTCGCAGCACTCGATCAAGCGTCAGACGGTCTAGCTTCTATCCAGATTGCCGCCAAGGGTGCAGGAACCGTCGGCGCACGCGAATGCGATCGTTTCATCGTGACATCGATGGTTGAGAAATGGGATGTGTGGTTAGAATTGCCGGCGCCTCATCTGCCATGCAAGCTCGTCAGCGGCGACGTGGATGATCCATCCGCGACATCACAGGTCAACGAATTCACTTGGGAAAAGGCACCGAATTTCTCTCCGGATACTTTCGTGTTTTCGCCGCCGCCGGGAGCCAAGAAGACCGATGTCGGCAGCGCATTGGCGTCGCCGCAATAGACACGCGCTGTTCCTGAAAGAAGCCCCGCCGAAACTCGGCAGGGCAATAGCAGGGCAATATGTGCTCACACTCACGCCGCTGTCGTAAAGTCGCGTGACTTACTGAGCCCGCGTAGATGGCTTGCCGTTCTTGCCCTCTTTCACCTCGATCTTCTTGGATTCGGTGTGGGCGGGCTTCGGAATTGTGATCTTCAGCACGCCGTCTGACATGGCGGCATTGACCTTGGACGAATCGACGCCGGCCGGTAGCTCAATCGTTCGAAGAAAAGTCCCGTAGGCACGTTCGCTGACATAAACATTTTTGTCCTCCCGATTTGACTCTATCCTTTTCTCGCCTCGGATCGTCAGCACGTTGTCTTCGAGAGAAATGTCGACATCACTGCGCTCTAGTCCCGGCATCTCGACGGAAATGTCTATTTCCTTACTGTTTTCGGCGACGTCGATGTTGGGCAGAAGATTAGGCATTTTGTGCTGGGCCGCGAGCCCTTGTGAGAAATCATCGAACAAGCGATCGATCTCGCGGTGCAAAGGGCCAAAGAGTACAGCGCCTGAGCGGGTTATGTCATTGCGCAGTGTCGAGGGAACTTGGTGTCTCAGTTTCATGACGAGATCCTTTCGTTGCTTTGATTCACGAGGTTTCGGGTTTGCGGCCGGGCCACACGCGATGCAGTTAGCCGACGGCGTTTGCCTTTTGGGGCCGCGATACGCTCGCCTCTTCGTCCACCGCGCAGTGCCTGGCTCCTGGCGGTTGAAACTGATAGAGCGTCACGGCATCGATTGGCGCGCCACTGTTCGGCAGCCTGTTGCAGAATGCCGGGCCTTTAAGCGAGGGGTAAGTGTTAGCCAAGCATCTTTATGATCTCTGAACAAAACCTGGAGATTTGTGCTGAGCACGCCAACGTGCAGTTCGCGCCGGGTGCTGCTCGATCTACGCGGAACAGTGACGTTTCGCTCTGGGGGCGTCGACGATAATGCTGGAACTCATTGCACCAGCGACTGTTACCCAAAATCGCCCCGCTTTCGAAAGTCAGAGCAATGACCGACGTACCCAGCCAAGGCGTCAGCAACCTGTTCCAGGTGTTGGCTTACATCGTGGCGCCGATCATTCTCGGCATTATGATATTCTACGGAGTTCAACGAACGCGGAAGCGGCAAGCTGCTGTCAGCAAGGCTCAGGACGAGGCGGTCAAGAACCTTTATTCGGATGATGAAGCGGATCGCGCCGCCAAAGAGCGCGCTGTGGAAGGATCCTCGAATCCGATCGATATCGTCAAACGCCAATCCGGAACGACGGGTTAGATCGATAGTCGGCCCTGAATGGAGAAATGCTTACGGCTGGAGGCGCTGAAAGTTCTCCCGCTCCAGTTCTAGCTCGGCTTGAAGGTTCGCGAGATCGCGCGATACCGTAGCGACCGCTATCTTTCGACCTGCTTGGAAGTAGCTGACCTTGCAATCGCGGGCCGCGGGATCGCCGTCGATTTCAATCTTGTCCCAGCGTTCGGCGTGCCCCACATAGCGGATCGCGACATGGTAATGCTGGCTCCAGAAAAACGGCACAGCGTCGAATCGCTCGTTGTGCCCGAGAATGTTGCGCGCAGCCGTCTGCCCCTGTCGCTCGGCGACGACCCAATGTTCGACGCGAATGGAAGCTCCCGTATGCGGGTCGGGCCAGCGAGCGATGTCTCCGGCTGCGAAGATGCCGTCCGCGGTTGTCCGCAAATACTCATCGACAATAATACCGTTGTCTGCGCGAAGGCCCGCTTGCGAGGCCAACGCCACCTCGGGATGAACGCCGATGCCGGCGACGACGAGATCCGCCTCGATGGCTTCTCCACTCTTGAGAGTGACGCCTCTCTCGTCGATCGCAGCCGCACTCGTGCCCAAGTGAAATTTAACGCCATGCTCCTCGTGAATGGCTCTGATCATGTCGCCGAGTTCCGGCCCGAGAACACGTTCCAGCGGACGCGATTGCGGACCGATCACATGCACCTCGAGGCCGCGCTCGCGCAGCGCCGCCGCGGTCTCCAAGCCGATAAAGCTGGCGCCGATTACAGCGACGCGTTTAGCAGTCATGGCCTTGTCGATCAGTGCGACGCTGTCATCGAACGTGCGCAGGTAGCGCAGCTTTGCGAGATTCGCGCCGGGAATGTCGAGCCGAACTGGAGAGGCTCCGGTCGCGAGTAGCAAAGCGTCGAACTCGACGCGCCCGCCATCCTCCAGCGTCACAACGCGGGCAGTCGCATCGATCGAGGCGACGCGAGCACCGAGGCGCACATCGATCCGCTTCTTCTCGTAGAAGTCTGCCGAGCGCAGCGGGATCCAATCCGCGGGGGCTGTCCCCGCAAGAAAATCTTTCGACAGATTGGGCCGGTCATAAGGTAACGCATCGTCCGAGCTCAGCATGGTGATGCTTCCGTCATATCCGTAACGGCGCAACATCTCTGCGGCGGCATTGCCGGCCGCACCGCCACCGATGATCACGACCGAGCGCAACTCGGTGCCGCTCCGCGCATGCTTGCGATCGACTTTCAACTTCTCGCGCACGAATAGCATGTCGCCATCGCGCTCGACGCGCCAGCAAGACACGGGGTTGAGTGCTGGCGCGCGCAATGCCTCCCCAGTGCGAAAGCTGAAGCAGGCGTGATGCAGCGGACAGTGTCGTCGACAAGAAGGCCATCGGCGAGAGGGCCATTGTAATGCGTGCAAATTGCGCTGATTGCGAAGATTTCTTCGCCTTGCCGGGCGACCAGAACCGCATCGTCGCCGACATGACCAAGCAGCATTGCGCCGGTGGACAGGTCCGAGGCTGCGATTCCTTTCGTTAAGTCCGGCCCACTTGGCTGCGCAGTTTCAGACATCGCATCAGTCTCCGCATCTGAAAGAGCGTGAAGTTATCGCAGGGCTGACCGCAATAAAATTATTTCTGCCCGAAGGCGGCGGACAAAGCTGGATGGCGATGCGGGCGGAGGCCGCCGGTAATACCCCTGGCGAAATTGCCGATATGATAGACAGCAAGGGGCGCCGACGCATGGCGGTTTTGATAATCAAATGCTTTGGTAACGCCCTGCACCGTTATGCTAGACCATCCTGGTAAACCCGACATTGTCCGCGATGACCGTGGTGGGACCGATCGGAAGCGGTTCCGGATTGGCGACGTCGAGCTTCTGAAAGTCGATCCTCTTCTTCCAAACCTTCCGCAGAAAGTCCTCAAAGACCTGGATGGTCAGCTGCTCGCCGGGGCAGCGCCGGTAGCCGAAGCCAAACGGCGCAAAGCCCGCGTGGTCGCACACAGGCAGCGGCTTGTTTTCGACGATGCCGTAGATCGTGCCGAACGCGCTATTATTTATGGTGGCCTTTCGGCCATCGCGAACTTCGAATGACGTCCTATCGAACGGGCACTTGGCAAAGCCGATTTGCTCGGATTTGGCTTCGTTGATCTGATGACTTGTCGGCGCGTCGATATACCGATCGGGGTCGAACTTATCTGGGTTCTTCCACTGCACAGGATCGAAGCTCGTGTCCCAATGCGGGCTGACGACGTACCCAAATCGCTGATAGGGCGGTGTCCTCACCTCGTTCATCGCCGAAATGCTTCCGCCGTTCGGAGTGATCGTGCGGAACAATTCCATGACGAACCGCTCGAGCGGTGTGAAGGCATTGCTTCCGGCGTTGTCGTAATCGCCTTCCATCGTCTTCTTGAACCAGGCCTGGGTATCAGGATCGCCGCTATCCTTCGCGAGTCTGAGCATGATGTTGTAAAGCGTGTTGCCCCATTGGCTCAGTGCCACGAAGTTATGAAAGACTTCGAAGACCACATCTTGGTGCGCAAAATGTTCTCCGTCGCCGGCGTTCTTGATCCAGTAGTAAGTGAACGTCTTTTCGGGGTTGGGCGTTGCACCGCTATTGAGATCGGTGATCTTCTTGTCGATCCACGATTTCAGGAACGCCAGGTTCTCGCGCACGACCATGTAGTTGTCGTAGACGATCTTCTGCGTCGGATCACGATACGCAAGAACGGTGTTGAAGCTCTCTCCGATCTGGCGAACTCTTGCCGGAACAGCGTCGCCCTTAACGCCGAGATGCAAATCCCAGTAGAGGTCGAAATACGTTTCCAGATAAGGCCGCATCAGAGGCCGGTTCGCGTTGCGCTCGTCGAGCAGCTTGTCAAAGAAGGCGTCAACCTTCTGGCTGTACATCGGCCCATACAAATCCGGCGTCAGGGCCGACATGTAAATGCGCTTGCGGCGATTGTCGGGTCCTCGCTTTTCCAGTCCCTGAAGAAAGACGGTGACGCCATCTTGCGGAGCAGGCTTCCAGCTTTCGCTCAGCAATCCCCAGAGGTCGTAGGGAAGCGCATTTTCCTTGGTGAACTTCACGTCGATCATCGGTAGATGCAGCCGCTCGCCCTGATATGTGCTCACCAGGAAATGCGGAACGATAACATTCTCGACGTAGGCCGGATCGAACTCCGCGAGGTATTGCTTGCGCAATCGCGCGACGGCCGCTTCGATGTCGCTGGGTGCTAGAGGCTGGCCGGCGGCCGGAGGAGATTGAGAGGCGGCGGGCCGGGCGGCCAATCCGGTGACAGCAGTCGCAGTGCCGACTAGGAAGGCTCTTCGTTCCATTTGAATTCCTCGCGGTTGGGGGAGACACCTCGTGAGAACAAGCGCGTGATCGGCGAGAGACTTGGAAAGCGCAGAGGATGTGGTCAGGCGAGACGCGGTCAGTGCATTTGAGCAGCCGCTCTAATTCGACGAAATAGTCAGACGAAAAAAGTCTCGTATAACGCGAGAATTACGCTCGCTGTTTTAATTTGCCAACCGCTCGCTGCATTAACGCTAACAATTGCCGTTTCACACGATGCAGTCGGAGACGCATGATTTCGAACAGAATAGCGCCGCGAGCTGAGCAAAAATTATCGCGATTTTTAAACACAAACATAAGAGAGGTTGCGGACATAGCGCGCTATACTGCCCAATAGACGGGGGACACTTGGAGGAATCGCCGATCACCAAGGAGTCCAAACGATGAAGTATATTATCGCGACCGCATTCGCCGCACTCTCTCTTTCCGCGGCGACGACACTGGCAATCGCCGAAGATCAGTCGGCCACAGACCCAACGCGCCACACGTTCGGCGAAGAAGGCAAGCTTCCGCCAAGTGGCGCCGTGAATAGTCGAGTTCCAGAAATGGGCGCTGACACCGGATCGAGCACGGGCACCGCAGGCACGTCTCATAGAATGGGCGACGAAGGCAAACTTCCCGCCACGAATTCAATGAGCAACGAAGTGCCGAAAATGACGAGCCCGAAGAGCCCGGACACACCGGACAAGTAGAATGTCATCGCGCCTGACTGAGGTCGTTCATTGAAAACGCGATCGGCGTTTCCTGCTCCCCGCAGGTGCGCCGGTCGCAGCTGAGAATTTTCAATTCGTTCGTAGGGTATTTAGGAGATAGCCATGACATTCAGGCCAACTCTAGAGTCTCATTCGGGAGCAGAAAATCAAAGCTGGTGGGGAGCGATGCTGGTCGGCGCCATATTTATTGTGGCCGGCCTCTTCCTCTTGGGCGACGTCGTCGCTGCAACCCTGATCAGCGCATTTGTTATCGGCATCGTACTCCTCATCGCTGGCGCAGCCGAAGTATTTCAGGCCTTCGCGGCCCCACACTGGCGCGGCTTCGTAGTCAGGCTACTCATAGGACTTCTGTACGCTGTTTGTGGGTTGATGCTTGTATCCGATCCAGCACGAGCCTCCGTCGTACTCACTCTGGTCTTCGCGCTGTCACTCATCGCCTCGGGTGCCGTCCGTATCGTCCAGGCGGTCGAGTACTGGCAATGGTACGGTTGGCTGCTGTTGGCTTCGGGGATAGTCGGCATTGCTGCTGGCCTTGTCATTCTTTCGAAATGGCCTGCCAGCGGTTTGTGGGTCCTGGGCCTCGTGGTCGCGATCGACCTTGTGCTTCACGGACTGTGGTGGATATCGCTCGGCGGCCGTTTGCGTCATGAGCGAAGTGCCATCCCAGCCTAGCGGGTCCCGCACAAGCCGGGTGAGCGCCGTCCGGCAATTGAGCGGCAGATGCCAGCCTTCGACATGCCCAGCCTTCGACATGATGGACGAGGGCTGGCGGAAGATGTGATGCTCACAAGCTCGACGGAGAAGCTCGCGGTCGGGACCGCGCGCTACAGGGTGCCGGATCCGTGGCATCCATTGTCGAGATGCGTCTAGATGCGCCGATCAAACGCTCCATATCGACGAAGCCGAGCTATTGGTCAACGAGCCGCCAGCGCGGCGACTGAACCTATCAGCTCAGAAGCTCGTGCCTTGGATCTTCCGCCGACTGTTAATTGCGAATAAAAAACATCTGATTGCGTAACGAACAGGCTTCCATTTCAGTCGCAAGCGAACGCATCAAAAAATTATCGATCCTCATTATCGACACGCCGATCGAGCGCAAATCAGCGCACAGTCAGCGTGCTGATTCTATTCTGCCGATGCGCTGCGAACTGTTGAGGCACGGGGCTAGGGAAGCCATAAGGCAATAGCGCGCGCGATATCGGATCGAGGATTGCAAACGGACATTGGGCATAAACCCGGGGGGCGATATGAGTCACGGTGCGCATTACAACGCGGCTTCTGCATCTGATGGCGGGTTGGCCGAACGTATGTCCTTTATTCAACTCGACGACGAGAGATTGAAAAGCATCCGCAGTATTAAACCCATCATCGACCGTGAGCTGCCCGTTGCGCTCGGCATGTTTTACGAGATGATCCGCAAGACTCCGGAAACGCGGAAATTCTTCAAAAGCGAGACGCACATGGTTGCGGCCAAGTCGGCCCAGGTCAACCACTGGGCGTCGATAAGCAATGCGGATTTCGATGCACGCTACGTTTCTAATGTGCGTAGAGTTGGCCAGACGCATGCACGCATCGGTCTTGAGCCCCGATGGTATATCGGTGGTTATGCTATCGTCGTCGAACACCTCATTCGTTCGGTGGTCAACGAAATGTGGCCGTCAGGATTTTCTTTTGGCCGGAAGAAAACTGACGCTGAAGATGTTGGGCGATGCGTCGGTGCGCTCGTCAAGGCAATGATGCTCGACATAGATTTCTCCATTTCGGTCTATGTCGAGGCTGCCGAGGAAGCGAGACGCAAGTACGAGGAGGACGCCGAAGCCGAGCGTATCCGGACAGAGCAGGCGAGACGCGAGGCGGAGCGACAAGCCGAAGAGGAGGCGATCGGTCGCGAACGCGCCATGGTATCCACTTCGATTGGGGCGGCCGTCGCAAAACTCGCCGCAAAAGACCTGTCGTTCCGATTGACCGACGATCTGCCGGGCGCCTATCACAAGCTGCAGAAAGAATTCAACGCGGCGCTCGAGCAGTTCGACGTGACCTTGCAATCCGTCATCGCAAGCTCGCAGAAGATGACGTCGGGAACTTACGAGATAGCGGCCGCTGCCGACGACCTCTCTCGCCGCACGGAGCAGCAGGCGGCCAGCCTCGAAGAAACGGCGGCTGCTCTCGAAGAGATCACGATGACAGTCAAAAAGTCGTCGGAGGGCGCAGCCCATGCCCGTGATACGGCCGCAGCAGCCAAGAACGCCGCCGAATCGAGCCGCGAAGTTGTTCGCCAAGCGGTCGATGCGATGGAAAACATCGAGAAATCTTCAAGGCAGATAACTCAGATCATCAGTGTGATCGATGAAATCGCCTTTCAGACAAATCTGCTGGCGCTGAACGCTGGTGTCGAAGCCGCGCGCGCCGGCGACGCCGGACGCGGATTTGCAGTGGTTGCTTCCGAGGTCCGCGCCCTCGCGCAGCGCTCGGCTGAAGCAGCCAAAGAGATCAAGACGCTCATCTCGACATCGAGTGGACAGGTCGAGCAGGGAGCACGCTATGTAGCCGAAAGTGGCAAGACGCTAGAGCAGATTATTTCCCATGTCGTCGGCATCAATCAGATGATCGCCGAGATCGCCGGCGCCTCCCAGGAGCAGGCCGGTGGATTGCAGCAAATCAACACCGCGATCAACGCCATGGATCAGACCACTCAGCAAAATGCCGCGATGGTGGAAGAAACGACGGCAGCTTGCCACTCGCTGACTGAGGAGACGAACCAGCTTTCAGACCTCATCAGTGAGTTCAAGGTCAATCAGAACTCGTCGATCAGGGCGCTGAGGCAGACGTCGGCTCAAATGACGGCCGCGCGGCAATCGAACGTGAAGCCCGGGGCGGCAAAGTCCAGGCACGACGTCCGGGCCACGGCTTTGAAAGCCCCGTCCTCGTCGGGAGGTTCATCCGCAGTGCGCAAACCAGAGGAGGGATGGGAGGAATTTTAACGTTTCTCGACGCATGACCATGATTGATCGAAGTCCGATCCGAGGCTGAGCAATGATCGAGAACCAAATGACTGAGGGAACGAAAACTCTCGAAGTTTTGGCGTTTCGCGTAGGCAACCAGGACTTCGGTATAGACGTGGTGGCGGTACGGGAGATCCGTGGCTGGACGCCGGCCACACCGCTTCCTCATGCGCCGAGTTTCCTATGCGGCGTGGTCAACCTGCGTGGCATCGTGCTGCCAATTGTCGACCTCGCGGCCCGGCTGGGGTTCCCGCCGGCCGAGCCAACTGCGCGTCACGCCATCGTCGTCACTCAGCAGGGCGAGCAAGTGATTGGCCTGCTCGTCGATGGCGTCTCCGACATTCTGACCATTGATTTGGCGCAGGTTCAGCCGACGCCCGAAGTCGCCTCTGATATGGCCAAGTCATTCGTGCGTGGCGTCATCCCGATCGACGGCCGCATGGTCAGCCTTCTTGCTTTGAATACGGTGCTGCCGGCCGTGGATCAGCACGCCGCGTAGAGGTCGCCTCTCGCCTCCACTTGATCCCTCCTAAAGCAGGCAGTGCTTCCTTAGGGATAGGAAGTCCGAAATAATATCCCTGTGCTTCTCTGCATCCGTTGTTCACGAGAAAGTCCAGTTGGAAGCGGTTTTCGACGCCCTCAGCGAGAACCTCGAGGCGTAAGCTCCGGCCGAGACCGATGATGGCCGCGGCGATGGCCTGCGCAGCACCTCCGGATTCCAAATCCGAAACGAAGCTGCGGTCGATCTTGAGCTTGTCGATCGGCAGCTTTTGAAGATATGCCAACGACGAATAGCCGGTGCCGAAGTCGTCGATGGCGAGCCGCAATCCCAAGGCCTTTAAAGCATGAAGAATAGCCACAGGGGCTTTGCCTTGCCCCATGAGCGTGCCTTCGGTTATTTCGAGTTCGACCACGGAAGGGTTGAGATCAAACTCCTTCAGGATGCTTTGAAGCGTATCGACAAATCCGGCGTGGTGGAGCTGCTGAGCCGACACGTTGACCGCCATCGTCTTGAGGTCCGCACCGCCGGCAAGAAGTTCTTTCATATCGCGGCACGCGGTCCGAAGCACCCATTCGCCAAGAGGAACGATAAGTCCCGTCTCTTCGGCGGCAGGGATGAAGTCCCCCGGCGGCACGACCTTGCCGTTCGCAGTCTTCCAGCGGACGAGGGCCTCAAGACCCGTCACCTTGCCACCGGGCATAGAAACAAGAGGCTGATAGTGGAGGATGAACTCTTCGCGCGCGAGCGCTTGCCTCAATTGCAGGTCAGCCGAAAGGCGTGTGTTGGCTGCTTCGGTCAAGCGGGTCGAGAAGAAGCGATACGTGCCCTTGCCAGCGCACTTTGCGTGATAGAGCGCCGCGTCTGCGTACTGTATCAACGACGCAGCGTCGCGTCCGTCATCGGGAAATAGGCTGATCCCGGCGCTTGCGCCAAGCCACACTTGCCGTCCCCCGGAAAGAAAATACGGCTGGCATAACTGATCTAGAATCCGGCTGACGAGATCGCCAAGCGTTGAGCGCGGCGTCCCTTCGCAAAGCAACCCAAACTCGTCGCCTCCGAACCGGGCAACCATGTCTGAGGTTCGCACGAAGGAGGAAAGGCGCTCGGCTGCGCGTATCAAAACCTCGTCTCCGGCGGAATGTCCGAGGCTGTCGTTGACAAGTTTGAATCGGTCGAGACCAACGAAAATGACGGCACCCGTCGATTGCTTGGCATTTGCTCGCGCGAGCGCTTGATCAAGCCGCGACGTGAGAAGGCGCCGATTTGGAAGTCCGGTCAGGTCATCGTGTTGCGCGCGGCGCTCGAGTTCCCGCTGCGATGATTTGATCGGAGTGAGGTCGGCGCTGCTGCCGACATAGTGTGTCAGCTCGCCAGACTCGGAACGGACGGCGTTGATTGTGAGTAGCGCCGGGTAAATGTCCCCGTTCTTCTTCCTGTTCCAAATTTCGCCATGCCAACAATCATTCGCCTTGAGGCAATTCCACATTGCTTCATAAAACGACTTCGGATGCATGCCCGATTGAAGAACGCGCATGTTCTGGTTGCGGATATCGTCAGCCGAGTAGCCCGTTATCCGCGAGAACGCTGCGTTGGCGCTGATGATGCTGCCGCTGGCGTCGGTTATGATGACGGCTTCGTGCGTGCAAGAAAGGATCGTCGAGGCGAGCTCTTGCTCGACGGTAAGCCTCAGATCACGCCGCAATGCGCCGAAGGAGAGAGCGTCTCCATTTTTCTCGTCGTGCTCTATTCCGGGGGCGAAGCTCATTTGGCAATTTTCCACTGCAAGCAGTCGCCCGCAGTGTGAGAGTGATATGGTGAAGCAAATTCTAAATCGGCGACCAATTTGCGTCGACGCTATCTATCAGCCGGACATATTGAGTCACCGCGAAAATCGATGCTTGCGATACGAAACTAGTTCCTTGCGTTTCGGTCGGGTCAATTCCATTTTCTGTTCCTTATTTTTTGTTGACTTTGGGACGCTGGATTCGGGTATGAAGGCTCTGCAGGTTCGGGGGAAGAATGGTTGCGAAAGAGGTTGTCGACGTCCTTTTGCAGTTGAGTCGCGCGCTACTTGCGGAAAACGACGGAGACCAATTGACGGCCGCGCAGTGGATCGCCCTTCGCTATTTCTCGCGATCCAACGCCTACAGCCGTACCCTCACGGGACTGGCTCAGTATCAGGCGACCACCGCGGGCACGGCTTCACAGACGATCAAATGTCTCGAACAAGCTGGCTACGTCGAGCGCGATATCTCCGCACGCGATGCGCGAAGCTCGGTATTTACTGTTACCGAAACAGGACGTGCGGTCATGGAAGACGATCCGCTCGCGCACCTTGGGCATGAGATTGACGATCTAAGCGCCGCGGACATGCTGCATCTTCGCGATGTTCTGCGCTATCTATTGGCGAATATCGGTGGAGAGCAACCGCGCCGTCCCTTCGGTACGTGCAGGGATTGCGCATTTCTGCTGACGCGCCAGACGAGGGGCCCGAACGCCGCCCGCAGCAATCAATATCTTTGCAAACTTTTGAATTTCTATATCGCGGACTCCGAACTCACCTATCTCTGCAAAAACTTCCAGGCGCTGCGGGAATTTCAGGGCCCTCAAAGTCGGGGCCCGGGTTGACCGCAACGGCAAGCGCGATCTGATGGCGGCTAACCGGCCGAACCCGATCATCTATGCTGGGCGTCGACCGGTCGCGCAGCGTTACGGGCCGATGAGCCCATTAATGGTGATGAGCAGACACCGCAGAAATGACCTCGCCGGAGAGATCGCGAGGGACACAATGCGAAATGTCTCCGATGCTCAGCATCCCGACCATCCGCTTGTTGTCGTCGATGACGGGCAAGCGTCGGATCTTTTTCTCTTCCATGATGTGCAGGGCATCCTCCAGGTCCTCTTCCGCCTTGCAGTAGACGATACCCTTGGTCATCACGCTTTCGGCGGTGAGCTTCGACGGATCGGAAGAGTCGGCAAGCCCGCGGCATATGATGTCGCGATCGGTCACCATGCCGACGAGCCGGTCGTTTTTCCCGACGGGCAAACAACCGATATCAAGGTTTCTCATCATCTGCGCGATCTGGTTTAGCGGCGTTTCAGGGCTGACCCATTCGGCGCCTTTGTGCATTGCCTCCATCACTTTCATGACAGGAACTCCCTTCATGCATCCAGTTTTAAAATCTCCTGAGCGGCTTATCGCACGCCATCGACACGGCGATGCGCCCACAACGCCGCAACTTGGATGAAGAACTGCCGAAACAGCGCATCGTTCATGGCGAACGCTAGCGTCTAGAACAATTGATCCCGAGGCGCCATGGGAAGGAAGGAATGGGTCATTCCACATCGCTTCGCGCGACCCAACGGGGCCCGACCTTCACGTAATCACGCTTGACGGCCGCCCATGCTATACGATGCGAGGCCTCCTCCTGCCGGGGATCGCCGATGTGCGCCTCGAACGAATGATTGAATGCGGCGCGATAAATATCCTGAGCGTGCTCAGGAAGGTGATCACGAACTGACGGCGGCAGGCTATGATTGTTTGGATAAGGCATTTCGGACTTCTCCGGAGAACAAAACTTGACCGAAATTTGCAACCAAATGACGCTAAACTCGTGGCCCTCGTTCTGAGTATGTTTAACTGGTTATGACCATCTCACTCGCCTACATACGACAGCGCTATTTGATCGAAGCGCAACCTCTTGATGCAGTCACCGAGTTGGCGCTCGCGGCTGACCCTCGGCCAGGCGCCAAAGCCATCTTGGAAGCCATTGCGCGCCGACGCTTTGCAAATCGCTCCGAGGGGCAGCGTCTTCGGAATTTACTGCGGTATGAGAACGCGCTGTGGGCGAAAGGCATCGTGCATGTCGCGGGCATCGACGAGGCGGGCATGAGCCCACTCGCAGGTCCTGTCGCCGCAGCTGCTGTAATTTTCAAACCTGGCTCGCGGATTCCGGGCATTGATGACTCGAAGAAGCTGAGCGCTGTGGCCCGCAATCGGCTTGCCGTGCAAATCAAGGAGTCCGCTCTCGCTTGGTCGGTAGGTTTCGCGGAAGTCCCCGAAATCGATTCAATAAATATCTACTGGGCTGGCATCCTTGCGATGCGCCGCGCTGTTGAAGGGCTTCAATCGGCTCCCGAACATCTTCTCATCGATGCGCGGCGTATAAAGGACGTCAATATAGAGCAGCAGGCTATCATTGGCGGCGATGCGAAAAGTCTGACGATCGCCGCAGCATCCATTCTCGCCAAGACGGCACGCGACCAGCTGATGGACAAGCTCGACGCCGAGCACCCGGGTTACGGCTTTTCGAAACACAAGGGCTATCCGGTTCGCGAGCATGTCGCTGCTCTGAAGCGGCTTGGTGCTTGCCCCATCCATCGCCGTTCATTCGCACCGGTGCGAGAAGTGCTCGGGCTGCCTGAGCTTCCTGCATCAGATTCATCGACGTAAGCAGGCTCTGCTCAGGCCTTTTGAACCACGTCGCCGGACTTCAGCTTCTTCTCGCGCGTCAGGAAGCGGGCCATGACGATGAGGACGAGCGAGGCGACGAGAACGATCGTCGCGATAGCGTTGATCTCGGGCGTGATGCCGCGCCTGATCGAGGCAAAGACGTAAATCGGCAGCGTTGTTTTCGAGCCCGCCACAAAGAACGCAATGATGAAGTCATCGAAAGAAAACGTGAAGGCGAGCAGAAACCCGGCAAGGATGGATGGAGCGATCTGCGGAAATACAATCTCGCGGAACGTTGTCAGCGGGGTCGCGTAAAGGTCGCTCGATGCCTCGACGATGTCCCGGCCGAGGCTTGCGAGGCGCGCCCTCACGATCATCGTCACCAGAGCCATGGTGAACAACCCATGCGCCGCGACGATCGAGCCGTACCCGAGGCCAAGCTTCGGTGGATCGGCCCCGGGCCAGACGGCGGCGATCGCGGGATTCAAAAACGAGAACAGTTCCACAAGCGCCACCAGCGTCGCGATGCCGATGACGACGCCCGGTACGACGATGGCAGCGGAAAGCAGCCCGTCGAAGACGGCTCTTGTCCGTTGACCGAGGCGCTCTAGGCCGATCGCTGCCATGGTGCCGAAAATCGCGGCAAGGCTCGCGCTGGTGAAGGCGACAATGAGACTGGTTTGAAGGGCGTCCATGAGAAAAGGATTGGAAAGCGCGCGGCCGTACCATTGCGTCGAGAAGCCGACGAGCTCGCTCGCGTTGCGGCCCGAATTGAATGAGAAGAGCACCACCAGTGCAATCGGCGCGTAGAGGAACAGATACAGGGCGAAAACCAGCGCTCGCATCAGATCAGATCCACCTGACGTGTGCCGGAGACGCGCCATGCAATGCGCATGGCCACCAGAAGCACCGCGACGACGACCACGACGAGAGTGACGGCGATGGCAGATCCGAACGGCCAGTTACGCGATTGCAGGAAGAGGTCGACCAAAGCATTGCCGATGAAGAAGACCTTTCCTCCTCCGAGGAGCTGAGGGATCAGATATTCGCCGAGCAGCAAAATCGTGACCAGCGCGACTCCCGTCATCACACCCGGCAGCGATAACGGCAGCGTGACGCCAAAAAAGGTCGAGATGGGTGACGCACCAAGATCGGCAGAGGCATCGAGCAAACGCCGGTCAAGCTTTTCGAGACTGACGTAGATCGGCAGGATCATCAGCGGCAGGTAGCCGTAGACGATGCCGAGCAGCACTGCGCCCGGCGTGTTCAGAAGCCGCACATCGTCGATACCGGCGAGTTCGAGCAGATGAGGAATTCCGCGCGCGCCAAGCAGATACATCCACGCGTAGGTACGGACCAGCATGCTCGTCCAGAACGGTATGACGATCAGCGAGATGAGGAACATCCGGTATTTTTGATCGGCTTTGATCGCCAGATAATAAGCGACCGGATAGGCGATCAGCAGACAGGCGAGAGCCCCGATCGGAGCGAGCGTCAGCGTATTTACAAAGGCTGCGGAACGAGCTCCGAGATTGGCAAACTGCGCAAGAGTGAAAGCAGGTTGATAGCCGCCCTCCGGCGCCCGCTCGCCGAATGCAAAAATGACGACGGCGGTGAAGGGCAGCACGAGAAACGTAAATAGCCAGACCGCTGCGGGCCCAACCAGGGCCGCGGTCACCAACCTTCGCTTGTTCTCGGCTGAAACCGCCATGTGATCTTGGCTTTCGGGAAGTGCTTTCCCTGAGGCAGTCCGGTTCTCGCGGCAATGGCGAGGACCGGACTGTGGTCTCAAAGGCAACTAAGGCGGGCTTGCTTAGGCGGACTTGAAGCGCGCCATCAGCTCGGCCCGGCCAGGGTCGGTCAGCGTCACGGCCGCGCCGAATTCAAGTGGCGTCAACGCGGCTTCATCCGGATAGACGATCTTGTTCGAAACGACGTCTTTGGGCAGCAGCGAGATCACCCGGCTATCGGTGGTCGGAGCGCCGTTGGCGATATGCTCCTTCACCGCGTTCTGCGGCTCCATCAGGTAATTGAGCAGCGCATAGCCTGCCGCCTTGTTCGGAGCATCCTTTGGGATAGCGTAGTAATCCGTCCAGATCTCGCCGCCGTCCGTGCCCAGAACGTATGCGATCGCCGGTATGTCGCGATTGAGCTGCGCGCCGTCGTTGGTCCAGCACATGGTCATCCAGGCATCGGTCGCGCGCATGCCAGGCTGGTAGTCGCTGTTGATCGCGAAAAGATGCGGCTTGACCTTGATGAGCAATTCTTCCGCCTTGGCGAGCTCGTCTGGTTTGATCGAATTGAAGCCGTAGCCAAGCGCCACCAGCGCATTGCCGATCGTGGTCAGCTGGTAATCATGCACCATCGCGCGATGATCGCCCTCGGTCTGGGCAACCTCGAAAAAGTCCTTCCAGGTCTTCATTGGCGTCTTGATCTTAGAGGTGTTGACGGCAAAGCCCGTGGTGCCCCAGTTCTTCGGCACAGCGTACGTCTTCCCGTCGATCTGCCCTTCCTTGGTGAAACGCGGGTTCTCGGTCGCGGCACTGAAGTTCGATAGCTTCGACAGATCGAGTTCGTCGATCAGACCCAGCTTGTGATAGGTCGAAATCGTGTAGTTGGTCGGCACGAACAGCGACCAGCCGGTAGCGCCGGCCTGCAGTTTGGCCAACATCTCTTCGTTCGAACCGAAGACGTTGACCTCGACCGCGACGCCGGTCGCAGCCTTGAAGTTTTCGAATGTCGCTGGATCGTGATAGTTCGGCCAAGTGGCGATCGACATCTTCGTGCCGAGGTCTTCCGCGGCGTATGCGGCCGTCGAAAACGCGCCTGGGGTGCGTGCCATCACAGCTGTTGCGAGGCCGAGACCGGTGACGCCGAGGAAGTGGCGCCGGGTCACCGAGCCACGCTTAAGGCGCATGAACTCGTGCATGAAGTCGTCAGGCGAGATCGGTAGATTTTCCCTGTGCTTCTTGGTCATGAGCGTGTTCCCTTCTGGTCAGGCGGTGCTTGAAACAGGAAAGAGATGAGCAGTGGTGGGATCGAAGCCGAGGAAGACCGTCTGCCCCGGCTCGACGAGTTCGCTTTCGTGAAGGTTGCGGCGGTCGGACGTAATCAGAAAGTCGCCGAGGCCCGGAACGGCGACAGAATACTCAGCGGTCGAGCCGAGGAATATCCGATTTGTCACGGTGCCCTGGAAGCCGGTGGCTCCAGGCTTGGCATGGCGATCGACGCGAATGGCTTCAGGGCGAATGGCCAGGATCGCATCGCCAGCGGTCATGCCGCGCCGCTCACCGACGTTGAGTGCCGATCCATCCGCGAGCCGCAAGGTTCGGCCGTCGGCCTCCAGCATCGCCGTCACGCGATTGGTCTTGCCGACGAAATCCGCCACGAACAGGTCGGTCGGGTGGTCGTAAACCTCCTGCGGGGCACCGAGCTGCCGGATGGTGCCGGCATTCATCACGCAAACCAGATCCGCCATCGACAAGGCTTCTTCCTGGTCGTGCGTGACGAGCACGAAGGTGATGCCGAGTTCGCGCTGCAGCGTCTGCAACTCGATCTGCATCGCAGTTCGGAGCTTTCGGTCGAGCGCCGCAAGCGGTTCGTCGAGTAGGAGAACGGCGGGCTTGTTCACAATCGCCCGCGCCAGCGCGACCCGCTGCTGCTGTCCGCCGGATAACTCATGGACGCGCCGCTGCGCAAAGCCGCCAAGGCGCACCATCTCGAGTGCCAGGGCAACCTTCCGTGCAATCTCGGACGCCTCGATGCGAGGGCGCATCTGCTTCAGCCCGTAGCCGACGTTCTGTTCGACATTGAGGTGCGGAAACAATGCGTAGTGCTGGAACACCATGTTGACGGGCCGGCGGTACGGCGCGATGCCGTTCATTTCCCGTCCGCTGATCAATACCGTGCCGGAAGTGGGCTGCTCGAAGCCTCCGATCATCCGCAGGCACGTCGTCTTCCCACAGCCTGAAGGGCCGAGGAGCGCGAGAAAGGCCCCCTTCGGTACTTGCAGATCGACATCCGAAACGGCCGTTACCGCACCATAGTTCTTGGTGACCGAACGGAACTCAATGTCATTGTGCAAACAGGATTCCCGGTCTGTATCCTTAACCCCAGTGGCGTGGCGAGTGGCGCGGCGATCGATCTTAGTAGTGAATGAAGTTTCCTGACAGATAAAGCAAAGCGGCCCCGTTACCGCAACGGCAATTTTTCGCCGGCAGCCGGAGTCAGCCCTTGACTAGAACCACAATGTGATCCGGCCGCCTGATCGACAGGCACAATGATCAATCGTCAATCCAAGTAAGGGACCGTGTCGCCAAACCCAGTCCGGAGTTGGAGCACCCTGCCCGGAGTTACGACACTCGGGATGGTTCAAGGCCCTGACCTTCCTGGCTCACGCTCGGCCCTGCGTGTCGATCAAGCTCGGCATGCATCCGTTCAATATCGAGCGCTCCCTCCATCTTGGCGACGACGACCGTCGCAACTCCGTTGCCGATGAGGTTCGTCAGTGCGCGCGCCTCCGACATGAAGCGATCGATGCCGAGTATGATCGCCATCGCGGTCACGTCGATCGTACCGCTGGCGGCAAGTGTCGCCGCGAGCACGATGAAGCCCGATCCCGTAACCCCGGCGGCGCCCTTCGAAGTCAGCAGGAGAACCGTGAGAATGCCGAGCTGTTGTGCGAGCGATAGATCGACATTGGTCGCTTGCGCGAGGAACAGCGTCGCCATCGTCAGGTAGATGCAGGTGCCATCCAGGTTGAACGCATAGCCCGTCGGGATGACCAGCCCGACGATGGACTCATCGCAACCAAGCCGCTTCATTCGCGCGATCATCCGAGGCAGAACCGACTCGGAAGATGATGTGCCAAGCACGATCAGCAGCTCATCCTTGATGTAGCGGATGAACTTGAAGATGCTGAAGCCCGCGAACCAGGAAATGGAACCCAGAACGAAAACGATGAAAATGATACACGTGAGATAGAATGTGCCCATCAAGGCTGCGAGAGAGCCGAGCGCCGAAACGCCGTATTTCCCGATCGTGAAGGCCATGGCGCCGAAAGCGCCGATGGGCGCCGCTTTCATGATGATGCCGACGATGCCGAAAAGAACATGCGAAGTCTGATCGACGAGATCGAGCACGAGCTTGCCGCGTTGGCCCATGGCCTGGAGCGCGAAGGCGAACAGCAGCGCAAAAAACAGGATCTGCAGAATGTTGCCGTCGACGAACGCGCCGAGGGCGGTCTTCGGAATGATATCGAGCAGGAACTCGACTGTGCCTTCCGCGTGCGCCTTGGTGACGTAACTCGCCACCGCGGAAGCATCGAGCTGGCTCGGATCTATGTTCATGCCCGCGCCCGGGCGAACGACGTTCGCGACCGCCATGCCGATGATGAGCGCCAGCGTCGTCACGACCTCGAAGTAGACGAGTGCCTTTATACCCGCGCTGCCAACGGCCTTCAGGTTCGACATCGACGCGATGCCATGGACCACAGTGCAGAAGATGACCGGCGCGATGATCATCTTAATGAGCTTGATGAAGGCGTCCCCGAGCGGCTTCATCTGGACAGCGATATCGGGATAAAAGTGACCCAGCAGAACACCGGCCACGATGGCGCTCAGCACCTGCACGTAGAGGTGGGAATAGAAAGGCCTAGACGGAGCCTCGGGCAGCTCATCGCCGGGCCGCGCAGTCAGCAACATTGTTTCGAACTCCCCCGAGGCTTTGGATTTTCGGGGAGTATAGGCCAAGTTCCGGCCGATGAGTCGAATCGACACGTCCGCGCACGGGGAAATGTCCTAAACACAGACTCGAATCCATGCGTCTAGGTCTTTCGCGACAAGCTTTGTCACTAAAGGAGAATCTTCTTTGATCGTCAGACCGAACGCTTCTTTGTTCGACATTCTTTTCGCGGTTCGCGGTTCGATCGCCGGCCGGGTCGCATGGCGCTGCCTGTTTATTACAATGTTGGCGTGTTTGGTCGTCTACGTCGGCAATTTTCACTTCGAGCCGCTATCACATCTCGGCACCGCTCCGTTTGGTCTGATCGGGATCGCGATATCCGTGTTTATGAGTTTCAGGAACAGCGCGGCTTACGATCGTTGGTGGGAGGGACGCAAGCAGTGGGGCGAGCTTCTGGTGCAAGCCCGGTCGTTGTGCCGGGAATTGTCGGATTTAGACGGTGAGGCAAAAAAGCGAATTTTCGTCCCGCTTATCGCCTACGTACACGCCCTTTCGGCGCGCCTTCGCGATGAAGATGAGATTGCCGCAGCGCGGCCTTGGAGGATAACCGTCTCGGCTGGCCCCAACGTCTGCGATACCATTCTCAGGCAGATTGGAGGAGAACTCCTCGCGCTTAACAAAGCTGGTGAGATCTCGGATTGGCGTTATTCCTCTGCCGCCATCCGCATGAATGCAATTTCCAATGTGCAAGCGGGTTGCGAGCGCATCAAATCCACGCCGTTGCCCTTTGCCTACACGCTTCTCATTCACCGGACAGTCTATCTGTTTTGTGCCCTGCTTCCGTTCGCTCTTGCGCCTCAGCTTGGTTGGGGCACGCCGATCATCGTCGCCTTCATCAGCTATACGTTCTTCGGCCTGGATGCGATCGGCGATGATCTGGCAGAACCCTTCGGATCGGCCGACAACAGCCTGCCTGTTCGAGCGCTGGTCAGGACGATGGAGCGAGAGACAATGGACTTTCTGGGCATGGGACCGTTGCCTGATGAACTAAAGCCAGTCGGCTATGTTTTGTTGTGAGCTATAGGCGGCACTCGCACCTGCGCGACGACTCCGGCCTATCGAGGCCCGCCTGGCCGTTCAGCGAATGGCCCGTTGAAATTTGCCGCCGAAAATGACGCGGCCGCTCCAAGTCCCGAGAGTGCGAACTTAAGCTTGGCTTAAGGTGCACCGGATTGGAGAGGCATGGGGATGCTGCACTGGGGTTGCTGCCCTGGAAAATCGTCAGAGGGCAGGAACGCATGTGGATTGTTCGTTACGCGATCAGCCATCGCCACAGCATCGGGGTGCTCGCGATGCTTCTGCTGCTTGTCGGCGGAATGGCGGCCCGGCGCATGTCGACCGACATTCTCCCGGCGGTCAACATTCCGGCCATCAACGTCATCTGGACATACCAGGGTCTTAATCCGCAAGAGATGGCGAGCAAGCTGACCTCCTTCAGCGAACTCGCGATCATGAACAACGTCGATAATCTTCGCGAGGTGCGTTCCGAAACGATCAACGGCGTCGGCATCATCCGGGTTGCTTTTCAGCCGGGCACCGATGTGACGAATGCGTTCGCGCAGGTGACATCGGTGAGCCAAACTATTCTCAGGCGGATGCCGCCGGGAACGAGCCCCCCGTTGATCGTGCCTTATGTTCCCTCCAGCGTGCCGATCCTACAACTCGTGCTCGCTTCCGATACGCTGTCGGACGGCGCCCTCTACGACTATGCGCGGCTTCAACTCCGCGCGCAGATTCAGTCCATCCCCGGCATCCGGTTGACGCTGCCTTATGGCGGCGCATCGCGCCAGGTCATGATCGATCTCAAACCGGAGGCGTTGCAAGCCTACGGTATTTCACCGAGCGAGGTCGCGCGGGCAACGGCCATGCAGAACCTGACGCTTCCATCCGGCGCGCTCCGTATCGATACCCGCGAAATCGCCATCACGACGAATGCAAGCCCCGAGCAGATCGCCAGTTTCGCCGATCTTCCGTTGCGATCCGTGGATGGCCGCGTGATCCGCGTCTCCGATGTTGCGAGCGTGCGAGACGGGCAGGCCGTGCAGAGCAATATCGCCCGTCTCGACGGACAAAACGCGGTCATAGTCTCGATTCTGAAGCTTGGAGATGCGTCGACCCTCGGCATCGTCCAGCAGATCAAGCAACGCATGGGAGAACTGCAGGCGGCGGCGCCCGAGGGCGTGACGATCGCGCCGGTATTCGATCAGTCCCAATTCGTTAGTCGCGCGATCGATAACGTGGCGATCGAGGCAATTATCGTCGGCCTTCTTGTGGCCTTTGTTGTTCTGGTGTTCCTAGGGAGCTGGCGGTCGTCGCTGATCGTACTCACGTCCATTCCGCTGGCGCTTCTTGCCTCCGTTGCAGGTCTGGCGCTGACCGGCAATACGTTCAATCTGATGACGCTCGGCGGCTTGATGCTTGCCATCGGCATCCTGGTGGACAATGCGCTCGTTGAGATCGAGAACATCAACCGGAACCTCGAGGCTGGTCTTCCGTTGCAGGAAGCAATCCTGAAGAGTGCAAGCGAGGTCGTGTTTCCGGAGTTTGTGTCGACTGTTGCGATCTGCATCGTCTTCTCGCCTCTCTTCCTGCTGACGGGCATCGCGGCGTTCGTCTTCGTCCCGCTGGCGCTCGCCGTCGTGTTCGCGATGGCGGCATCGTTCATACTGTCGAGAACTTTGGTTCCATCTCTTGCTTCGCTCATGCTGAGCGCGCACGACCCGCATCAGCCCCACCACCCGGGCCTCGTTTCGCGGGCCGTTGAAGGTGGCCTCGCCTACCTCGAACGGCGAATAGCGCGCATCGCGCAGTTTCTCCTCGCATGGAAAGTCTTTCCCGTTGCGGGCCTTGTCTTCGCACTCGCGCTCGGGACGTTCGCTGGCACGAACGTCGGCCGTGAGTTCTTTCCGGAAGCGGATGCCGGCATGATCAGGCTCTATGTCCGCGCGCAAACCGGGCTCAGACTTGAAGAAACCGCGCGCAAATTTGCCGACGTGCAGCACGAAATTCGCAGCATTATTCCCGAAGACGAAGTCGGCTTCATTGCCGAGACCATCGGCAGTCCGGAGCCGATCAATCTCGCGTGGGTCGAAAGCGGAGTCATCGGCTCCTTCGACGGCGAGATCCTCGTGCAGCTTGCCAGTTCGCACGCTCCGACCGCAGGATACGTCAGCCAAATTCGCGAGAAACTCAAAGAGCGTTTCCCTGAATTGGCATTCTATTTTCGCCCGGCGGACGCGACGGCTCAAACTCTCGCGGCCGGCACCCAGACCGCGATCGAGGTGCGCGTGATCGGACGTGACGTTGCCGGCAACGCCGAGATCGCTCGTAATTTGATGGCGCGCATGAAGGAGATCCCTGGCGCGGTCGACATCACACCGCGGCAAGTGCGCGATCTGCCGTCTTATTATCTCGAAATCGACCGGATGCGCGCGCTGCAGCTCGGCGTGACGCCGCAAGATGCGGCGACAGCGTTGCTGACGGTTCTCGGCGCCTCCGGAACCGTGTCGCCGAACTTCTGGAGCGATCCCAGCCAGGGCATGTCGTACACGGTTCAGGTCGTCGCGCCGCCGGTAAATCTAAATTCGCTGGAGCAGTTGCTCAATATACCGGTGAAAACAGCGGCGAACGGCCAGCAGATCACGCTCAGATCGTTTGCCACCCTGCAGCTTAGAACATTGGCGGCCAATATCGACCGGGTCACCTTGCAGCCCATGACGACCCTGTTGGCCAACACCGAAGGACGCGATCTCGGCGGCGTCTACCAGGACGTGCAACTCGCGGTCGACGCAGTGAGGCCCCGTCTGAAGCCCGGTAATCGCATCGAGATCGCCGGTCAGGCCCAATCGATGGCGCAGGCCTACGGCGAGATGATTTCCGGCCTGATGATGGCCGCGGTGTTCGTCTATCTCGTGATGGTCGTGAATTTCCAATCGTGGCTGATGCCGCTGATCGCCATGGGCGGTCTGCCGGTCGCTATCTCCGGGGCAATGTTTGCACTCTACGTGACGGGCACGCCGCTCTCCGTTCCGGCTCTCACGGGTCTCATCATGGTCATCGGCGTTTCAACGGCGAACAGCGTATTGGTCACGAGCTTCGCGCGCGACCGCTTGCATGAGGGCGAAACGCCGGCTCAAGCGGCGCTCGATGCCGTGCGGACGCGGCTCAGGCCGGTGCTGATGACAGCCACGGCGATGATCGTCGGCATTCTCCCGATGGCGCTCGGGCTCGGCGAGGGCGGAGAACAGAACGCGCCGCTCGGGCGCGCCGTGGTTGGCGGGCTCTTGTTCGGGACTGGCGCCACGTTGACGTTCGTGCCGTTCCTCTTTGCTACGCTGCTGTCTTTACGTCTGCGTCGAACCAGAAATCGGCTCATCGCTGATGCGGATAGCGGCGTTACCTTACCAATCGCGAAAAGTGCAGGAGCACATTGAATGGCCCCGAAGAAGTTTGTCGCCGCGACCATTCTCTTCGTTTCGTGCGCAGGCCTTGGCGGCTTGATGTTCCGGGACGGCGGCGCTGCCGGCTTCCTCGAGAAGCTGGTTGGCTTGCAGCGGGTGGCCGAAGCTGCCGACGGCGGCTCGCGCGATGGAAAAAGCTCGAGTGCCCGCTCGGTCCGCATCGTCAAACCCGAGCCCGCTTCCGAGACTTCGACGCTCACGCTGTCCGCGCGGACAGCGCCGGCAGAGCAAGCTTACATCCTGTCGCGCGTGAGCGGCGTCGTCGCCGAGCGCCTCGTTGACATTGGCGACCGCGTTGAAGGGGGCGACGTGCTCCTACGGATCGAGGCGCCGGAGGTTGATCAGGAGCTGATGCGGGCACGCGCGGCCGTCCGCCAGATCGAAGCGCGGCTCACCCTTGCAACGTTGGAGCTGGAGCGTGCGGAAGTCCTGGCGCCGAAAGGGCATGTCTCGGTGCAAATTCGCGATGAGCGTTTTGCTGCAAAGTTGACAGCCGAGGCAGACCTTGCAGCGGCTCGTGCCGAGGAGAAGCGGCTCGAGGAAATTCAGAGTTTCCAAACCGTGCGTGCACCCTTCGCCGGCACCATCATCGCGCGTCAGGTCGAACGCGGCAACAAAGTTACGGCCAATCAAACTCAGTCCGAAGGCTTTTTGCTTCGGATCGGCCGGCTCGACGAGTTGAGGCTTGAAATTGACGTCCCGCAATCGTCCTCGCTCAAGGTCGGCGCGGGGACACGGGCTCGTGTCGCGTTCGCGGAGCTACCAGGGGAAACGTTTAACGCCAGCGTCGGGCGCTCATCGGGTCTGATCGACCCGTCATCAGGCACCATGCGCGTGGAATTTCTCATGCCGAATCCCGAGCGGCGCATCCCAGCCGGATTGATCGGCCAAGTGAAGATTGATGTGAGCGACGCCAAAGGGGCCGTGCTGGTGCCGACAAACACGATCGTTACGCGTGCAGGTCGTCAGGCGGTTATCGTCGTCGACAATCAGGGCGTGGTGCGCGTCAAGCCAATTGTCGTCGATCGCGATCTTGGCGAACGTGTCGTCGTTACGTCAGGATTGACGACCGGAGATCGTGTCGTCATCAGCCCGAATGCGCTTCTCCGGGAGGGCGATAAGGTCGATGTCCAAGTGACAAAGGATCAAGGCGTCAGCTGATGCCGCAACGTCTCGCGGGGAGTAGAAAACGTCGCAGATCGGTTGCTGTTCTTAAGCCGGCCTTAAGCGGCGTCTAACTGATGCCACGATGATGGTCTTGCCGGAACCTCGGCGAGCGGCACCTGAGTGCTTTGCGCTGAAGCAGAGGATGGGAATATCGATGCGGATCCTCGTTGTTGAGGATGATGCCATTCTGCTCGATGGCTTGCAGGTGGGATTGAATCTCAGCGGCTTCACCGTGGAAATCGCGGCCTGCTACGCGGAGGCCGAAACGGCGATGCGCGCAGGTGAGTTCGATGCGATCGTGCTCGATCAGATGTTGCCGGACGGTTCCGGTTTGGACTTGTTGGGATCGTTGCGCCAACGCGGGAACACTGTTCCCGTGCTGTTGCTGACGGCGCGAGATACCGTCGTCGACCGGATCACGGGGCTCGATGCCGGCGCGGATGATTATCTCGGAAAGCCGTTCGACCTCGACGAAGTGGCCGCTCGCTTGCGAGCGCTGATCCGGCGCGCCGCGGGGCGCGCGACGGAGACCATCGCGTGGCGGGATATTGTGATCGAGCCTGCCTCGATGACAGTCAGAAAATCCGGCGACCAGGTGCGGCTTTCCCGGCGCGAATTTTCGATTTTGAAAGTCTTGATGGATCGACCCGGTCAAATTCTTTCCAAGCGCCAGCTCGAGGAAAAGCTTTACGGTTGGCAGGAGGATGTCGAAAGCAACACGGTCGAAGTCCACATTCATCACCTGCGCGCCAAGCTCGGTAATCACGTGATCGAGACCGTGCGTGGCATCGGCTATCGGCTGTACGAGGACGCACCATGAGGTCCATCCGCGCGCGCTTGTTCCTCATCCTTATGCTGACGACCGGAGGCGCCTGGACCGGCGCGGCCTGCTGGATCTATTTCAGCACGAGTGCCGAGGTGGAGCGGGCGCTTGATGCCCGCCTGATCGAAGCGGCACGAATGGTGAATTCGTTGATCACCAATCAGGAGAAACATTCCGATCGTCCTGGGCAAAGTCTGCTCGACCCAGCCGCAAATCGCACGCTTTATGAGCGGCAGCTATCTTGTCAGATTTGGGCTCTCGACGGATCGCTCGTCGGGCGCTCCGATGATGCACCCGAAACGCCGCTGACTGGAGATGCTTCGGGGTTTTCGGAAAATAGCGTCGGTGGCGAACGCTGGCGTGTCTATGCTGTCGAGAACCAAGCAGCAGGCATTCGCGTGCTTGTCGGCGACAACGTGCGGGTGAGGGAGCGGCTCGTAGCTGGAGTCATAAAAGGACTTTTGATTCCACTCATGCTCATCGCCCCCATCATGGCGGCCCTCATTTGGCTGAGCGTTGGCCGGGGACTGGCTCCTTTGAACCGGATGGCTGGCGCGCTTCGGACTCGCAGTGCATCTGATCTCAGTCCGCTCGTTGAGAGTGGAGCGCCGTCCGAAATCCGGCCGGTCATCAAGTCGCTCAACGGCCTGTTTGATCGCGTCACCGCGGCGCGCGAGCACGAGCGAAACTTTACGGCCTTCGCGGCGCACGAATTGCGAACGCCGATCGCAGGCTTAAAAGTACAAGCGCAAATCGCGCTTTCGAGCGAAGATCCCGCCGTGCGCAATAATGCTCTTCGGCAGGTTGCCTTCGGTGTCGATCGTACATCCCGCCTGCTTCGCCAACTGATGGATATAACGGCGGCCGAATCCAGTGAAGTTTATCCGTCGGAGGATGGCATTGAACTTCGCAATAGTTTGGAATTCGTCGATGAGCAACTTCGTTACCAGCTATCCCAATCGGCGCAGGTGCATTTCGATCGCAGCCTCGATGGCATTCGGCTGAACATTGATCCGATCCTGTTTGCGATGGCCGCTCGCAATCTCCTCGAGAATGCCATCCTTCATTCGCCGTCTTCCGGCATCGTGCGGTGTTCGGCTGAGCGAGATGGTAACGTCGCGGTAATCCACATCGATGACGAGGGGCCCGGAATACCAGCCGACGAGCTTGCCAACGTGAGGGATAGTTTTTTTCGAGGGCGAAATCGGACTGCAATCGGAAGCGGGCTCGGTCTCACAATCGTGGATCTCGCGCTCGCTCGCGCGAAGGGAAGTTTCGCACTCTCAAACCGATCGGGCGGCGGCTTGCGCGCGGAGCTTCGCATCGAAATTTCGGAACCACGCGTCGACGAGCCAGACACTGATAACGTCGGTCAATGCGCGCGCTCACGGCATGAAGCGATAGACGCCTAGTGGGATCGCCGACGCATTCACGTCTATCGTGCGGCGAGTGACGTGATTTCGAACTGCCCGAAGGTTTCGGATTTTCGGGGAGTATAGGTCAATTAATCGCAAAACGCCGAGCTTATTAGCAGCCTGCGGCGGGTGACTGCGGTGCGCATGCCCACGCCCACGCACTTCGACATGCGCGTGTCTTATACGCGATATCGATGCGAGTTCCCTCGGATAAGTCGACGGACGCCTAGAGCTTGACGAGGTCGCGACGGTCTCGTTGTCGAAGACGTATTCGAAATTCGAGTTAGCCCGCTAGGTACCTCTGGAACTGCGGCATGCGGAAAATGTTCTATTTCGACGCCTGCAGAGCACTTTCACCACACCTGAGGCCGCCCCGGAGCAAATACCCTCAGCCGGGGATACCCCGAGAGGCCATGATGAATCTCGCGATCAGCGTACTATTCCGCGCCATTCCCCTGATAATGGGCGCGATTTGTCTCGCATTTGGTCTTTACATTCTGTACGGCGCAACAGACGCCAATCACTTTATTGCGGGTCACGTCAATATTGCGCTGACGGCGATCTGCTACGCGCTGTTCACCACGGCGGCAACGATTATCCGCCAGCTCATCCATCGCTACAGCGAGTTCTGGCGCGTGGCCCTTCCGGCATCCGGATATATCGTTGCGCTCGCCGCCATCGCCTACGGCATCGCCCTAACAGCTTCGAGCGATGCGGGGGACCACATCGTCGCCGGAGACATCGCCATCGGCGTTGGATTGGTCGCGATCTGCGTAAGCACGGTTGCCACGGCGTCCACAGTTTTCACGCTTATCACCGTCAGTGCAGGGCGAAAGCCGGAAGACGGGCCGCCGGAAGGCGCGCATACGAAACACGTAGCTTTGCAATTAATAGCTATTCCTGTGATCTGCGCGATTGTCGGTTTCGTGTTGACGTATTGGCTTTTGATGCGAGGCGATCAGCCGGGCTACGTAGCCGGCCACGTGATGTTCGGCCTGTCTGCGATCTGCCTCAGTCTGACCGCCCTGGTCGCAACCATCGTCCGCCAGATCCGCAACGTGTTCACGGAGGGCGAGCGCATGATGTGGAGCTGGCTGGTCGTTGTCATGGGCTCGATCAACATCCTGCTCGGCATCTATGTGCTTATCAGCAACGATAACGACTATCGCCTCGCTCCGGGCATCGTGCTGATCGGACTGGGCCTCATCTGCTATAGCATTCTGTCGAAGGCGCTTCTTCTGGCGCTCGTCTGGCGCCGAAGCTTTCCGCTGGCCAATCGCATTCCCCTGCTGCCGGTTTTGACCGCATTGACCTGTCTGTTCATCGCGGCGTTCCTGTTCGAAGCGGCGGACGCCAATGCCGGCTACTTCGTGCCCTCGCGCGTGATGGTCGGACTTGGGGCGGTGTGCTTCACGCTCTTCTCGATCGTCTCGATACTGGAGGCAGGCACATCATCGAAATAGGTGTGAGCGTGACCAGCATGGGCCGAGCCAGAAGCAGCCGGCATGTCGAGTTGAACGGACAGAATCCAGGATGATGATCGCCGTGCTGGCTGTGTAGAGTACAAGTAGCCCGCGCTCTGCGCTGGTAAGCGGCCTTAGAAGCGAAACGAGTGGCATTGCCTCGCGTACGAAGCCTTCGATCAAGCGGTTGACCGAGGTCGCAAAGATCGGGCGCGGGCAGGGCCGGATCAGGTCCAGGACCAGGTTAGACGAGCCGCGACCACCTTCGCAGAGATCGGTGATTCGAATTGGCCATTACTCGATCAACGGACTTCTTCGGCAATTGAAAATAGATCAAGCCACCGCTCGAGTATGCCCGCGCAATGGTGTTCGAAGTCCGCCAGGTGCGGTTGGCTCGCGACGATAAGTGCGTCGGCGTCGATGCCGTTGGCAGCGAGATAACTCTCGTTGTTGCGGCACATGTCGGCAAGCAGTGATCTATTCACTTCAGCATGATACTGGAATCCGTATGCCTTCTGGCCATGACGGAATGTTTGCCAAGGCGTCATCTCGGATGAAGCGAGAACGATCCCGTTGGGAATATGGCGAATAACGTCGCCATGGAAATGATACGAAAGAAGCGTTTTCGGGTGTCCCTTTAGGAGAGGATCGTCCGCCGCCTCATCGCGCAATGTGAGATCGTACCAGCCGATTTCCTTTTGCGCGCCAGCGCATACATCTCCTCCCAGTGCTGCGGCAAGAATCTGCGCACCAAGACAGAAGCCAGCGATCGGCTTGTCGGCACTCATGAAGGCCGTCACGAGAGCCATTTCGCGTTCAAGGTACGGGTAGGCCTCGGTCTCATACGCACTCTGAGCTCCGCCCAGTATGATGAGCGCGCTAAAGCGCTCAGGCGTCAACTCTGCATACGGTGCGTTGAAGCCTTGGACAATGAACTGAGATAGACCGCGTTTGGCCATCAAAGTGGCGAGCGAGCCCGCCCCTTCTTGGGGGTCGTTTTGGACGATGAGAACGGGAAGCATGTGTGTCAGGCCGATTTGCGATCTGTAGAGCTGGAGCGAGACGAAGTTCGGACGGGCACTGTGCGATACCCCAGATGAAGCCAGAGTGTCCGCTTGAACTCTTCGACTGTCTTAAGCATGTCGAAATCCTTGAGCATGAGTGATCTCGCCAGAATGCCGTCCAGGAACGCGGAGATCATGGTGCACACAACCGACACATCGACCTTACGGAAAATGCCCGAGTCGATGCCGTCGTTTATGATGTCCCCGAGGATCTTCTTTTCATGGCTATAGAAGTTTTTGATTGTACTTCTCGCGTCCGAGAATTCTGGGCCACTGCAGTCCATGCTAATCTTGATGACGTTGCGCAGACGCTTGTACAAGGTCACATGCACGTCGAACCATGCATTGATCGCTGAAGCCGCGTTCTCATGCTTGCCGTTGTGAATGTTATCGTCGAAGTGTCTGAACGCCTCGCTCGTCGCACTGTCAATCGCTGCGTTAAATAAGGCGAGCTTGTCCCGGTAGTGATAGTAGATCATGGCGCTATTGACGTTAGCAGCTTTGCCGATGTCCTTGATCGTCACGGTCGAGTAATGACGCTCCGCAAATAAATCGAGAGCGATCCGTGCGAGTTCATCGGCATCGGGTCCTGCGACTACTGCCGCTCTTCGCCCAAGTTTTGGTTCAATTTCTTTTCGTTTTCGGCCCATGATACCCCGTCATAAAATCAATTGATGGATTAATTACACAGTATACCAGCGTCAAGCACTTCATTGTCGCGAGTCGCCGGCTTGCCCGTGGCGAAACCCTAAGGTGAGCCGTAGCAAACTGCTAGGATCTACGTGCAACTGAAAAAAAGTTTGACTGTGGATTCTGGGATTGCTGCTTCGCACTCTCTCATGCCGCAGCCCAGTTGAGATGACGCCTTCGTCTTCGATGCCGTCTCGAGCCGCTGATCTTAGGTTGCCATCCGCGACGGGCAACTCATCTCCTGGCGTCTGACGGAATCTCTCAATGATACTGTGCGCTTCGTCGTCTACGCGGCCGTTTGGCCGGCGCACAAGGCGGTCAGAAATCGAAATCATCATTCTGCGTCGCTTCTCGCAGCGGTTGCGCTCAGTGCGCTGCGGCCTGGAAATCGCATCAGTAATTCCGACGTCCACGAATCGCCGTTTCCTATGATGCACCGCATATAATTAATCGCTTGATTAAATAAAAAGCCGAAACTAGCCTCACTCAGGGACGGCAAGCCGCACCCTCCGATTTCTTGGTTTTGGCGATCGGGAGGTTCGTTCGGCGATGCCGCTCTCTCAAACGCAAGCATCCTCACAGGGTGCCCAACACCACAGGGATATCCCGGTAACAAATCGTTACATCCGGGCAGGAGGACTTTATGGCGAAGTACATTCTTTCAGATCCGAATTTCAGCGACGGTAAGCGTAAGGAGGTCATCGACCAGATTATTGCTCCGTATCGCAACAGGCCCGGACTGAAACTGATCGGTTATGAGCCTGATGCTGATTTCGATCGCCTTCCGGTGGAGCTGCTTGGCCGTCCTGAAGTTATGAAGGACGCGATTCTGGAGTCTTGCGCCAAGGCATACGAATTGATCGACATGGAGAAGCAGACGGGCCACCATCCGCGCATCGGTGCCGTCGATACCATCGAGATTTATCCGGCAAAGGACGTCACGATCGAGGAATGCCGGGAGCTTGCTGAGGAGATCGGCAAGGAGATCTTCAAGCGGCACCAGGTTCCGGTCTTCTTCACGGGCAAAAACGCTCGCCGGCCCGATCGCGAAGGGCTGACGGCCATTCGCAAGGGCAACTACGAAGGGCTGAGAGACGCAGTCCTCAAGGATCCGAGCCGCGCGCCGGATCTCGGTCCCGCCAAGCTGCATCCAACCGCTGGAGCGACGATCGTCGGAGCTCTTGAACAGCATGACGCTTATTTCAACGTCGTGCTCGATACCACGGATGTCGCCATCGCTAAGAAGCTTGCGAGCTATATCAGAGGCAGGACCGGCGGCTTTACCAACATCCAGGGCACTATCGGCCTGCCGAATAAGCATCGCCGAACTGGAAAAGACGTCGCCATCATTTCGATCGAAGTCAGCAATCCGCTGCAGACGCCGCTGCATAGAATTTACAATCTTCTGAAGGCTGAAGCTGCACGCTACGGCGTGAACGTTCTAGCCGGACAGATTTGTGGAACTATCGCGGCGGAAGTCCTCGTTCAGACTGCGGAATGGTACTTGCAGCTCGAGGCCATTAACGGGCCCTGGGATTACAAAACGCAAATCCTCGAAAACCATCTGCTCGAGCTCGAAGGCTAGAGCGTAACGTCCCACGTAAAATCTCAACAAAAAAAAATAACAGGAAATCGAAGCCGGCTCCATCACGACAGCGGTGTCAACCACCGAGAAAATGGATGCCGGCTTTGATTCCGTTACGCGGCGCCTAGGGAGGGCCGGCAACTATGGGAGGAAAATCAGATGGATTCTAAAGTTTCGAATCCTGAACACGTCATAGTGTCATCATCGCACAAAGAAAATATGGTTCGGGCGGTAAGCTGGTGGGAAGTCGTTTTCATTGCACTAGGCGCGTGCGCGCTGGTGATGTTCAGTCTCGGGGGGATTTCCGCGGTCACCGGAACCGTGTCACCGCTGGTTTGGACGATCTCTGCTACGATCGGGTTGATAGCCACGTTTGTCTATGCCGAAATGGCGGCGATGCTGCCAAACAAATCCGGTGGAACCGCGAACTATGGTGCAACCGCCTGGATCCGGCACATTAAGGTCGTTGCGCCGATGTCCGTCTGGGGCAACTGGATCGCATACAGCCCGATCCTTGCTATCGGCTCTGGTTTGGGGGCCGGCTACGTGCTTTCGGTCTTCGTCCCGCCGGATCACGTCTTGAACACTTGGAGTTTCACACTCGTCGATCTGAACGCGATCAAGCCGGGTCTGACACTCCGCCTCAACATGCAATTCGTTCTTGGCACCCTCATCATGTTGACGATCTGGGCTATTCAACATGCGGGGATCACGAGAACCGCACGCGTTCAGATCGCGCTGACTCTCGGTGGGCTCTTCCCGTTGGTGCTCGTTTGCTTCCTGCCGTTGTTTGGCGGCAAAGTCACGATGGAGCACTTCACGCCGTTCGTACCATTAAATGGAGCCTGGGACTTTGAAGGGTGGAAGCTGTTCTTCGGCGGTTTGTTTATAGCCGCCTGGTCGGCATACGCTGCCGAAAGTTCCGTCTGTTTTATGAGCGAGATGCGCGATCCAGAAACTGGCGGGCCAAAGGCGGTCATCTGGACTGGTGTGATCTGCCTGGTCGTATACGCCCTCGTATCCTTCGTATTCCAGGGTGGCTTGGGAACCGAAGGCATGCTGTCACCGGGAATCCAAAGTGGAGAAGGTGTAGGCGCTGCGTTTGCTGGCCTAGTTGGAGCTGGTCCATTCTTCACCAACCTGCTGGTTGTGATGCTGATCTTCAGCCTTCTGCTGGGGGTGATGACGGCCATGGCGGACTCTGCCAGAACCCTTTATCAGGGAGCACATGATGGCTGGTTTCCGAAATACCTTGACCACCTCAACGAGCACGGTGTCCCCACTCGCGCAATGTGGGTAGACCTCTTTTTCAATGCCTTTCTTCTTCTCATGTCTGACTATCTGTTCGTGCTTGCTGTTTCTGCCGTCAACTACTTGATGTTCCACACACTCAATATGAGTGCGGCATGGATACACCGCATTGACAATCCGCGTTCCAAACGGCCGTACCGCGCTTCGATGTTCTGGTTGGTCGTTGTGGGATGCCTATCGTTTGTGAACGCCTTCTTGATCGGCGCTGGTGCAAACGTGTGGGGGGATGGAGTGCTTCCTCTGGGCTTCACGGTCCTGTTTGCCGCCGTGCCGGTCTTCCTTTACCGGCACTATGTAACCGACCGCGGCAAGTTTCCCGACTATATGCTGTCGGATCTGATCCCGCCAGGCGAGACCGAACTCACTCCTACCCGAGCAGGCATCCTTCCTTATCTCGCGCTTGCCGGCAATGCGCTCGCGATATTGATCGGGTACCAGATCTTCTGGGGGAGCTGATCGCGAATCCGTTCGTAACATTGGCTGTGGCTACATCATCTTTCGGGTGATGTGCTGACGGAGATGCGGCTCCGGTTCCGCAGGGCCTCTTCCCATTTCTTGCCCGGTGATCGAGGTCGCATCTCCCCTTCTTTTTCAAAACGACTGCGCATGGCGAAA
Organism: Hyphomicrobium sp. ghe19; assembly: GCF_902712875.1. NCBI lineage: Bacteria > Pseudomonadati > Pseudomonadota > Alphaproteobacteria > Hyphomicrobiales > Hyphomicrobiaceae > Hyphomicrobium > Hyphomicrobium sp. ghe19. The sequence goes on along the minus strand of NZ_LR743509.1, from coordinate 3,036,475 downwards.
GCGGCTTCCGATTTTGGAAACCCCTCTAGCGCCCTGCTGCCGAGAACTAACGCAACTTGAGGAATACACGAGATGGTCAAGGTAGTAGGCAGCGACATCGAAGTGGCGCGGGCCGCAAAATTGCAACCGATTGAGAAGGTTGCAGAGAAGGCCGGGATTCCTGAATCGCAGTTGCTGCGTTTCGGTCCGCATAAGGCGAAAGTCGGTTTCGAATTCATCGATGAGGTTCAGTCACGTCCTGATGGACACCTCGTGCTGGTGACGGCAATTTCCCCAACGCCAGCCGGCGAGGGCAAGACCACGACGACTGTCGGGCTCGGAGACGGTCTGAACCGCATCGGCCAAAATGCTATGATTTGTTTGCGCGAGCCTTCGCTCGGTCCGTGCTTCGGCATGAAGGGCGGCGCTGCTGGTGGCGGCTATGCCCAGGTCGTGCCCATGGAAGACCTCAACCTCCATTTCACTGGTGATTTCCATGCCATCACTAGCGCGCACAATCTGCTCAGCGCGTTGATCGACAATCACATCTATTGGGGCAATGAGTTGGATATTGACACGCGCCGTGTTGCTTGGCGGCGTGTGCTCGACATGAACGACCGCGCACTTCGCGAGATTGTGACCTCACTCGGAGGCCCTGCAAACGGATATCCGGCGCTTGCCGGATTCGACATCACCGTGGCGTCCGAAGTCATGGCAATCTTGTGCCTCGCCAAAGATCGTAAGGATCTCCAAAAGCGACTCGGCGACATGATCGTTGCCTACCGGCGTGACCGTTCGCCAGTCTATTGCCGTGACCTTAAGGCAGATGGCGCAATGACGGTTCTGCTGAGGGACGCGCTGATGCCGAACCTCGTGCAGACGCTCGAGAACAATCCGGCGTTTGTGCATGGCGGACCTTTCGCTAACATCGCGCACGGCTGCAACTCCGTGATGGCGACTCGCACGGCTTTGAAACTTGCAGATTACGTGGTGACGGAAGCAGGCTTCGGCGCCGACCTCGGCGCGGAGAAGTTCTTCGACATCAAATGCCGCAAAGCAGGCCTGAGCCCATCTGCAGTTGTCATTGTTGCAACCGTACGCGCACTCAAGATGAATGGCGGGGTCAAAAAAGAAGACCTCGGCACCGAGAATGTCGCTGCACTCGAGAAGGGTTGCGTAAATCTCGGACGTCATTTGGAGAACGTGCGAAAGTTCGGTGTCCCTGCCGTCGTCGCAATCAATCATTTTTCCAAGGACACGCCTGCCGAGATCGAAGCTCTCAAGCGATATGTCGCCGCTCAGGGCTCAGAGGCCATCGTCTGCAAACATTGGCAGGATGGGTCTGAAGGCACTCAAGACCTCGCTCGAAAGGTGGTCGAGCTCTGCGCTTCTGGATCGGCTGCTTTCAAGCCGCTCTATTCGGAGGATTTGGGTCTCTTCGAAAAGATCGAAACCATTGCGCGTGAGATCTATCGCGCAGAGGGCGTGGTGGCTGACCAGAAGATCCGCGATCAACTGAAACAATGGGAGCAGGACGGCTACGGCCATCTCCCCGTCTGCATGGCTAAGACGCAGTATTCCTTCACGACCGATCCAAACAAGCGCGGGGCGCCGACAGGGTTCACCCTACCCCTGCGAGAAGTCCGTCTCTCGGCAGGCGCTGGGTTCGTGGTTGGGATCTGCGGAGAGATAATGACCATGCCGGGCCTTCCGCGCGTGCCTGCGGCTGAAACCATTCGGCTCAACGAAAAAGGCGAGATCGAGGGCTTGTTCTGAGGTCGCGAAGCCGTTTCCGCAGTTGCGCTGCGGAACTGAACAGTTGCGAACAACTGTCAAACAGAGGTCGGTGCTTCTAAGGGGCGCCGACCAAACCAGGAGAAAAGAAATGCTCGTTAAGATGACGCTCGAGGAATTCGGCGATGTACTCGGGTCCGATGCTCCAGCACCTGGCGGCGGCAGTGTGGCTGCTCTGTCAGGCGCACTTGGCGCTGAGCTTGTAGCAATGGTGTGCCGCCTGAGTATCGGCAGGAAAGATCTTGAGGCTCACGCGCAAGAAATCAAAACCGGATTACTTGAGGCCGATGGCCTTGCAGCCGGCCTGATGCGCCGCGTCGATCTCGACACGGAAGCCTTCAATGCAGTCATGGCGGCATTCAAGTTGCCGAAGGCGACCGATGCCGAGAAGCAGAAGCGCGCCGAGGCGATCCAGACTGGATACAAGGACGCCGTCCAGTCGCCTCTTTCCATTGCGCGCGAGTGCGTCAGCGTACTCAATCTCTCCAAAAGCCTTTTGGGAAAAACCAATCCCAATGCCCTAAGCGATCTCGGCGTTGCGGCGCAACAGGCCTACGCGGGTCTCGAAGGCGCAATCATGAACGTCAAGATCAACCTGCCGTCCATCAAGGATCAGCAATTCAACTCCGCAACTTCGGTCGAGGTTTCTCAACTCCTCAAGTGCGGTCGCGAGGCTAAGGATGATGTCTACAACTTCGTCAGCGAAAAACTTTAAGCCGGCTAGTGCGCCCGCTCGGCTTCCTAGCAGCAAGATTCTGCTTGAGAGGTTGAGCGGGTTGCACCCGAAGACCATCGATCTATCGCTCGATCGAATGACAAGGTTGCTCGCGGCGCTCGGAAATCCCGAGCGCCGTCTTCCCCCGGTCGTGCATGTCGCTGGAACGAACGGGAAGGGCTCGCTAGTCGCGTTTGTGAGAGCAATTGCCGAAGCACAAAGACGGCGTGTGCACACGTACACGTCGCCACACCTCGTAACTTTCCATGAACGCATTGGTCTCGCGCACGAGGACGGGAACGCGCCGATTTCGGAAGAGAGACTGATTGAATGTCTGTCTCTCGTAGAGAGCGTCAATGGCAATCAGCCCATTACTCATTTTGAGATCACGACAGCTGCTGCCTTCGTCGCCTTCTCCCAGGAGAGCGCCGACCTTCTGCTTCTCGAAACAGGGTTGGGTGGGCGGCTTGATGCGACCAATGTCGTCCAATCACCCAGGGCCACGGTGATCACTCCCATTTCCATTGATCATGTCTCGTTCCTTGGGGATACCTTGGCTTCTATCGCCACCGAAAAGGCAGGCATCCTCAAGCCTGGAGTACCCTGCATCGTTGGTCGGCAGGAACCGGAGGCGTTAGCAGTCATCGAAGCAAAGGCCGCGGAAGTTGGCGCCCAATTGCATGTATTTGGCCGCGACTTCGACGTCTTCGAGCGCGACGGTCGGCTCATATTCCAGTCGCACACGCGCATGATCAATCTCCCGTTGCCCCGTCTAGAAGGCGCGCACCAGATCGACAATGCTGGAACGGCTATTGCTACGGCGAGCCTTCTTTTCAATCAAAAGCTCTCGCTCGATTCGCTCGAAGAGGGGCTTTCTACGGCATCGTGGCCGGGGCGACTTCAACGCCTGAATAAAGAGCCGTATCAGACGTATCTAGGGCCGAACACGGAGCTATTGCTCGACGGAGGTCACAATGAAGCAGGTGGTGCAGTCGTTGCAGCGCATCTAGATGCCATGAAGGCCCGAGATCCCAGAGAAGTGCATTTGATCTGGGGCATGATGGAAACCAAGGATGCGGCCTCGGTCCTTCGGCATTTTCAGGGGCGCGTCTCGCGTGTTTATACGGTCCCGATCCCTGGAGAAGAAAATGCTTTCTCAGCTAGCGATCTTGCAGAGATTGCTGAGAGAGAGGGTTTTCCTGTTGTTCCGACACGGAGCCTTCACCACGCTTTGTTGCTTTCCAAAGCTGCCATGTCTGAGCCGGGTCGGGTGCTGATATTCGGTTCACTCTACCTCGCAGGCCATGTGCTCAGGTTCGAGCACGCATCGGATCTGACGCAAGGCGTGCGGTAGGAAAGTAGAGAGCACCGTGAGCATGATACGAAAGTCAGACTTGCCGCCGGAAGTGCCACGCATCGTGCCGCCAACACGACGGGCGAGCCGGTTTCTCGGACAGGGAGACATCGATGTTTCCTTCGAATTTTTTCCGCCGAGGACCGCAGCGATGGAAAAATCGCTGTGGCGCTCGATTGACAGGCTTGGTCCGTTGAGGCCTACGAGCCTTGCGGTAACTTCTGGTACCGGAGGGACGACGAGAGAACGCACTCGTCTAACCGTTGAGCGAATTCTTCGTGAAACGACTCTTGCGCCAGCGGTTCATCTCACACGCGTTGGGAACACCCGCGAGGAGATTGCTGCAACCGCTGCCGCGTACTGGAGCCTAGGTGTTCGGCAGCTGGTGGCTCTTCAGGGAGACTCACCCGCAGGCGAGCCTTATGAGCCCGGTCCTAACGACTACGAGTACACCTGCGATATGGTTGCCGACCTGAAAGGCATTGCAAACTTCGAGATCGCGGTTGCCGGTTACCCGGAGAAGCACCCGGCGTCGGCCACTGTTGCGGCTGATATCGCCGCTCTGAAGAACAAAGTCGATGCGGGGGCAGATCGGATCATTACGCAGTTCTTTTTCGACAATAAGCTGTTCTTCCGATTTGAAGAGCAGGCAAGAACACATGGAGTGGCGGCGCCGATCATTCCAGGCATTCTTCCCATCCATAATTTCAAGCAGGTCGCGGCGGTTGCTGCGCGCTGCGGGGTTAGCATCCCGAGCTGGTTGGCGCGCCGTTTCGAGGGATTGGAAAACGATCCAGAAACCCATCGTCTTGCGGCAGCGGCGTTTGCTGCGGAACAGGTGTTGGGCCTCGTCGATCGCGGTGTCACGGAATTTCACTTCTTCACGCTCAATCGCGCGGACCTCGTCTACGGCATTTGCCATATGCTCGGCTTGCGGGCCGCAGAAGAAGCATGAAACGAACGCTTATACGGGTGTTGGAAATCGCGTCGAGCAGCCTGTAGCAATCTGCTGACGTAACAGGTCTCGACGCGTGATGTGCAAGGGCATGAACGGCGCTGGGGGCCGTAGCGGCGAACAAAAACCGGTGAAGCTCGGGTCGGCTGAAGATGCAGCCTACTGAAGAATGCTTCCAATTCATCATTGTGCCGATCTACGGCATGCCGGTGCTTCATGTCTGGAAAGGCCGTCACTGTGTTCTTCAACAAGCGCTCTCTTGCGTCGGGATATGCCGGCGTCGACACCTCGGTATTCTATCGAGACAACACGGTGATGGTGCTCGGCGACGCCAAGAAGATGACCGGGGAGATTGCCAAAAGGCAATGGACCCCTAAGCAGTCTGGCATTAATTGTTTAATTAATTAAAAAGGCTAAGAGGGACGGGTTGACGGAAGGATACCGAATGTTGGTGAAGCAGTCGGCCGAAGAGTTCTGCAAGGTCCTTGCCTCGGACGCGACAGCGCCTGCAGGAGGACGCGTCGCAGCCTTGTCAGGTGCGTTGGCGGCAAGTCTCGTGGCTATGGTTTGTCGGCTGAGCATCGGGCGAAAAGAATGTGAGCAGTATGCAAATACGCTCACCGATGCCTTGGGAAAAACTGAAGCGCTTTCGGCAAGTCTCCTAAGGCGCGTTGATCTTGACGCCGAAGCTTTCAACGGAGTGATGGCGGCTTTTGCAATGCCCAAGGGCACGGACGACGAAAAACAGATTCGCGCTGCCGAAATTGAGAGAGCCTACAAAGAAGCTGTTCAGTCGCCCTTGAGTATTGCGAGGGAATGCCGCGACGTCGTTTTCTTTGCAAATAAGATCGTGGGGAAAGCCAACGCTGATGCCATTGGCGAACTTGGAGTAGCTGGCCAGCAAGCGCTCGCCGGTCTGGAGGGCGCAATCATGAACGTCCAGCTCAACCTCCCTCCGATCAAGGATGAAAAGTACAAGAGGGAAATGACGGACAGGGTGACGGGGCTTCTGGCGGAGGGCCGAAAATTTCAACATACGGTCTACAAGCATGTTCTCGAACAGCTTTGAAAAACGCGGAAGCGCGAGGCTGCTCGAGTGCCTAAACGGGCTGAACCCTCGGACAATTGAACTCTCTCTCTCTCTCTCTCTCTCTCTCTCTCTCTCTCTCTCTCTCTCTCTCGACCGAATTCTAAGCCTTCTCGCAAAGCATATTTTTACCGTGAAGATCCCAGGAGAGAGCGGGTCATTTGACGCTGAAAAACTTTCTTCGATCGCTCGCAAACACGGTTTGCGTGCGACGGCCGCTACCGGCATCCGGCAAGCTCTCCTGCTGACTCAGGTACAAGCGCGGCCAGCGCCACGTGTGTTGATTTGCGGCTCGCTTTATCTCGCGGGGCACGCGCTGAAATTACATGGACGTTTTCCGCGAAAGCATGAAGCGTCGAGTGTCGTAGCGGCGTTGATCAAAGCCGCCGGAGTCGCATGAGATGGATCTGGTAACCCGACCCGGCAAACGCAATCGCTCTAATTATTTTCTCGACGGGTTGTCCCCGGGCACGCACGCGGAGTCGTGCTCGAACTTGGCTGGGAGCATTGCTCCCAGCCTTTTTCATGCTTGCATCGGTGCCCGATAGGCGTCTCAACGCATGGTCAGTGGACGGAGTGTTTTGACAATGTCCCGCCGGTGTTGCAGGGCGGCCGAGCGTCGGCTACCTAAGCTACCACGTTCTGATCTTTATGGATGCCGATCATCTCCGACACCATGAACTCAAGTTCTTCGGGAAATGGCAAAACTTCTCTTTCCGATTTTTGATTGTCGAGATGTGTGCGACTTAGGATTTTTCGCTGAGGTGGCGCTCCGTGAACTGTGAACGCTACGTCATCTTCAATAGTGCAGTATGGATTTCGGAGCCATAAGTAGCCCACGACTTCATCCTCCCTCTATCAATGCGTTTTTCGTAGGAAGGGATGTAGTCCTTCTCGAAAAGTGCATTCGTTAGGGCGAGCAAGATCTCTTCTGTAGAGTAGGGATCGAAGTAAGGGCACATGTCTTGTCCCACCTCTGGGATCGAGGAGCTTTTTGAGCACAGGCACACTTTTCCGAACCACAAACTTTCGCCGACAGGAAGTCCCCAACCCTCGTACAAACTGGGGAAGATACTGCAGAACGCGTTCATATAGAGCAATTTTAGAATGTCGTCGGGCGGCTTTTGGAAAAGGAAAACGTTGCGCCGGATCGGAGATAGCGACCTCACATCTCGCGGATCATTATCCCCAACGATCACGAGATCGGCTTCAGGATCCCGAAAAAAATTCAGCGTATTCCAGGCGGACAAAAGGCGCTCGAGGTTCTTATGTGAGGACAGCGTGCCGACTGTCAGCAGATAGCGCCTATTTCTATTTGCAAGGAAAGTCTCCGCAGAAAGCTCCCCGTTCGACATCGGTTGATTACGCGTATCGGACACGGAAAGGAATTCATGAGGATTGGTTACGACACGGCACCGTGGGACGCCTTGCCCTCCGCACCGTCGCCAATGCAGCATGAAGTCCGCTTGAGTATTGTCGGAGATGCAAATGAACTCATCCGCAGAGCGCGCCGCATCCCGAAACCAGCGCCGAAACTGCCTGGTGCCAAGCCTATTTCGGTAGACCTTATTTATGAGAGGGATGAAATCGTGGACCAGCACGACAAATCGGAAGCCAGGATGCTGAGCTTTCCATTTGTGCGCGGCATGCATCGTTTCTGGAGCATCCCAACCGGCTCCGCAGAAGTAAAGCAGGTCATCTGCTTGCGGCTCGTAGTTACCTTCGATGAAATCCTCGTGCACGACCTCCTTCTTTTTAACAAATCGGCGAAGTTTGGCCTTTGCTAATTCCGTGAAATAGCGAGTCCTGCGCTGCACATACTTGTTGTAGGAATACTCTATCCTTCCCCCACCAATGTGGATTGGCTCTGAAAAATCTTCCTCGATAAACCGGTGAGATATAATTTTATGGCGGTTGGTTTCGGGGTCGTGCCTGATGATCTCAAACGGCAAGCCGAGTTTTTTCCACGCGCGTAGTAGCCCGAGGGTTATGCGATGGACTCCGGAAATTGGCTTGCCTGCAAACAAGAACCTATTCCAGTCGGTGATGTCGACGATAATTCTTTGCGACGCGCTCATGCGCCGGGTAGCTGGAGAACTCGACATTTAACGGTCATTCAACTCCGCTTGAGAAGCGCCAGTCGCCCGTCGAAAACGCCACGCGATCATTGTCTGAATAATCATTGGAATACATGCAGAGCGGATAAATTTCAGGAACTGCCATCATGAGCAGTCCTTCCCGGCGATCAGGAGGAAGTGAAACGGATATTCTCACAGGGTCGCCGGATTGCACTTTGACGTCTAATCTCTCGAGGCTGTGGCCATCGATGAAAGTCACGGACTCTGCGGCGATCCCGGCAATAAATGCTGCCTTAAATGTGATGCACTTCTGCGTATCATTCCGGCGGTAAGCAACTGATGCAACCTTGCCGGGGCCCATTCGAATTTCAGTTCCCCAATTCGGGGTCGACCGCGGCGGATACCAGCCGGACAGTAGACGAATTGTGCTTCCATTGTCGTTTTGTATGACGTCGGAATCAAAGGCCGGAACTCCGTCGCGAGCACATAAGCGCTGAATGAACTCACGGCGATAGGCATCGAATCTCCGGCACACTTCGGAATATAAGAGAAGGTCCACGGCGAACAGGTCAGCGCGGCGCCGCAGCCACTCTTGCATCCTCTGATGTTCAGCGGCATCCGTGTCTGGCGCTTGATTGGTGTTTGCCCGCTTTCCTCCCGAGGAAAGACCCAATTCGATGGAAACGAAGTCCACCAAATCATCAAGGTGATCCGTTGGAGCAACCCATCTGATACGGTCGATCGACTCATAAAGGCGGGGCAACAGCCAATGCTCGATGGGCCTTACCAGATCGCGCTCTTGTAGCGGGTGAAAGGCGCCGACCAACTTTCGCGCTTGAAAGTTGAAGAACCGATCGGCCAGCAAAGTGAGAGACCTGGAGAACGACAGGTTGTTCAACGCGGCATGCAACAGGTTCGGTGGCGCTCTCCGGATGTGCTGATAATATGAAATGATCTGAGCAATGGGCTCGCGTGCCAAGCAAACGATATCTAGATCGTTATGCCCTTGCAGGACGTGACCATTCACGTGCGCGGAAATGAACTGCTTCGACTTGAGCAGTGCCCCAAACGTTTCGGCATCGGAAGATACGCTTAGATCGCCATCCATGTAGCGAACGCTTTCGGGCGGGAAAGCAGTTGCTAGCCGTAATCCGAAAGTTTGTCCTCCGGTTTTCTGGATGTGCAAATGAAAAAGGGGCCGGCGGTTCCGCATGTGATTGAGCATCAGCGTTTCAGAACGACATCGCAATGAGGCGTGGCGCTCAATTCCTCCAAGGTAACCTGCGCGAGAGATGAGTCGTGTTCGATTCTAAAAATCGTGAAGCCATACGACTTCAAATCATCATGGAACTTTTCGATCGAGCCGTAAGCACCGGCTAATATGGATGGCGCGAATTCCATCATGATCTGAATATCCGGGTTTTCACTAAGAAGACGCTCGGCGCCTTTGAGAATAAACGGCTCTGCACCCTCGGCGTCGATCTTGATGAAATCAATTTTGGTGCCCGCTGGAAAATAAGAATCCAGCGTTACCGCGTTGACGGACAGCTCTCTGATCGAGTCATGGAACTGAGCGGCAGCGTCGGAAGTCGCAAAAATGCTGCTTGAGCCCATGTAGTGGTTGTATATTTTGAATTCGAGCGTCGTGCACTCGCTGTAGACAGCGCTAGGTACGACCGTGCTGCGATCCAGAAAACCGTTCACCATCAGGTTTCGATACGTCAGCGCAGAAAGGTCGGGGTTGGCTTCGAACGATACCAATCGCCCCGACTGGCCAATCAAGTCTGCTGCCAGAAGCGAATACCATCCGACATTTGCACCGATGTCGATCACGTTCATCCCGGGCCGTACCAAAGTTCGGAATACGTTCGTGATCCACTGCTCCCAATACCCATCGAGGAGCAGGTGCGGCGTCAAAGAGTAATCGCGCGTATCGACGTAGATCTTGTGCCCATAGATCGTTTTTGTGAGCGCTGTGTTCTGCCCCAGATATACCGTTGGCCGCGTCTCTTGGGTGACCGGTGCTGCGGCCTTTAGCCGGACCATCGCTGAGAGGAGCTCCCGGAACGCTTTGAAATGATCGGATTTCACAACCGAATTATCCTGTTCGTTGCGAACGAAGATCACAAACACTTCGTTTGCAAAGGCGGGCCCCAGATCTCTTGTCAACTCCTCCAACCTCGCCGCACCAATGAGGTCCATCTGACCTTTATGGACAACGAGCAGATCCGGCGTGCCGATACCAGGCAGCTGATCGTAGGGAAGAATGCTGGTGACCAAAGTCCGGAATTCAGTAGGACCCACCGCAAGCTTTTCTGTGATATCGCGGCTGGCAACAAATGCCGCCGCCTCTCTCCAGTATCGATCGTGAGCGACAGTCATGCCGGGAGAGCCTCATTGGTATTTGGAGAAGTGGTGCCGCTGCCCGGCATAATGTTGCGCGGTCGCGCGATCGGATCTCGTGAGGCCGTCGTACTTGCGCGCTCTTCCTGCCAGCGCGCCCTTATTTCCCGTAAGGCGCGAGCGGAAAACTTGATATCAGGTTCCGCCCAAGCGAGGTCTGCCCCCTGATAGGCAAAGGTTCTGTCTTTGTAAGGAACCAGCTCATAGGGGACCGGCACGGAATGCGGGTAGCGCCCCATGTAGTCCATGTTCCCGGACCAAGCCGTGGCTAAAGTCGGGACACCGAGTTCGAGCATCTCATGGATATTCAACCCGTAGCCCTCCGCACGGTGCAACGAAAGATAGACGTCGGCCATGCGTTGAAATGCGGCCATATCTCTGTCGCTGAAGACCTGCTCCACAAGAGTTATGTTTCTGGCCTTCCCAATTTCCCTCAGAAGTTCTCGCCGTGCGAAGGTCGTATTTTTCTTGAATCGAACCTTCATCAAGAGATGGCAAGACATATCGTTTCCGAAGGCGAGCGACCACGCGCGAACGTGGGCCAGAGGATTTTTCCGATCCGGGCAGGCGGCGAGATCCATGATCGCGAGCCCCAGGAACTGATCCCCCCGCACTCCAAACTCTGCGCGCGACAGGGGAGAAACCTCAGGACGATCGACGGCATGAGGTACCACTCTTATCGGTAGCTCGGTCCCACGCCTGAGCGCATTTGCGCTGAATGACGAGGGAGTCCAAATCTCGTGCACGATATCTAGGGCGAACTTCCAGTCGCCGGGAAATTGATCAAGTTCCCACACCCAAAGTCCGATCCGATAGGCATCGTGGAACCAGTCCGGAGCTTCTGCCAGCAGTCGAGGATAGTCCCAAGGCTGGCCAAGAATCAGAACCTGATTGCCGTCAGCATGAGCCGTGCCCTGCTTCAGGATTTGACGTCTCACCTCGTACCGGTACGCACGAGATAATCCGTTGATTGTCTCTGTGTCGCCGATGAAGCGCAGACGCGCGAGAGGATCAAACTCGGCGGATTTTTTTGGCCATGTACGAGCGAGATCGTCACCCTCGACTAGCCGCCGCTGATACCGGCGGCGTTGTTTGCGCCGCCAGGAAGACAATGCGTGAGGCAACATGGTTCTGGGGCGGTGCTCGGTTTTGTCAGTTCAACTGAGCAGCGTGTATAGCCGATGCTAAACATGTCTTGCGCACATAACATTGAGTGATCCACAACGTTGTGACGCCTCTGAGAGTTTTTAGCGACGCGAAAAACTCGGCTGAAGACGAGCCCCGTCCCGCGCCTTCGCGGCTTCACTACCGGGCCTGCTCGGGCGGCTGATGTCCACGACACGCATCTCGCGAAATCCGACGCCGCTCGATCTGCCGACCTGCAGACTGTGACGCGGCACGAAGACGTGGACAACGGCGCGGCTCGTATTGATCGAGCTGAGCGGCGCTGACATCTACGCTCTGGGGGAGAGAAGTGGATGCGGGAAGATCGAGTCGAATTCGCAAATACATTGCGGGGCATAGCTGCCCTTGTGGTGACGATGACTCACTTGATCGGGTTTTGGGGGAGCCCGGCAGATGTCGCACGAATGATCAACGCCGATGTAATTGTCCCACCAGCTGAAATGCCGAAGGCGCTTCGGTTCGTGGGTGAGAAGGTGTCAGCTGCAGGTTTAGACCTGGGCTCTCTTGGCGTTGGCGTTTTCTTTGTCATCAGCGGCTTTGTTATATCGCTATCTCTCGCCAAGACATCAGTTGTCGAGTTCGCTGTAAGGCGATTTTTCCGTTTGTGGCCGACGTACCTGACATGCTTTGCGATCATGCTGCTGTCGGTCTATGCGATAGGCTGGTATTTCGGCAAAGCGTTTCCATTCGACGAGTTCTCAATCCTCGTTCAACTGTTGCCCGGCGTAGGCGACGCTTTCGGCGTGCCGTACCTCGACGGCGTATCGTGGTCGCTGGCGATTGAACTGAAGTTTTATATCTTCACCGCCTTGTTCGCTGGCCTGCTCCCGCGCGCTGATTTGAAGGTGTTCGCCGTCGCAGTTGCCGTTAGTCTTGTCCCTTACCTCTTATGGCACCTGTACCCGAACCGAAATGATCTTGGCCTATTCGGCATTCGCTTACTTTGGGCATTCGTTTTCTTTGGCGCCTTTTTGCCTATCCTGATGGTGGGCGTCGCTTTCCAATTTCATTATGCCCGGAAGATCGGCGACAAAACATTTTGCGCTGTCGTGGCAGCGATGCTTTCGATCTTCGCTGCGATGAATCTGTTATCGGACCCCGCGATTCTAGCGCCGCGTCACGTGTGGACGTACATCGTCGCGGTCGCCGTGTTTTGGGTATGCTATCTCTTGCGAGACTACTTCCGTCCAACCCTGCCGACCACATTTCTAGCGAACATAAGTTATCCGCTCTACGCCGTTCACTGTTACGCGGGGTGGTGCTTTATGCGGATGCTGGCTGTGTTTGGGCTCTCCCAAAATTCGATCGTCATTTTTTATATCGTCGTTTGCTTTGCGACGGCATGGCTGATCCATCGAGTAGTCGAGAGGCCATCGAACCTTCTTGGCGGCGAACTTGCCAAGAAGCTTCGTTTGAAGCTGGATTATCCAACGGCCACTGGCGCCGCAGCCGCTTGACGTCCCCGGCCGCATCGTGGCCGGTCGTAAGGACTTGGCCCGAAGATGCAGCCCGCCGAGAATGCGACGCCGGACCGTCAACGCTCTAAAAGGCCATGCTCGATGAGGGCAGGGCGCTGCGATTGGGGACGGCAGGAGAGTCGCTGAAATCCTCGCAGCGGGCGGCTCTGGAATCTCGACGGCGCACACGAGAACTTTGAAAGTTTCACGATTGGGCGCGCTGCCACGGGCTTCCAAAAATTATGGTCCGGGGTCGCAGGTTGGGGGAGGACTCTCAAGTCCCACGGCTACAAGGAAGCAGCCGGCACTCTGATGTGCTTAGCTTGGATTGGCGCCCCGTAGGGGACGGGAATCCCGACCCTCTAAACCGCCAGTAATTGCAGGCATTTCAACTGATTAGGCGACTCATGTAGGCAACATCGCTAGGTCACAAATCACCCTAGTTCGGTTCGTTGCTCGAGACAAGGTTGCAGTCAGAGATGTCTGAAAAGAAATTCAAGAACCTTCGATTGAAGGGCAATCAGTACCAGCTCATCAAAAGACTTCCCAAGGACATCGCCGAGCACACGGGAAGGCAGTTCCATATCGAAAATCTGGGCACTGCCGATATCGTCCACGCTGGAAAGCTCAGGGCCAGAAAGCTCATCGAGTTAGAAGATAGTTGGGAGAGGATTAGACAGGGCGTCTGCGACGTTGATGAAGAGATCGCTCAGCAACTCAGAGATATGCCTAAGGAGTGCGACGAGGACGAGTCAAGCGACAGAGATACGTTGCTAATGTACCTCTCTGACCTAGCCGAAAAGCGTCCCGATGGTGAGGCTTGGTATAAGCGTATCACCGGGCAGGTGGTCACGGTTTCCTACAACACCGATAGGTTCTTGAGGGAAGCGCCAGCAGTAGCAACAACCCAGGCTGCTCGAAAGGCTGCGATCAAACGCTTCGAGCTGTGGCTGCAAGACGAGACGAGTAAGCCGTTCGTTCAGACCGTTACGAAGAAGATGGCAGGTGACTATGCATCGCACCTTTCCGGTCGGGGACTCGCTCAGAAATCCGTCAACTCACTGCTCTCCTACCTTTCGAGCTACTGGAAGTGGATGGTTAGACGCGGCGTCGCAAAAGCCAATCCTTGGCAGGGTCAACAAGTCTCTGCGAAAGGGAAGTCGAGAACTCGACTAGCCTGGACTCATGAGGAAGTCTCACACCTACTCAACAATGCTCCAACGAAACTCCTGCTTCATGCGATTGCCATTGGAGCACTAAGTGGTCTTCGCGCTGGGGAGATAGCTGCGCTCCGCGTGGCCAACTGTAAGGATGGCGTGTTCGATGTGCTTAAAGGGAAAACTGAGGCCGCTACGCGCAAGGTGCCAATCCATTCACAACTCGTAGGAATCGTTTCATCGCGAATAAAGGAGAGGTCTGACGAAGACTTTCTGTTCGCTGAGCTTGCTGGAAAATCGAAAGGACTCGTCAAAAGATTCGCCAGATACCGAACTAAACTTCTCGGGAAGATCCACGAGGGGCAGGCAGAGAAAACATTTCACTCGTTGCGGCACACCTTCATCACTGAAAGACTAAGGGCGAACTGCCAGAAATACCTTGTGGAAGTCGTTGTGGGGCACGTAAACGAAGGCGTCACGGTCGGTGTGTATCATCACGGACCTTCGCCGGATCAACTTAGAGAGGTGGTCGAGGCAGCTCAGCTTCCAAGCGTGTGACGAGAGTCAAGCGTAGGATGAGGGGCGAATAACAGACCGCTACCCCGAACTCGTTCAAGTTGGTCGCCCGAAGAGGACTTGGGAAAGACCAACTTTAGGGCCGGAAAGATTGGGCTTTTTTACTCTCACCCACAGCTTTGTGTACCTTTGATGTGCACCTATGACAAGATCAGTTCGTGAGGTCGCCGAGCCGTTCGAGAAAATCAACTCAGCATTTCATATTGCTTACATCCTGGCGGTTTTATCTCAGCCCGCGGCCACGTTGATTTATTGATACTTTGCAGTGAAAATGAAGCGTGCTCTCAGATGCAAGGCCAACGAAAATTCAGTCCTCTGATATAGAAACTTGTTTGTTTCGAACAAATTTTAGTACCCACGGCCTTATCTCCCCACTTACGAGCGAGGCTGCGGATATGTTGATGCGCTCAACCGTGACGACCACTTGAGGTCCCCATTCTTCAGAAACGAGTCTCCACAAAAAAGAGAGCGGGGGTTCGTCGACAATATCTCCCAATTCTTCCTCGGAAAGTACTTGTCGCCCGTACTCGAGAGCTTCTTTCATGAACTCTTCATCCAAGATGCTTTCGCCACTGTCGATAGATAAGACCATCAAATTCGGGACAATTGGCGTTGTGAAGTAGAGGGTGGTCAAATCCTCAAATGGGTAAAGTTTGAATTTATCATCGAAGCGTTCCGACTTCAGTAAAACATAAATCTCCTCGTTCGCTCTGACGAGATTACGAAATTCTGAGAAATCTTGAAAAGTGCCCCCAGCGTATCCGAATTTAAGTTCGCCAGGATCTCCCCCAACGGATAAAATCCTCCTGCTAAATCCGACCAAATCTTTCACTCGAAACTTTGAGCGATCAATCAATTTGCCTTGCTCAGACGCCCATGCGCCCATGGTCTTTTCGTCGACGGTCGCCCACGCAGTCGCGCGAGAAACATCATCGGTTGTTCCTCGTAGTAAGCCTGCAATTCGACTCATGGACGATGAGCCAACGTACAAACGCGAAGCGTACACACCCGAATAACAAAAGCCTCCAACGCTCACTAATGGTTGAGGAGTGCGATAGCTATTGCGGCCTTTGAGAAGCATCGCAGCTCTGCCAACCACGTGATCATTACAGTCCTTTAAAGTTCTCACCAGAGGGGCGTGAATTCTAATTAGTTCTCGTCTCTCATTTTCCTCTTGAGTGGCCAATACCTCGGAAAGGAAAGTCTCGGGGTTGGTGGTCTGCCATTCAGCGTGATGTGTTATCTCGCGACCTGTCAACTTGTTAGACAACTCAATTTCCACATCGACTCCAGCAATAAGTTCGAGCAGTCTATCGTCCATCGGCGGAGTGTAGGAATTCAAATCCCGAACAGAGGAGGGTCTTTGCGAGACTTTGTTGATAGCTTTAGGCTCAAGCTTGACCGCGATGCGAGTGTTGAAGTCTCGCGGGAGTTCACCGACTTGGGCGGCTCTCATTAATGGTCGATGCGAGAGATCATCGAATTCTAGAACTCGGGTATCGGCATCTCCCGTATTGTACTTTCTGCTGATTACCTTGATGTGCTTTCCGAGCATGAATACGGAAAAAAAGCCGATGCCAAATTTACCTACAGGGTCAATCCCCTTACTCATGAGGCCGGGAAATTCCTCTTGAAGTAGATCAGATGACCAAAGTGAGTTGCCAAAATCGATAAGTGGGCCTGTCATAACTCTTTCTGACATTCCAACACCGTTGTCGTCCACCAAGAGCCACACCTGGCCGGAGGCATCCGGTTCAATCGAAACTTTTACGTTGCCCCATAAATTTGCCCTGTCCTCTTGTTTCCGTCGCACCTTCACGGCATCAACTGCATTTTGTAACAGTTCGCGGATCGGCGGCACTGGGTCGTCGCCATATAGATTTTTGCCGCCTAGAGTCCGCGCCAATCGAACCGGATCGGAAACTCTCACTTCAGCGTCAATAGGAGACCAGCCAGATACGCGGACATGACGAGCTAGAAGTTTTGGAGACTCGACGCCTGAGACGTATTTGGCCTCGAACGAAGCACTGGAGGCGTCTTCGAGGATCGCATTACAGTTTCTCAATTCAACATCAATCATCCGCAACGTATCGTAGCAAAGCCACCACGACGGTGCCTCCGAGACGGTGAAGGGTTGACCAGACGAATATACGATTTTGTCGGCAACACGTGTAGGCTGATGGAGCTTGTTCTGGAAATTCCAATGCCGAGCGGACTCGCCCTTGGGGTCCGAAAGCGCGTAAAGCATTGTTGGGGCTCTTCTCGAGTCGATATGCGCAGCATCAGCGCAACGCAGGAGGCAGGCCACTTTAACTTCATCCACGGTCCACTCGGTCGGTAATCCCGGTATCGCGCCCACAACTCTTTCTAAGGCGTCCGTAAGGCGGGAATGATCCCAGTGATGGCTGGCCGCAATCTTGCCGATACTCATTCCATAGCCGTTACGGAGAGAGGTATCCTCAAGTAGAAATAGCTTCTCCTCAGTGCCCGGCCGAGCATGGGAAATTTCGATTAGGCTTTCGGCCTGATTTGCGTGAAGTTTGCGCAGAGTAATGAACAGCGTCCTCTGTTCCAGAGACTTGGAGTCTTCTTTGCCGAAGGCACGTTTCTCATATGCAGCCGCAACATCCTTCCATTCCGGCGTCTGCTTTATACTGGTCAAACCACCTGGGTATGATGCCAAAGCCATACCTGCATCGTGCAGCAAAACTGATGCGCCAAAGACGAAGAGTTCGACGGGGTTCAACTCGAAGCTCGGTCCAGCGATCGTGTCAGCTACCTCCCAAAGTGCGTCAAGGTGAGTGATGTCGTGGACGGTGATGCCGGGCAGATCGTGGTGGATTTGTGCAACAAGAGGAATGGTGCGTTTGCGCATCTCCAAGATCGCGGTCTTTAAGCGCTCGCGTTGTTCTTGATGAGTAGCGTTTCGATCTCCAAATGCCTTAACCCACAGAGAAGTGCGTTCAAAGATTTCATTGCTCATCTTGTTTTCGCTTTTTTAGTTTGTGAGGGTTAAAAACAATGGGTGATCTCGAATAGCAAAAGTTCTTTGCTCCCTCCAAGAGCATTTCGCTTCAGCGGGTGGTTTCGCTAAACATGAAAGCCTGGAGAAGTTACTCTTGCGGTTTGAACATCGCTTAGAACGGCCACCCTGGTCTTTCGCGACAAGCGATGTGTTGTTCTCGTCGGAAATGAGTCTTCCCCTGGTAATGTGGTAGCCAATAAATCCACCGGCTATTAGGTTGCGAGAGAACTGGATCCGGGGGGCAGTCATCAGTTTGAATTTTGAGTGTTGACGCAAACTCAAGGCGCCAGAGGTCTCCACAAAATGTCGGAGTCAATCCCCCGCCAGCGGTTAAGCCAGCGGGGTCAGCTTGTGAGTTCAGACGAGAGGGTCTTCCAGGCGATAGCCAATGGAATACTTATTCGAACCCCATTCGTTGAGACCTTCGGCTTCTATTGACCGCATGAACTTCGTGTTTCTCCGAACAGTGTCCTTGAGCTGCCTCAAGCTGATGTCGAGGCATGCGGCAAGTTCCTTGAACGTGAGGACGTCTCCTGGCTTGGCTGTCTTCTTCCAGCGCAAGACGATCTTGAAAGCCTTCTCCGAGTTCCCCTTGAGGTCCAGCTTCACGGGTAGCCAAGGTATAATCTTGGCACCCGGGAAGATGCGGGGCAGGGCTTTTTCGATGCCTTTGCGGGGATCCGCAATCAGGTAGAGGTTTGAAGGTGGGCATGTGTCTCCAAGCGACCGCCTAATGGAGCCTCTACATGCGGCCTGAAGCACGTCGTTTGCGCTTTCTCCGACCATGAATTCCTTCATCTGCTTTTCGGGGATGTTAGGATGGTCAGCAGTGAGTGCAGCACCGAGGCGCTTCCGTGCTTCGTACTGGGAAGTTCGATAGAATAACGTGCCTGCAAGTACGACATTGGATATGTGAGCGTAAGCGTTAGTTGCTTTGTGCGCACCCCAGTTACGGAAGCTTACTCGATTATACGTCGTCAGACTGAGCCGCCTATGTAGAGCCGTGTCCATGTCGGGAATGCCTCGAACCTGATCAGGTTTGTGATGTACGATTAGCCATTCCTCCTGGGGTTTCCGGCATATTGTTGAAGCTATGCCGTCGAGCATCTGAGGTGCTCCATCGGGTGTCGCCCACGAAGACTTACCGCCGCCTCTGCGCCACACGTGAATAGTGAGGTTTCGATAAGACTTCGGGGCGGATTTCAGCGGCGTGATCATCCCTCGTTTATCTTCCATGTCTTCGTACAGGACACGAACGCCTCTCCGGCCTGAAGCGTCGAGGACAACGATGGGTGCAAGGTCAGGCGGGATGGTGTCTACGTAGTCCACACAAGCATTGCCCTCGGGATTATCTCTCCTGACGACTACGCGTCTTCCGGAGATGATACTAAGGGCCTCCATAGAAGCTTCCATCTCATCTGCGATGGGAGACCTTCCTCGTAGAGGCGCAATGGTTTTTAGGAGTTCCTTGAGGCTTGTTGAAGTGTCCCCCATGTAGTCAGGTACGGTGTACACAGAGCCATCAGGCAGACCATCTATCTCGTCGAATGCTGCTTTGATCCTGTTCCGAAGTTCTCCTGAGGCAGACTGCACACGTTTAAGAGTGGCCATCACATCGTTGACCGATAAGCTGATAGGCGTTCCGGGCAGAAACTCTTCATCCCACACTCTGAGCTGTCGAGGCTGTCCTTTGAAATAAAGGCTCTCGGTCAACCAGAACTCACTACGCCTCGTCTCTTTCAAGACCCTCGAATGTGTGGTGATGAGCACTTGAGCGTTCTGCAGGTCCGCCCTGCCGCGGACATTAAGGTCTGAGCGTGAGGTCCAAATACCAAGCATGTCCTCGGGTATTCCTACGTCATCGATCAGACGCTCCACCTCATCGAGAGTGTTTAAGCAGATGAGACACCCAACTTCTGAATACGGTGGAAGATGTTGCGCCAGGAGTTGGTGAAGGTAGCACTTGAGCGCGGTTGTCTTTCCTAGTCCTGGATCAAGGCTCGAGAGATAGACCGTCTGCTTCGCTGTCCCCATAGCCATACTGTCGAGGCATCTTACAAGGTCTTCGAGGGCTTCCCACTGAGCAGCGGAAGGCTTGTGACCGACAGCTTCAAAACGTGTTCTCATGGTCGAAAGTGCACGGGTGACCGGCCCCAGGTTGAAGGGTTTCATCGTTGTTAGTTTCCTTATCGATGGTGATTTTCTCAGAGGCTTATGAGCGCTCTGATAGGGATGGAAAGGAGCAGGTTTCCTTATAGGTAGAGCAGGGCTGCACCTTTCACCGGACGCAAGTACTCATAGCCAAGACCTCAACGATCCTGAGCTGGAAGACTTCGGAGTTTGCTATTAGTGAACCTCAGCACGAAGCTTGAGGCTGTGGCGTTGAGTGAAATACCTCGTACAGGGTCTTAATCTGGCGATGCCAGTTCCTGGTCCATTCAAGGTGATCTGTAGACTGCGCCTAGTCGAATGGAGCGGAGGGCAACGACCCGAGCGCAATGAGCTAATAGAGAACCTACAGGCTCAGCCTTGAGTGGTTGTTAGCTGCTGCTCTTTGTCGACCTACAATTAAATACCTCGTACATGGTCTTTATCGGCGAAGCCGTATCAGGGTCTTGTTCAAGGTAGGCTGTAGGTGATGCTCCAGAAGCGTAGCGAGGGCAATGACCCGAGCGAAGCTCTCCGTTGAGGTTCGTTACAGGCAGAACCTTGAGAGCAAGTATCTCCTGCTCATGCTCGGAAGTTCATTCCTGGTATGTGAAGGTCTTAAGATCGATAGCCTTGGGAGCAACTAGGTACTCACTCCAAACGATAGGTGGAGATGTGAATTCTTCGACCTTGTTCAATCGAGCCTTTGTAGCTTCTCTCCCAGGAGCCTTGCAGTAGTAATTATCGCTGAGCTTCAAGTTCGACCTAAGCAGGTTGAGATGGTTCTTATCCAGGGTGGAGCAGGTCTCTTGCACTCCGCAATTCAGAAGCCATCGTCCGACAGCGACCGAAGCTTGAGGCTTGCCCTTGAGCTTGAAGTAGACAGTGGTCTTAGTGCCGTAGCCTCCTATCCAAAATGCAAGTGAGCCACCGCTGTTGAGAAGCTCAAGAGCATCGGTCTGGGTGATAAGGGCAAACTCCAACGGTTTTGCTAGGTGCAGCTTTCG